>JAFDCJ010000525.1 GCA_019312835.1 Deltaproteobacteria bacterium
AATCCGCCTCAGGCGGATTTAAAAACAACCAATTTAGCGTTAAAAAAAAATTTTTCTAGAATCGACCCTTCATTTTGCCGCCACCCTTTTTCAAAAATCCTTCATAATGCCGGCTGAGCATATGCGACTCCATTTGGGCGACCGTGTCGATGGCCACGCCAACTACGATCAGAAGGGCGGTACCGCCAAAATAAAACGGAACGTTGAATCTGGTAATGAGAATCGATGGCAACACGCAAACTGCTGATACATATACGGCACCGCCCAGCGTAATTCGGGTTAAGACTTTGTCGATGTAATCAGCCGTACGCTTGCCCGGTCGGATGCCCGGAATATAGCCACCGGCTTTTTTCATATTGTCGGCCACATCCACTGGATTGAAGGTCACCGCCGTATAAAAATAGCAAAAGAAAAATATAAAGGCCACGAAAAGCAATTCATATACCGCATTACCGGGACGCATGGCTGCCGTGACTGATTGAATCCACTCAACTTTTACAAAGCTGCCGATGGTTGCCGGAAACATAATAATGGAAGAGGCAAAAATCGGCGGAATGACACCGGAAGTATTAATTTTAAGCGGCAAATGCGTGCTCTGGCCGCCATACATCCGGCGGCCGACCACCCTCTTGGCATATTGTACCGGAATCCGGCGCTGGCCCTGTTCAACGAAAATTATGAAGCCGACGACCGCAACCATTAAGACGACCAGAATTAATACGGCGAATATCCCCATCTCACCGGTGGACAGCAAACGGACCGTATTGACGCTGGCGGCCGGCAATCTGCAAACGATCCCGGCAAATATAATCAAGGAAATACCATTGCCAATTCCGCGCTCGGTGATCTGCTCACCCAGCCACATGATAAAAGCGGTGCCGGCCGTCAGTGTTATGACAGTCAGCAACCGAAAGGCCCAGCCCGGCAGCAGCACAACCGGTGACCCGTCCGGCGCGCTCATGCTTTCGAGTCCGACACTGATACCGAAGCCCTGGATGATGCTTAAAATGACGGTACCGTAGCGGGTATACTGGGTTATTTTTTTTCTTCCCTGCTCGCCTTCCTTCTTTAATTGTTCAAGATGGGGAATGACAACGGTCAAAAGCTGCAAGATAATCGACGCACTGATATAAGGCATAATACCAAGTGCAAATACCGAAAGCTTCTCAAAAGCACCGCCGGAAAACATATTAAAAATCCCGAATATCGTGCCCTCCGCGGCCTTGAAAAATGATGCCAGCGCAACGCTGTCGATGCCAGGAACCGGAACATGAACACCAATACGATAGACGATCAGAAGGGCCAGGGTAAAAAGGATCCTCTTTTTTAATTCAGGTATCTTAAATATGTTCTGGAACCCACCACCGATCATTACAGTACCTCTACTTTTCCGCCAGCAGCTTCGATCTTTTCCCTGGCACTTTTACTGATCTGATTTACTTTGACTTCCAGGGAATGTTTGATTTCGCCGTGTCCCAGGAGTTTGATTCCATCCTTTTTGCCTCGGACCAGCCCCGCCGAAACAAGTGCAGCCGCGTCGACCACGCTGCCGTTGTCAAATTTGGCCAGGTCGCGGACGTTGACTACAGCAATATTTTTTCTGAAAATATTCGTAAATCCGCGTTTGGGCAATCGTCGATGCAAAGGCATCTGACCGCCTTCGTACCCGGGGCGCACCCCGCCGCCGGAACGGGAGTTATATCCCTTGGTCCCGCGGCCGGCCGTCTTTCCGCGGCCCGATCCCACACCGCGGCCAAGCCGCCTGGGGCTTTTGCGGGATCCCTTTGCTGGTGCTAATTCATTGAGCTTCATCGATTTTCTCCTCAGCCTTTACCATATGAGAGACAACATTGATCATTCCTCTTATGGAAGGTGTATCTTGCAACTCGACGGTTCGGTTAACCTTGGTCAGCCCCAGTCCTCGCAAGACTTTGCGATGCTTTTCTGGTCTTCCAATCATACTTTTGACGAGCGTGATTTTTAACATTCCAGCCATCTAAACTAGTTACCTTTCTGTCTATAGATCATCAACGCTGATCCCGCGTCTTGCGGCTACCTGCTCCCGGCTTTCAAGTTGTTGAAGTCCTTGAATCGTCGCCTTAACCAGGTTGTGAGGGTTATGCGAACCAAGACACTTGGTAAGGATATTTTGAACCCCGGCGGCCTCTAAGACGGCCCTTACCGCACCGCCGGCGATGACACCGGTACCCTGAGTAGCCGGTTTGAGCAGCACCCGGCCGGCACCGAATTTTCCAATCACCTCATAAGGGATGGTGCCCTCAAGCAGCGGTATGTCGACCATGCTCTTTTTAGCCTTTTCCACGCCTTTGCGGATGGCTTCGGGGACTTCACCGGCTTTGCCGAGGCCAAAACCAACCGAACCGTCGCCATCTCCGACGACAACAATGGCGCTGAAACTGAAACGGCGACCACCTTTGACAACCTTTGCCACTCGGTTAATATGAACCACTTTGTCTATTAACTGGACTTCTTCGTTATCTTGCTTGTACAAGAGCCTGCCTCCTTCGCTCCTTCAGTGGGAATAAGATCAACCCGCGGCTAGAAAATCAGACCAGCCTCCCGAGCACCTTCTGATAGGGATTTAATACGGCCGTGATATAAAAAACCGTTACGATCAAAGATGACGTCTTTGATTCCTTTACCAATTGCCCGTTCGCCGACAAGCTTGCCGACAAATTTTGCCGCTTCGACTTTGTTTTCGAACTTAGGCCCGCCCTGGGCCTCTTTGTCCAACGTGGAAGCTGCTGCCAGGGTATGCCCTGAGGTGTCATCAACAATCTGAGCATAAATATGTCTTGAACTTCGGAACACACTGAGCCTTGGCCGCTGAGGCGTTCCGCTGATTTTCTTCCGGATTCTCTTTTTTCTTTTTAAACGAGCTGCCTGCCTGATATTCGTGGATCCCATCTTTATTTCCCCTTGGGAATGACCAATGACAAATGACTAAAGGGCCGCCTCCGGCGGGTCAATTTAAAATATAAAAATTGTGGCGCGTAGCGACATCAACCATTCGTCATTCGACATTCGAAATTCGTCATTCTACTTAGTGCCGGTTTTGCCGGCCTTTCTTCGAATATGCTCTTCGGCATATTTGATGCCTTTGCCTTTATAGGGTTCAGGCGGTCGAATTTTCCTAATTGCTGCGGCTGCCAAACCGACTTTTTGCTTGTCGATCCCAGACAAGATAATGTTGTTGTTTTTTTCTACGGTTGCAGAGATTCCCTCGGGCAGATCGAAAGCAACCGGGTTGGAATATCCAACGTGCAGGACGATCTGCTTGCCGCTCAGTTCGGCGCGATATCCAATGCCGTTGATTTCCAGGGTACGCTGGAAGCCCTGGTTGACTCCCGTAATCATATTGTCGACCAGACTGCGCGTAAGGCCTTGCAGGGCCCTGCTGTTGCGGTCTTCGGAAATCATCGTCACATTCATGACGCTATCTTCAATCTTCAGATCAACCGCTGGGTGTATGGACTGGCTCAGGGTGCCCTTATCGCCGGTGACGGTCAGCACCCGGTCCGAGTACGCGATTTTAATTTTATCCGGTATCGAAATCGGTTTTTTGCCTACGCGAGACATGCTTTTATCTCCAGTTTCAGTTGCATAGTCAAAACGATCCAAGAATTTGACTATTATACTATTTAGCTAATTTAAAAACGGCTACCAAACGTGACACAGAATCTCACCGCCGACTTTTTCCCGGCGCGCTTTTTTATCGGTCATAACCCCTTTGGACGTGGAAAGAATCGCGATCCCCATGCCATTGTACACCGGCTTAATCTCTTTGCAGTTCACGTAGACGCGCCTGCTGGGTTTGCTAATGCGTTTAAGCCCGTATATGATATTGGACTGACCCTCACCATATTTAAGATAGACCCGCAGGATCCCCTGCTTACCGTCTTTTAAAAATTTATAGTTCCTGATAAACCCTTCAGTTTTCAAGATTTTGGCCACTTCAGTTTTCAAGGTAGAGCCGGGGATATCTACACTGTTGAATTTGGCTTTGGCCGCATTCCGGATGCGGGTTAACATATCAGCTATTGGATCACTAATCGCCATTGTTTTCTCCTATTTTCTGGTCGCTGGTCGCTTGCTGCATTGCCGGGCATCTTAAAGACATCTTTTTGCTTTCATGCAAATTGGCAACTAGCCAGCTTATGTGATTCAGAAAATTTTTATATTCCTTTATGCAGAAGCTATAATAATTGATAGCTGTCGTCAGTTGGGTTGTAGGCTTTAAATCTCATTTTAGCGACAGCCGGTGACCGGCAGCCAGCCTACCAGCTTGATTTTACAACTCCGGGCAGCTTTCCCTGTGATGCAAACTCACGGAAACAAATCCGGCAAATACCGAATTTTCTGATAAAAGCTCGGGGACGGCCGCAAATCGGACATCTGTTGTAGGCCCTGACCTTAAATTTAGGTTTACTTACCGCTTTATTTCTAAGCGCCGTTTTTGCCAAATCATCCTCCTACTGAAATAGGTTCATTGGTTCTGGGTTTTGGGTTCTGGGTGCGGGTATCAACCGATAAACCCGGAACCCGGAACCCCTAACTTTAATTCTTAAAAGGCATGCCCAATAACCGCAGAAGTTCCTTGCCCTCCTCGTCGGTTTTGGCACTGGTTACAATACTGATGTTCAGCCCCTTGATCTTGTCGATTTTATCGTAATCGATTTCAGGAAATATGATTTGCTCTTTGATACCCAAAGAATAGTTACCCCGGCCATCGAAGGCTTTACCCGAAATTCCCCTGAAATCGCGGACACGCGGAAGAGCGGTGTTCACCAGCTTGTAGAAAAAGTCATACATGCGATTCCGCCGTAACGTCACCATACAACCAATGGGCATCCCCTCGCGTAGTTTAAAGGCTGCAATCGATTTTTTGGCTCGCGTTATTACCGGGTGCTGCCCGGCGACGGTTTTAAGCTCTGCGGTCGCTGAATCCAGCAGCTTGATATTCTGAATGGCCTCTCCCAGTCCCATATTCAAGACAACCTTTTTCAGTTTGGGAACTTGCATGACATTTTTATACCTAAATGTCTCAATCAGCTTGGGAACTGCTTCCTTGTAGTAAAACTCTTTTAATTGTGACATTCTGATCCTCCGGCAAACGGTCCTATTTATCCAGCGCTTCGCCGCATTTTACACAGACACGAATCTTTGCACCATCCTCCAGTCTCTGCATCTTTACACGCGCTGGTGTAACGCATTTGTTACACATCACCATGAGGTTGGACCATTGGATCGGCATTTCTTTTTCGATGATTCCACCCTGTTTGTTCTGGGCAGTCGGTTTGCTGTGCCGCTTGACAATATTGATTTTCTCGACTAGGACACGGCTTTTCTTGCGGTTGACATTCAATACTTTGCCAATTTTGCCTTTATCCTTGCCGGCAATGACTTTAACTTTGTCTTCTTTTTTTATATAACACTTATTGGCCATCATAAGCTGCTTCTCCAAAAAACTTTCCGAATGATAGATTTCCATCCATGTTCATTCGTCATTCGACATTTACAACACTTCCGGTGCCAGTGATATGATTTTCATAAAGCGTTTGGCTCTGAGCTCTCTGGCAACAGGGCCGAAGATACGAGTGCCGATGGGTTCCCTGGCGGCATTGATCAAAACCGCAGAATTATCGTCAAAGCGAATATAGGAGCCGTCCGGTCGCCGGATCTCCTTCTTGGTTCTCACAATCACGGCCTTGAGCACATCTCCTTTTTTCACCTTGGCATTCGGTATGGCCTCCTTGACCGAGACAACAATGATGTCCCCGATCGAGGCATACCGTCTGCGGGAGCCGCCCAATACTTTTATGCAGTAGAGCACTTTGGCCCCTGAATTATCGGCCACGGTTAATCGTGTTTCTGCCTGAATCATTTTCTTTATATCCCCTTAAGATTAAACCGCTTTTTCAATAATCTTAACTACCCGCCACCTTTTGAATTTGCTCAGCGGACGGGCCTCGCTAATCATCACCTTGTCACCGATCTGACAATCATTGCGTTCGTCATGGGCAGCGAATTTGGTGTGCCTTGTCATAATTTTGTGATAGGTTTTATGTTTTACCAGTCGTTCAACCAGCACTGTGACGGTTTTGTCCGCTTTGTTGCTGACAACTGTCCCGACCATTTGCCTTTTCATTCCGCGTTCTTTCATGGCAGTCTCTATTCGTTATCTTTCTTAGGGGTTAAGGCGACTTCTCGCATGATGGTTTTAAGCCTCGCAATATCTCGCTTCGTCTGCTTCATTTTCTGCGGATCTTCGAGCTGGCCAATTTCATGCTGAAACCGCAGATTAAAAAGTTCCTCTTTAAGATCAGAAACTTTCTGATGCATTTCCGCGAGATTCAAGTCTCTAATCTCACCGGTTTTCATATGCCTTCGCTCCTCTCGACAAATTTTGTTCTCACAGCAAGCTTATGGGCAGCCAACCGCAGAGCCTCCTGGGCCATTTCCCTTGAAACCCCTTGCATTTCATAAAGAATTCTGCCCGGACGTATGACGGCTTCCCAGCCTTCGGGAGCACCTTTGCCCTTACCCATCCTGACTTCAGCAGGCTTTTTCGTAAAGGGTTTGTCGGGAAAAATTCGAATCCAGATACGCCCACCCCTTTTGATATGACGGGTCATGGCAATACGGGCGGCCTCAATTTGCTTGGCGCTTATTTTACCGCACTCGACGGCCTGCAGTCCGTATTCTCCAAAATTCAATGTAGACCCCCGGTGGGCCATACCCCGCATCCGGCCTTTTTGCTGCTTGCGGAATTTTACTTTTTTAGGGCTAAGCATTGTATTCTCCTGTTGCGAGTTGCGGGTTGCGAGTTACGGGTTACTCAGTTGGTGTCGGAGTTGCAGCGCCCCCAACCCGTAACGCGTAACGCGAAACACGCAACAAATAATGTCTTATACGTCCTGGTGTTCAGCATTAATAACCCAGCTGTTATAAATAACCATAGGTTTAAGCTGATTCCACTTGCATTTGATCTTTCTTTAAGATCTCTCCCTTGAATATGAATACTTTAACGCCAATGATACCGTAAGTGGTGCGAGCCTCGATAAATCCGTAATCAATATCAGCCCGCAGGGTGTGCAGCGGCACTCGACCCTCCCGGTACCATTCGGTGCGGGCCATTTCGGCACCTCCCAGTCGGCCGGAACAGATGATTTTAACGCCAAGAGCGCCAAACCGCATGGCCGACGATACGCCCCGTTTCATGGCACGACGGAAGGCGACCCTTCTTTCTATCTGCAGCGCCACATTTTCGGCGACCAGCTGGGCCTCTATTTCCGGTTTGCGAACCTCCTGAATATCGATAAACACCTCGTGCGAGGACATTTTTTCCAGTTCTTTTTTCAGCTGGGATATTTCGGCACCCTTTTTACCAATCACAATGCCGGGCCGGGAGGTAAAGATACGCAGCCGCACCCGTCGGGACGATCGCTCGATTTCAATCCGGGACACGCCCGCGTGGTAAAGCTTCTTTTTAATAAATGTGCGCAGCTTATGGTCTTCCAGAATATATTGGGCATAGTTTTTCCCGCCGAACCAACGGGATTCCCAAGTTTTTACAATTCCCAATCTTATTCCTATAGGATTTACTTTCTGGCCCAAGCTTGACCTCCTTTGTTAAGCCGAACTGTCTTCAGCTAAAATAACTGTAATGTGACTGGTTCTTTTTAGTACGCGCGTCCCCCGACCCCTGGCTCTTGCCTTCCAACGCTTCAGGGTTGGCCCCTGATCGGCGGTGATGTTTCGAATAACCAGCAAATCGATATCAACATCCGCATTGGCATCCGCATTGGCAACGGCGGAACGGATTATTTTTTCCAGAATGCTCGCACCCTTCTGGGGCATGAATTTGAGCTTCTGCAGCCCGCTCTCCACCGGTTGGCCTTTGATGTCGTCCACCAACTTGCGCACTTTGTTAGGTGAAATGCGAACATATTTTGATACGGCTCTAACCTCCATTGTTCCTAACCCTTTATTTGAGTGTTCCGGTGTCAGGTTTCAGGTGGCAGCTGTCATCATTGTCGATTGTTTGCTGACAACTGAAACCAATTCTTATGGATTATCTTTTCAGCTTGGACTTCTTGTCCCCGGCATGCCCGTAGAAGGTGCGGGTCGGGGAGAACTCGCCCAGCTTATGGCCCACCATATTCTCAGAAACAAACACCGGAACGAATTTGCGACCGTTGTGAACGGCCAACGTAATGCCCACCATTTCCGGTATGATGGTCGAACGTCTTGACCAGGTCTTGATGACCCTGGTGCTCCTGGTTTCCTGGGCCATCAGCACCTTATTGAGAAGTTTCGGCTCAATATACGGACCTTTTTTTAATGAACGTGGCATGAAAAACCTCACGGTTTAGTTAATAGTTATTTGTTAATAGTTATTCGTCTGTATTCTTCTTAAAACCCAAATTCAGAAGAAATTGTTCTAATTGTAGTAAATTGTTATTCGTTGTTAAGGTATGCCGATCGCATCGGTCGAATATTGCTCAATGGATGAAATACAAAAATCGATAGAATTCCCCTTAAACGATTAACCAATAACCAATAACGAATAACTACTTTTTGCTGCGCTTTTTAACGATTAAGCGATCACTGCTCTTATTTTTGCGTGTCTTATACCCTTTGGTGGGCATCCCCCAGGGACTGCAGGGATGCCGACCGCCAGATGACCGCCCTTCTCCACCGCCCATGGGATGATCAACCGGATTCATGGCGACGCCCCTGACCTTGGGCCGTCTGCCGAGCCATCTTTTACGGCCGGCTTTACCCAGATCGATGTTTTCATGGGCGACATTGCCCAGTTGACCGACCGTCGCCTTGCAGTCCATCAAAACCATCCGGACCTCGCCCGACGGCAATTTGATCAGGGCATAGCGGTCTTCCTTGGCCATCAGCTGCGCGTAGGTTCCGGCGCTTCGGACAATCTGGCCGCCTTTGCCGGCGCGCAGCTCAATATTGTGAATCTGGGTACCCAGAGGAATATTGGCCAACGGCAAGGTGTTGCCGGGCTTAATATCGGCATCGGGCCCTGACTCCACGATATCATTCACATTGAGATTCAGCGGAGCCAGAATATAGCGTTTTTCGCCGTCAACATAGTGCAGCAACGCGATGCGGGTCGATCGATTGGGATCATACTCGATAGAAGCCACTTTGGCTGGAATACCAATTTTATCGCGCTTAAAATCTATTGTGCGGTAATGCCGCTTATGGCCGCCACCGCGATGCCTGCAGGTAATGCGCCCCCTGGCATTGCGTCCGCCCGACTTTGTTAAAGATTTCAGCAGCTTTTTTTCCGGCTTGGTGGTCGTAATCTCTTCAAAAGCGGAATAAGCTTGGAAGCGACGCCCCGGAGATGTCGGTTTTACCTTTCTTATAGCCATGTCATACTCCTATACACCTTCAAAAAAATCGATCCGCTCACCGGGCATCAGCTTCACAATCGCCTTTTTCCAATCACGGCGCTTGCCGGTGATCCGCCCTCTTCGTTTGATTTTGCCAGTTACTTGCATCGTTTTGACGGACGCAACACGGACATTGAAAATAGACTCAATGGCCTGCGCAATTTCAATTCGATTGGCCCGTCGGTCCACCTCGAACGTTAGCTGATTGTGTAGCTCCTTCTGAATACTGGTCTTTTCAGTGATCAGGGGTCGTTTGATAATCTCATGGGAAATCATGCTCGCAGCCTCCCCTCAATATTCTTTACCGCCGGCTCCAGCAATACCAGGGTGCGATATTTAAGAATGTCGTAAACGTTCAGACCTTCGCTTCTGAGCACTTTCACGCCGCGGACATTTCTGGATGACATTTCCAGATTTTCATTCTTTTTATCAGTGACGATCAGGGCCGATTCTAGCTTAAGAGCGTCCAGGGTGCCGACAAACTCTCGGGTCTTAATTTCTTCGAGATCGAAGCGGTCCAACACCACCAACTCTTTCGCGCTCAATTTACTGCTCAGCGCCATCTTAAGGGCAAGTTTTTTGACCTTTTTGGGAACCTGATATTTATACTTTCTGCCGTCTGGTCCGAACACAACGCCACCACCTCTGAGCAGGGGCGATTTGATATCGCCGCGACGTGCGCGCCCGGTGCCTTTCTGGCGATACAGCTTTTTTCTGCTGCCCCGAATATCGCTGCGGTGTTTGACTGCGGCGGTAGCTGCCCGCCGGTTGGCCAATTGCATGGTCACAACTTCATGCAAAACACTGGACTTAACTGGCACACTGAATATGTCATCTGCAAGTTCAACCTGCGAGATTTGCTTGCCTTTTACATTTTGGACATCTAGGACCGGCATACGCTTCCTCATCCACTATTTGGGATCCTGTGTCGCCAGGATCGATTATCCTTGTTTAAATTTTGGCTTATGCACGGCCATCAGACCGGATTCGGCCCCCGGTACCGCGCCTTTTACCAGAATCACATTATCTTCCGGGCGAATATCAACGATCTCCAGATTGCGAACTGTTTTACGATCATTGCCGTAGCGACCCGGCATTTTTTTGCCCTTAATGACCTTGGCAGGCCAGGCACTGCATCCAATCGAACCCGGTCGCCGGACATTTCTACTGCCGTGCGTCATAGGGCCCCGGTGAAAACCATATCGCTTGATGACACCCGCAAAACCACGGCCCTTGGTCGTGCCGACGACATCAACGCGGTCGCCCACTTTGAACATATCAACCGTGATCTCCTGACCGAGATTGTACTCTTCCGGATTTTCGACGACAAACTCTCTCAAATACTGGAAACATCGGTCTCCGCTTTTCTTCAAATGGCCCTGCAGCGGTTTGTTGACCCGGTCTTTTCTTTTCTCGCCGAATCCCAGCTGCAAGGCATCGTAACCGTCGGTGGCCTTGGTCTTTATTTGAGTGACCACACAGGGGCCGGCTTCAATAACGGTTACCGGCAAATAGCGGCCCTCGGAAGTGAAGAATCCGGTCATTCCTAATTTTTTTCCTAACAGTCCTCTACTCATAGCCCAACGTATCCCTTTTACACAGCAGTTTAATCATATCATTACCCTGCCGCAGACAGGGCTTTATGTCTCAATGGTGACGGGAACCAAGAATTAAAGGATTTGGAATCCACTTTGCCCCCAGATCATTACCTTCCAAATCCTTGAAGGAGGATGGCAAGCTACAGCTTTATTTCAACATCGACACCCGGTGATAGATCCAGCTTCATCAGTGCATCCACCGTTTGCTGCGTGGGCTCAAGGATGTCGAGCAGCCGTTTGTGTGTCCGCATTTCGAATTGTTCACGAGATTTTTTATCAATGTGAGGAGAACGCAAAACACAATACTTGTTGATACGGGTCGGCAACGGTATCGGCCCTACGACCTTGGCACCCGTTTTCGACGCCGTATCTACGATATCTGATGCTGATTGATCCAAAAGCTTGTGATCGTAAGCCTTGAGCCGGATCCTGATCTTGGTATTCGTTATCATTCGTTTCGGTCTTTCTTTTTATGCAATAATTTCACTGACGACGCCGGCGCCCACCGTGCGACCACCTTCACGCACCGCAAAACGCACTTCCTTCTCCATGGCGATCGGTGTTATCAACTGCGCTTCGATCGTTACATTATCGCCGGGCATCACCATCTCTACGCCTTCGGGCAACGTCAATACACCCGTCACGTCCGTGGTGCGAAAATAAAACTGCGGCCGATAACCGCTGAAAAACGGCGTGTGGCGTCCGCCTTCCTCTTTGCTCAACACATACACCTCCGCCTTAAACTGCGTATGCGGCGTAATCGTGCCCGGAATCGCTACCACCTGACCACGCTCCACCTCATCGCGCTTGGTGCCGCGCAACAAAACACCGATGTTGTCGCCCGCACGACCCTCGTCCAACAGCTTGCGAAACATCTCCACTCCCGTGCATACCGTCTTTAACGTCTCGCGGATTCCCACTATCTCAACATCGTCTCCCACATGGATGACACCGCGCTCCACCCGGCCCGTGACAACCGTACCGCGACCCGATATGCTGAACACATCCTCGATCGGCATCAAAAACGGCTTGTCAACATCGCGCTCCGGCTCCGGAATAAACGAGTCGATCGCATCCATTAACTCAAATATGCACTTGGCCTCTTCTCCGTCAGGATCCTCACTCTCAAGCGCCTTTAATGCACTGCCGCGAATGATCGGCGTGTCATCGCCCGGAAACTCATACTTGTCCAGCAACTCGCGCAACTCCAGCTCCACCAACTCAATCAACTCTTCATCGTCCACCATGTCGCACTTGTTTAAAAATACCACAATCTGCGGCACGCCCACCTGACGGGCCAGCAATATATGCTCTCGCGTCTGGGGCATCGGACCATCATCAGCACCCACTACCAGTATCGCTCCGTCCATCTGCGCCGCCCCCGTGATCATGTTCTTGATATAGTCCGCATGACCCGGACAGTCCACATGCGCGTAATGACGGTTGTCCGTCTCATACTCCACGTGCGCCGTGGCTATCGTGATCCCGCGCTCCTTCTCCTCCGGCGCCTTGTCAATCTGGTCAAACGGCACAAAATCCGCCTTGCCCTTTAACCCCAAATGCTTGGTGATCGCTGCCGTCAAGGTCGTCTTGCCATGATCAATATGCCCGATGGTCCCTACGTTGACATGCGGCTTGGTCCGCTCAAACTTTGCCTTCGACATGTTCCCGTCCTCCC
>JAFDCJ010000526.1 GCA_019312835.1 Deltaproteobacteria bacterium
CTGCGGGCGAGCCGGAGGCTTCCATCTGCTTCGTTATTAAGGGCTCGGCATAGTGTACTATAGCCAAGCCCTTAAGTGCCTTGCATATGAAAGCCTCCGAGTCGTGCAAGATTCAGGTGTTACAATTTTAGGCGGCGATGTCGAATTCGCAAACCAGGGGGGTGTGGTCGGAAAATTTAACCTGGGGAATCTGAAAATCCTTAATCGTGATATCCGGACTATGAAAGATGTAGTCGAGCTGCCGACGCGGGGCCCGGCTGGGGTGGGATGGTTGTCCGTTGATATTGGCGTTTTTTAACCCGGTGGCGGCCAGAAACAATTGCAGTTCCCTGTTGCCCCACAAAACATTGAAATCGCCGGCAACAATGACGGGTTTAGCGGTGCGCTTGACCATGTTGTGCAGGTCTTGGAGTTGATAGTGGCGATGGCGGAACTTGAGAGACAGATGTACCAGAAACACTGTAAAATCGGCCAGTTCAAGTTCAATTACCAGGCGCTTGACCCCTTCCCTGAAATAATGAAACTTCTGGGATATGATTTCCTGATTGGTTAAAATGGCATTGCCTTGCTTATTCAGCAACGGAAGCTTCTGAGCAACCGAGGTGGAATGATATTTGGACTGGTAGACGTGATCGTGCTGCAGTTCCCAGGCAATGGCTTCCGCCTGATTGTTCTTTTTGGAACGAAATGACCCGCTATCCACTTCGATCAACCCGATGATATCCGGATTGACCGATCCGATAAAATCCAGGATCTTTTTCATGTTCCCGTTGGTATTTTTAAAATATCCGCTATATGGAATCGGAAAGTGGAAATGCCGGCCAATACCTGCCGCATACCGAATGTTGTAAAGTAGAAATCTCATATAATCGTTACGTTTGCTCCCTGCAATACCCAGCTGAATTCAACTATTATAACTCAAAAATTGCAAATGTAAAGAGCTAACCGTTCAAGGTTTGAGGTTCTGGGTCCAGGGTTCAAAGGTTCAACGGTTAAAAGATTGAGGCCGGTTGTGAAATGCAGCCGTTCGGACGCCAACCTCATGCTTTTTCCCATTAACCCTGAACCCAGAACCGTGAACCTGATAACCTCATGTCAGGTTTATCACTGCCAGGCCCCCATTCAGGTGTTTGACAAGCAAATTAATCCCGTCGGCCTTCCTGCCCTGGTCCATCAGATTTTCAAAATCCCTGACCGAAGCAACCTGTTGGTGGTTGATTTCGATGATAAGATCTCCTTGCCGGATGCCGGCCTCGTCAGCCTGGCTGTTGGGCGCCACGCCGACCACGATAACGCCTGAAGTTTCCGCCAGATTATAGCGCTGGGCCATTTCCGGTGTTACATCGGTAACTTTGAAACCATATTGACGATCTTTTTCCCTATACCGATTTTCGGAAACCGCCGCCATGGTTACGGGCCGTTTGCCGATTTGCACCTCCAGCACCTGTGATTCACCTTTGCGTATAATGGTCACACTGGCCCTATCACCGACGCCGAGATTGGCGGCCAGGTTGGTCAGATCGCGGCTGGAATTCACCGCATTTCCGTTGACATTTGTAATAATATCATTTGGTTGTATCCCTGCCTGATCTGCCGGGTCCCCGGGGACAACGCCGGCCACCAGCACCCCCGATTTGTCTTTCACGCCGTAATAGCGGGCCAGTTCCCCTTTAAGGTCCTGGACGGTAACGCCCAGCCAGCCGCGGGTGACCTCGCCGTCGGTTTCCAGCTGATCGATGATATTTTTGGCCAGGTCAATGGGTATGGCAAAGCCGATCCCCTGCCCCTGGGCAATGATCATGGTGTTTATTCCCACCACTTCTCCCTGCATGTTGATCAGGGGACCGCCGCTGTTGCCGGGGTTGATGGAAGCATCCGTTTGGATGAAATCGTCATAGGGCCCGGAACCGATGACCCGGCCTTTGGCACTGACGATGCCGGCGGTTACGGTATACTGCAGGCCAAAGGGGCTGCCTATGGCCGCTACCCATTCGCCGACTTTCAGAGCTTCGGAACTGCCCATTACGACGGTCGGTAGCTTGCCGCGGGCTTTAACCCTGACCAGGGCAATATCGGTTACCGGATCGCGACCGATAACTTCTCCCGGGTACTCGGTCTCATCCTTGAGGATGACCTTGATGGTGTCCGCCCCGTCAACCACGTGGTTGTTCGTTACGATATAGCCCTTGGGATCGATGATGAATCCGGATCCCAGTCCCGGCTGCTTGAATTCCGGCTGGCGCTCCGGTCCAAAGCGATGGCCAAAAAAATCGCGAAATTGCCGGTCACCGCCAAAGGGATTGCCGCCGAACGGCCCCAAAGTCGGACCTGTGGTATGAACGGTTTTTTCAACCCGGATGTGGACCACCGCCGGGCTGACGGTATCGGCCAGATCGCTGAAGTTTTGCGGCACCATCCGAACCGGTGCACGCTTGGCAGCTGTTGCCGCCGGAAGTCCGGTTGCCAGCAGCAACCCGACCATAATCACCCCAACGATTACTTTTGTAAATTGTGTTGTCGGTTTCATGTTTACCTCCCTGTCTTGACATTTAGTGGAACAAGCGGTTGTTAGACAGACAATAGACCAGGAAGATAACGCCAACATGACGCCAACATGACCAAAATGTTATCTTGAAGCCATCTTCAAAAAAAGGATGTTGGCTCAACATCTCGGCGGAACCAAGCTGTCCGGCGTAGCTGGATGACCATTGATTTTTATCATCGACGGTGGGCCGCTTGAGCTGGCTTCGGAACACGGGGAGGTTCGAGGGGGCAGGGCGGAGAAAATGTCAAAAAGCGCAAGGGTGCCGATTAAGGCTCTTTTCCGTTACCTGATTTGAGCATCCTGGTTATCAGGCGGTACTCCTGGTCGGTTCCGTCATAATCATAGGTGGCTTTTATGCCCGTCATGGGTATTATCTCGAGCCGGCCGTTGAAATGCTCGCTGACGATGTTGGCTGTCTCCTTGATGCTCAGATCTTTCCTTAAGAAATATTTGGAATACACATTCGAGTATCCCAGGCCCCGGGTAATTTTGAATAATTTTATCTGCACTTTCGGGTTCAGGCATTTGCGAAGGTTGTAGGCGGTGTTGGCCGTATTGATGTCAAACATATGCGGGTTGGCGTAGATCAATGAGGATATCCGAAAACCCTGGCGGCCATATGCGTCTTTCTGGTCGCTGAGCTTAAAGTCGGAGTCATTGATCAGGCGCAAAGGCGGTCGGCCCATCCTATCCTGACCCTCTTCAATCAGAATGGCCGGGACAATGATGGCCGCCTCACCTTTGAATTGCGGCACCACTGATAGGAACCGATTGACAAATTCGTTGGTCGTCAGGGGGGAATCCGAGGCCACGAATAAGGCATGCTGCCGGTCCTTGCCGGCGCTACTGGCCGTGTAGCCTTTGATCAAATTACCGGCGATGGAATTATATTTTACTTTCCGGCGAACGAGTTTGAAGCGGCGCACGACATCTTCAGGTATTTTGGAGCTTTGATTTACCAGGGTGCAGGGCTTGTCAAATTGCTGTATAAAATCACCGAGTTTTCGTTCAAGCAGCATCTGATGTCCCACGATGACAATATCATCGATGGACTCGTTTTCAAAAAGCTTTTCGAGGGTATATTGAATCAGGGGTTTGCTGACCGGTTGGCCGTTTTCAACCGTCGAAAATTCGCGCAACGGTTTGTAGCCGGTCTCGATAAACTTTTCCCCATAATGCTCCGCCACGATGCGGCTGTAGCGTTTAACCTCCCTTTTATTGTTGTAACCGGCCATTACAACTGCGCTGGTCATCTTCTCCCCATCTTTGCTGTTTCAGGTCTTTGTTTGGTCAACGTCAGACTACTATTATAATCCAAATACCAAAAAATCAAATTATTCGTGCCAAATTCTGACAAAACACGTATCATAGTTTGGAGGGCCGCTACTTGAAAATTCGGAAATTCGGCCCTAGATTGGATTTTATTGCCAGGAGGCTTGCCCTATGCGAATGTTTAAAGTTCTTTTCTTAACCTTCCTGTTGTTGAATTTCAACGGCCAAGTTTATTCGGCGGCGGATTCCGCTTATGACATAAATGTCAACGTTCAATCGTTTGTGCTCGAAAACGGTATGGTGTTTTTGGTGGTTGAACGTCCGGCCACACCCCAGGTGGCGTGCCGCCTGGCCATCCGGGCGGGCTCGGCCCTCGAAGAATCCGGCAAGACCGGCATTGCCCACATGCTGGAGCACATGCTTTTTAAAGGCACCAAAAATTTCGGCTCCCTTGATTACCAGAAGGATCAGCAACTGCAGGACCGGATCGAAGCGGCCTATCAGGCAGTGCTCGAGGAGCAAAACAAAAGACAGCCGAATGCCGGTCTGATTGGCGAGAAATTAGCCGAAATGGAAGCGTTGCGGCTGGAGGTGCAAAAAAATTATGTTCCCCAGGCCTTTGCGGCTCAGCTGGGCAAAAACGGGGCTGTCGGGGTCAACGCTTTCACAACCAAGGATCAGACCCAATACATGGCTTCCGTCCCGTCGGATATGCTTGAACAGTGGTTCGCGATTGCCAGCGAGCAGATTTTTGAGCCCGCCTGGCGCGAATTCTATGTTGAAAAAGAGGTTGTTCAGCGCGAATGGGCCTTTCGTTATATCAACGATCCGGGCGGTGCAGCCTGGCTGGATCTCAGCACCACAGCCTATGCTGCGCACCCCTATCGCAATCCGGTCATCGGCTGGAAATCGGATATGGAAAAATTCGCTACCCGGGATGCCATTGCGTTTCACAAAACCTATTACAACCCCGCCAACGCCGTATGTGTGCTGGTTGGCGATGTTAACCTTGAAAAAGCCAGGCGGTTGGCTGAATCTTATTTTGCACGTTATCCGGCCGGCAAGCGCGCCCCGGAAACGGTGACCCGGGAGCCGGACCAGCGGGGACCACGCCAAAGCGTCCGTTATCTGAAAGGGGCCCGCACCCCTCTTGTCAGGATCGGTTTCCATGGCGCCCGCATGGGTACCCGGGATTTTTATGCGCTCGATGCCATGACCATGATATTGAGCTATGGCCGCAGTTCGCGCCTGAGCCAGGCACTCCAATATAAAGGTCTGGCCCAATCAGCCTGGTCCTACAATCCTGACAACCGCTATGCGGGCATGGTGGTTTTGGGAGGATCGCCCAACGAGCCGGAACTCGTCAAAAAACAGGGTTCGAGCGATGAAGAAAAACGACGGGCCTATCTTGGGGCTTGCGAGCAACTGGAGGAGCTGCTGTTGGCGCAGGTGGAAAAGATGAAAACCGAGCTGGTGGTTGACAGCGAACTGCAAAGAATCAAAAAACTCAGCCGGCGCGATTTTATTGACCGAATGCGCAGCAACGAAGGCCTGGCCGGGACCCTGGCCACCCTCGAGGTCCAAACGGGCTGGCAATACCTGGAGAATTATCTCGAGAATCTTGAGACCATCACACCGGAAGATATTCGGGCGGCAGCCGCCAAGTATCTTACCGGCGACAACAAGACCAGTGTCTACGTTATTCCCGGCGGTCAACCGGAGCAGCCGCCTGAAACCTATACTGAGGTGCGGTCGGTATCCGGCAGTGCGGCTGCCGAAGCGAACCTTGCGCACGACTACAACAATTTTTCGATTTATCCCACCCCGGTCGGCTGGAAGCACCCCCTGTCTTTTCATCGCGAGCCCCAGAAGATTGCCTACCCCCGGGCAGACACAATGGAAATCGCCGGCGCCAAGGTATTTTACCTGCCGGACCGGGAATTGCCGCTGGTGGATCTGGCCCTGCTCGTCAAAGCGGGGTCCGTGGATGTTGATGATGCGCAAATGGGTTTAACCGCTCTGCTCAATGGCGGTATTATCCGCGGCGGCACTGAATCCTATTCGCCTGCTCAGCTGGCGTCGGTGCTGGATGAAAATGCAATTCAGATCAGCGTAACGGTTGGTGAGGAGGAAACCGTTATCCACCTTTCGGTTTTAAAAGATGACTGGCAGGCCGGCCTGGACCTATTGCAGGAAATCTTGACCCGGCCCAGGTTTGATGCCCGCATGCTGGAAGTTGTCAAGACCGAGGAATTGACCGCTTTAAAACGTCAGGGCGGCAATGCCCAGGCTGTGGCGGCCCGGGAACGGGATATCTGGCATTTTAAGGGCCATCCTTACGGGCGCGACCCGCTAAAGGCCCTGCAGACCATCCCGGCAATTTCCAGAGAGGATTTGAAGCAGTTTCTGTCCCGCTATATCGTCCCCGCTAACCTGGTCGCCGCAGTGGCCGGCGACATCGACAAGGCGGAGGTCAAATCCGGCCTGAAGCAATTATTCAGGTCCTTGCCGCAAACACCATCACCCGTGCGCGCGCTGGCCGATCCCGAAAAATCAGCCCCCGTTCTGGCCTTGATCCACAAACCGGGTCAGGTGCAGTCCCAAATCGCCCTGAGCTTGCGCAGCGTCAAGCGGACCCACCCGGACTATTGGAAGCTAAGCCTGTTGACAAACATCCTGGGCGGCGACGGCTCGCTGATGGACAAGCGCCTCAGAGACGACCTTGGTCTGGTTTATGTGTCTGGATTTTACGAGACCTATAAATGGTCGGCCGGTGTATTGTTCGGTTACATCGGCTGCAAGGGCGATCAATCCATTGCGGCCATTTCCGAGACCATCGAAATCATGAGAGCTCTGGGCAGAAACATCCCCCAAAAAGAGCTTGATCAGAAAAGGCTGGATGCCCTGAACAGCTTTGTCTTTAACGTGGACACACCGGCGGATCTGGTGCGGGTGTATGCCCGTTATTACATGCGCAACGAGCCTCTGGATACCCTTGATAAAATTCAAGACGCTTTTTTCAGCGCTGCTAAAGAAGACCTGCGACGTCTGGCCGCAGACTATCTCAACCCGGATGAAATCCAGATTTTCCTGGTGGGCGACAAGAATATCAGCGTCAGCGGCAGTTCGGGCCATGAAGCAACCCTGGGCGAGATGCTCCGGGACCTGGCTGATTCCCTCGGGATAGCGTTTGTCGAGCTGGAATTAAGATAGGGCATCTTGGGTGATACAGGATAGATTGTCACTAAATTCAGGGTAAATGCTCCAACTTGTGCTGTCGATTTTTACTTTAAATCACAAATTACAAGCACCAAATTTCAAATAAATCTCAAATGACAATATCCAATGTTGCGGGTCGCTGCAGAATAAATAGTTATTCTGTATTTAGGCCCATTGGCATAAATAACTGCTGATTATTTGGGATTTCGAATTTGGGGAATTGGGATTTGTTTGAATTTTGGTGCTTGGTGCTTGGAATTTTTTAGAAGTTCAACCAGCATCATCGAATCACTTTGCAAGGATAGATTATTGTAAAAATAGAGATAAACCATCCATTGAAGCCTATCGTAGAATCTTGAAATATAACCATCGGTATGGTATGCTTATACCTGCCTGTTGGAATTGCCGACCCTGATCTATCTCCTCAGGAAGCCTGCCCTTACTTCCGTGGTACTGGTGAACTTGGTGCATGGAGACTCCCAAAGATGGAAGAATATGTCTGGATTTCCAAAGTTACCCACCACCCCGTTTTCACGGATCGGGCCCATCCGATATTGTTGCATCTCGCCGAACATTATAATGTTAAGATCACCATAGCCGGGTCAAGCGATTCGGCCACCGAACCCTATGTAAAAGCGGTTTACGATGCCATCGAGCGCCAAGTCGCCGGTATGATGGTAATTGGCTGGGGCAATGACGAAGTTGTGCCCGCCATCGATGCGGCCGTCAACAGCGGAATCCCGGTCGTTTGTGTCGACAACGATATCCCCGGCAGCAGGCGCCTGGCCTACATCGGAACCGACTGGTATCGCATGGGGGCCAATATGGCGGACAATCTGGCAGCTCTGATGAACCACAGGGGCAAAATCCTGCTGCTGGGAATGGTTGATCTTGATAATATGAAAGCGGGATTCCGGGGCTTTCAAGATCAGATCGCGCGTTATCCCCATATCGATGTGATCGGTCCGGTTGATGACCTGGATGCCGGAAGCGATCGGGCCGAAGCGGTTGTTTCCGCCTATCTGCAAAATCACCCCGACCTGCTGGGTATTGCGGGCTTTGACGGCAACAGCGGTCCGGGTGCGGCCCGGGCCCTGGAAAAGTGGGACATGGCCGCTAAAGTAAAGCTGATTTGCGTGGATGCAGACTCCCCGCAGCGGCAGTACCTGAAAACCGGCGTGATTGATGCCGCTTTCTGCCAAAAGCGGGAGACATCCACCTATCTGGCTTTTCAGTTGATTTATGACTACAACCACGGATCCAGGGTCACCGGCTTTACCCCGGGGGCCATCAACATCCCCGGCGATATCGACACCGGCTTTATTGTCGTCACCAGGAAAAACCTCGACTTCTTTGATTCGGAAAACAGTCTGGACCAGGCCATTCATCACCACGAGCTGTCCCAGCAGCTGGCGTTGATATCATCGATGATCGAAAGTGTGGAGGAACTCGCCCTTGCTGCCGACGAGAACGGACGGATCGTTTATGCCAATGCCGCCTGCGAACGTTTTTGCGGCTATACTAAAAATGAGATAGTGGGGATGAACACAAGGGAGCTGTTTGAGTTGTCGTCCGTTCAGAATTCCCAAATGGACCAATGCCTCAAGCAGGAGACGGCCAAAAATTTTGAGACCCTGGCGAAGAAAAGAGACGGATCGTCTTTTCCGGTGCATATCAGTGTATCGCCGTTGAAATCCCAGGGGGGCCCCAGGGGATGCACCCTTATCGCCTCAAATGTAAGTGAACGCAAAAGATCGCAAAAAGCGTTAATAGATTCCCATGTCCGATTTCTCATGGTTCTGGACAGCATTGATGCGGATATTTATGTCTCGGACCTGGAAACCTACGAGGTGCTGTTGACCAACCGGCACATGCGCGAATCCTTTGGTGAAGACCTGGTGGGTAAAACCTGCCACCAGGTCTTCAGAAATGATTCTATCCCCTGCAGTCACTGCACCAACGACAAATTGCTCGATTCGGACGGCAATCCCACCGGGGTGTGCGTTTGGGAAGGAAAAAATCCCATCACCGGTAAATGGTACATCAATTACGATCGGGCCATAAAATGGGTCGACGGACGTTTCGTCAGGCTGCAAATTGCCACCGATATATCGCGCATCAAAGATCTTGAAAAGGAGAGCCTTCGCATTCAGGCCCAGCTGCAGCAGGCTCAAAAAATGGAAGCCATCGGAACGCTTGCCGGGGGCATTGCCCATGATTTCAACAACATCCTTTCGGCCGTTATCGGCTATACCGAGATAGCCCTGGCAGACGTGCCCGAGGGGTCCTCTCAGCACCGCAATTTGCAGGAAGTTCTCAAGGCCGGCAGCCGTGCCAGAGACCTGGTGAAGCAAATTCTGACATTCAGCCGCCAGACCGAACAGGAATTAAGACCGGTTCAAATAAAGCAAATCGTCACCGAAACGCTCAAACTATTGCGGGCTTCCCTGCCGACCACCGTTAAAATATCGGTGGATATCCAAAGCGATTCGGCCGTTTTGGCCGAGCCGACCCAAATCCATCAGGTCATCATGAATCTGTGTACCAATGCTGCCCATGCGATGCGCGCCAGAGGCGGACAACTCAAAATTGACCTGTCCAACGTGGTGCTGGGCGGAAGTTTCATCGGGCAGCACCCCTATCTGAACCCCGGCGAGTATATTAAATTGAGGGTGATCGACACGGGGCACGGCATGGAAAAAGCGATTGTGGACCGCATTTTTGATCCGTTTTTTACCACCAAGGAGCGCGGCGAAGGCACCGGTATGGGGTTGGCCGTGGTTCTGGGCATTGTCAAAAGCCATGGCGGTACGATTACCGTGGAAAGCGAGATAGACGAGGGTTCTACCTTCAGCATTTTCCTGCCGGTTATCATGCAGGAGGTCGACCATGAGGTCAGCGTCAAAGCACCCATACCGACCGGGACGGAAAGCATTCTTTTCATTGATGACGAAAAATCATTGGTGGATCTGGGCCAGCAGATATTAGAGCGCCTGGGTTATAAGGTTACCATCCGTACCAGCAGTGTCGAAGCCCTGGAGCTGTTTATCGAGCAGCCCGATAAATTTGATCTGGTTATCACCGACATGACCATGCCGAACATGACCGGTGATGAGCTGGCCGGAAAGCTGATGAGCATTCGTGAGGATATTCCGGTGATTCTCTGTACGGGTTATAGCGAACGAATTTCCAAGGAGAGGGCTCATGATCTCGGCATCAAAGAGTTTATCCTTAAACCCATCGTCATGGGCGAGTTGGCGATAAAAGTGCGCAGCGCCCTCGATGCCTGATTGAGCTTTTTACGCTCATTGGCTGTCTTATATGAAGGTTATCTCCTCCCACCACGGATAAAATGGCGGCATATCTTTGCTCGGTTTGTCGGTGAACTTCGCCGGTCTTTTTTCCAGGAAAGCGGTGATCCCTTCCCGGGCATCTGCAGACCTTCCGGCATGATAAATAGCGGGTGATTCGACTTTGTGCGCCTCCATGGGGTGGGCCGCCCCGAGGGTGCGCCACAGCATCTGCCGGGCCAGGGCGACGGAGACAGCCGAGGTGTTCTCGGCGATGTCTTTGGCCAGGTCGCGGGCGACTGACACCAGGCAGTCGGGGGGGTGGCTGCTTTTGACCAGTCCGCTGCGCACCGCTTCATCGGCGGGAAAAATTCGGCCTGAAAGAATCCACTCCAACGCCTGGCTGATACCGACGATGCGGGGTAAAAACCAGCTTGAACAAGCTTCAGGGACAATGCCGCGCCTTGTAAAGACAAAGCCGAATTTTGCATTTTGGGCTGCAATCCTGATATCCATGGCCAGGGTCATGGTAACTCCTATGCCCACGGCCGGCCCGTTTATAGCGGCAATGACGGGCTTGATCGATTCAAAAATACGCAGCGTCAAGCGTCCGCCGCCGTCGCGGTGTTGTTTCGCCAGCGATTGACCGTCCCGGGCTTGATAGTCGAAGGTTTCGACGCCGGCGCTAAGGTCGGCGCCGGCACAAAACGCGCGGCCTGCTCCGGTGACAATAATCGCCCGAACCTGGTCATCGGCGTCCGCCCGGTCGAAGGCATCGATGAGCTCTTCTCTCATCTGCGAGGTGAACGCGTTGAGCTGATCGGGTCGATTCAAGGTCAGGGTTAAAATGTTATCCTTGATTTCATAAAGAATTTGTTGATAGGTCATGTGGCATCTCCCCGGTGCCGGTTATTAAGAGCCGTCTCAACAGGCGCGCCTGTGATAATTGATACCGGCGCCGTGGCGATTCTTGTCTGCCCAAGGCGGATAAAAATCGAAATCCTTTTATTGAGATAGCGCCTAGTGATTGGTTATGCGTCAATAGTTAAAATTGAATTGAATCTAATCTATAAGTGAGTCAACCGTCAAGCCTATTTGATGAGCCGACCATCTATCCCCATCACGGTGCACCATTAACAGATAAGGCCGAATCGAGCAATTTTATTGGCCGATCGGGATGAAATCTCCGGCGGTTTGCCAGCATCCTTACTATTGACAGTATTTGCTTCTTTAAATATAATTTTGTTATAGCCTTTTGCTTTATTGGCCCTTACCCTTTATACTCGTTGTCTAAATAACGTTTCACTGTTCAAATATTTTTCTACAACCGCCGATGCCGCCATTGTTTATTTCGGAACCTTTTTGCGGCAAGCGGCACAGATGACGACCGCAGATCGAAAAGGGGCTATCGTAAAAGGTCTCCATTGCAGGAGGGCAGAAGTGCGACTACTAACGCGTGCTGATTTTGATGGTTCAGTTTGTGCGGCATTGCTTCTGGAACTGGGTCTGGTAGACGAAATCCAATACATTCATCCCAAAGATTTGCAGGACAATAAAATCGAGGTAACCGGGGATGACATTCTCGCCAATGTTCCGTTCGTAGAAGGCTGCGGTCTATGGTTTGATCACCATTCCAGTGAGCATGCGCGGCTTGAGTTGACGGGCAAGTTCAACGGCGCCAGTGAACTGGCACCCAGCGCCGCCCAGGTCATCTATGACTATTACAGAAAAGATGAGCAGTTTGCCGACAAACTGAGTAAATTTGAAAATCTGATCACGATTGTTGGTATTGCCGACTCCGCCCGGTTCAGCAGGGACGATATACTGAATCCCGCCGGCTGGACGATGCTGGCTTTTATCGCTGATCCCCGCACCGGTCTGGGATACAAACACTCCTTTCGAATCAGCAATTTCGAGTTGATGCAGAAATTACCCGAATTGCTGCGGTCTAAAAGCGTCGACGACATTCTGGCCATGCCTGATTTCCAGGAGCGGATCCAGGTTTATCACCAGGAAACATCAAAATTCAAAGAGCTGATTTTCCGGCATACACGGATCGAAGGCGACGCGCTCATCATTGACTTTCGAGGAATCGATGAGATACCGGTTGGCAATCGGTTTTTGGAATACGTTCTGTATCCGGATCAAAACATTTCCTTGCGAATTGTCGATGGCAGGAATAATGAGTTTGCAATGATTTCCGTGGGCCACAGCATCATTAATCGAACTTCAGCGGTGGATGTCGGCGCCCTGGTCTTGAAATACGGCGGCGGCGGTCACAAGCAGGTCGGCACCTGCCAGGTCCAATATGATGATGTCGACCGAATCGTCGGTGAGATGCTGCAGGAGATCAACGCCCGCTAGTGCGGGGTTCCGCCAATTAACTCAGCCCCAAAATATAGTAAGTCTTTTCAGAATATAGCTGCAGGCGGTGTAATAGCCTCTCTTTTATTATGGCAATTTACGACAAGTGATGGTGCCATGATCATTTCCACCAGCCGGCCATATTTCGCCCCTTTCCCCGGTTTTTTCTCCCGGATTTACCACTGCGATGTTTTCATTATCCTGGACAATGTCCAATTTCCCAGGGGGACGACCTGGATCACTCGCAACCGCTTTAAAAACGACCAGGGGACACTGTGGATGACGGTCCCGGTCTGGAAAAAAGGATTGGGCCTGCAAAAGATCAACGACGTCCGCATTTGTCATGAACCCTATCTGCAATCCAAACATCTGAAGAGCCTAACGCAAGCATACGGCCATGCGCCATATTTTTCCGATCATCTGCCGTTCCTGGATTATATCTTTTCAGCCAGCGTCGAGCGACTGCTGGATCTGGATATGGCGATTCTGCGTCATCTTATGCTGTATATGGGCATAGAAACCGACGTCAGGCTCCTTTCCGAGTTGAATATCAGCGCCAAAGGACAGATGTTGCTAATTGAAGCCTGTAAATATTTTAAGGCATCATCCTATCTGGCGCCCGGTACCGCCGGCAGTCACCTTGACCCCCGGCTGTTCGAAAAAGCCGGCGTCCGACTCGCCTCTCATAGACCCCGTTCCTGTGTATATCCCCAGTTGTGGGGCAAATTCATCCCCGACCTGTCGACCTTTGATTTAATATTTAATTGCGGGCCCAGGTCCCACGACATCATGCTTGCAGCTGTTCAGAGGACCGAGGACAGAAGACAGATGACAGATGGCCAAACGGCATAGCCGGATATTTCGGAGTCAGGCCAAGGCGGGCAGGCCGGTTTTAAATGGTATTGGTCAGATTGTCCGGGCTTCACCCCGCCACGCGCAACTCGTAACGCGCAATTATATTACCGCAATACCTATCAGTCCCATATTGTTAATTCGACAGAAAAAAGGTCGCCCCTAAATCCCGAAGGCATTCTTGATATACGCCGCCAGGTCTTCAAGCAGCAGTTGCTGATGATCATCTAAATCACCGGCCTGGATCAGGTGTTTGATCTCCGTCAGGGCGCCTGAAGGTGTTGTGCGTCTCTCGCCCCGGTAGTCCACGAGGGCATCTTCTTCTGTGAGGGGATTTATCCGTTGCATATAGGTATGGCGTTGCAGCTCATATGCGCTGCGATGGTTTGCGGGGTTGTTGCGGAAAAGGATCCGTTCGGCCAGTTCCCGGGGAACCGGATTTGCAAATTGAGCGATTATATCCGCTTTTTGTTCCTCGGCGACGCTGTGAAACCTCCGGCAGAGCTTTTCGTCGGCACGGGAATAAAAGCCGGTTTGATAAAGGGCGGCATCAGGATCGATGTTCGGTATGAACGGATAGCTGAACTCGCGGTAATAGGTAATGATTTCCTGGAACAAATCCGGGTGTTCCTGCAGCCAAGCGATATTTTTGTCAAAAACGGTGCTGCGCTCCTTACCGATGCGTTTCCAGTAACGATCCTGAGGGGGAAGCAATATGCCGGGCTCTCCAAATCGTTTGCGAATGATCCAGGATGTTGCCGCGATGCTGTCGGCTTTGGTCCGACGAAGCTGGGGCAGATCCATTCGCAGCCATAGCGTTTGATTGGGATAGGCAATGGAGGTACCGAGGGATATTACCGGAACCTGATAATGCTGGCTCGGGCCAAACTCACCGCCGACCATTAGCGCCTGGTGATGGTCGCCCGCGCCGCTTCGAAACGCCACGGGCAGCTCCCGCATTCGGTGGGCGTCGGTCTCCTTGTCGAAATAGCCTTCGAGATACTGCCACATTTTCTTTTTTCGGTAAAAGCGACGGGCAAGCTCGAGGGTCATCGCCACATCCACCGAGGCCTCATGGGCCTGTCCGGATGTCATCCGGTTAGCCGCCCCGATATGCTCCAGCTTCAAAGAAACCTTGCCTTCGATTTCCGGCCAGGTGATCACATCTCTTTTATACAGCCAGTACAAAACAGCCATTGGGAACAGGTCCATGCGGCGACAGCCACTTTTGAACTGGTGGGTATAGGGCGGCAGCAGGTTCCGGTGAAAAGAAAACCGTAAAAATTCGTCGTCAAAGCCCAGCGTATTGTATCCAATGCTGATGGTGCCGGGCTGATTCATCAGCTGGTGGATTTTTAAGGTGGCCTCATATTCGCAGATGCCCCGGGTGAGATCGGAAACCGCGATCCGATTGGTCAATATCGCCCCGGGGGATGGTATGACATCCGGTCGTAAATTAATCGCAATGGCGTGCCGTTCAAGTTCATTGAGCTGATGATCCGTTCGAATGGCGGCAAACTCCAGCACTTGATCAAAGGCCTTGTTCAACCCGGTTGTCTCAATATCGTAGAAAAGATAACTGCTGCTCATAACCCACCTTTTTTAACCCATCATGTGCTTGCGTCAGATTCCGATAATTATCAAACTCAGAAATCTGATCAGATTTGTCAAGGAAAACGTTCGAAGTTGGGACCCCTTCGGTTGTATTTTAATGAACGGGTTGTAAATAGTAGGGTTGGATGGTGAGTTGATGGCGTACAATAGGTTTCAGGTGTCTGTGCCCGGACGACAGAAAACAGATGACAGAAGACAGACGGCAGATCGGCATGCGCGGCTGTTTTGGAGACAGGTTCTGGGCGTGGCGACAGGTCATCTGATTTCTGTTCTCTGACATCTGTCATCTGAACGCTGACAACTGAAACCCGTGTTACGAGCATTGGATTTAGGTATGTTGAAGGTCTAGGCTGGTTGCGTCATCGTGCGACCAACGCAATCAGCCCGCATCGATGCGCAGATCCCTGCGGTCGTAGCCGAATTCGTCCAGAAGCTTTTCAGCTGTTTTGACCACCTGGTCGGGTGTCATTTTCGTTTCGACGTATATGTCGCTTTTCTTGATTTTCTCAGGTATCCGCAACTGATCCGAATAGCGGGAAAAGCATGTTTTTTGATCGTCGGAAATCCATAGGACTTTTTCGAAATCCTTCGAATGGGTGGCAGCAAAATAGTCGCAAAGCATGGGCAGGACCTCATCCCAACCGCGAACCTGGTACTTGTGGCCGTTAAAGCGAAAGGAGTGAATCGACTTGTCGGTAAAGGATTGGCTGATCTCCGCCGTGTTCTGTGTGGCGGAAGGTTTTGCTTCTTTCGGTGACAGTTCGTCATCCAGGTCCAGGATGTCGGTTGCCATGGTGGCAGAAGGCGGCGCCGCGCCGGTACTGGCGACATTTTTAACCAGCCATTTGTCCATGTGTTTATCCAGAAATTTTTGAATCGATTTGGCATCGACTTTATAACGGCAAAGCTTTTCGGTCTGTTCGCTCAGTAGCTCGACAAATATTTTGTTGGGCTGGGAAATAATCTGGTTCCAGGCTTCCGGCAGGAAATTGGCCGCCAATTTTTGCCTTTTGCGCTGGTACAGGGATTTGGCCGCTTTCAGCGACTGGCCTTTGGCAACTTTGGTTTTGGTCAGCAAATCAATTAAATTGGGAACAAAAGTTTCCGGCTTCTGTTTGATCAAGTCAATGGAGTAAAACCATTTGCGCTGCCAGCTGCCGTTGGCTGAAACCAGATAAAACCACCATATGATGCCGTTGGTCAGCACCGCCAGGTTGACACCCTCGCGCGATGCAAGATTAACCAATGATTTTTGATGGTTATCGAGTTTTGCATGCACCCTTTTGACCTCGATAAAAACCTTGTTGGTATTTTTGATTCGCAGGGCATAGGACACCGTGGTCGAGTTGGCCGAATAATCCGGATAAACCTGCTCGACATTAAAAATGTCCCATCCCAGAAACGACAGCAGCCGCAAAACAACGGCCTGTTTGGTTGAGGCTTCATCAAAGGTCGACAATTTCTTGTTGGCTTTGAGTTCGTCAATAAATGCTACGATCTTTTTATCCATGCGGTCCTCCGGTTTTGGCACCTGGGTGCACACCCAATTCTATAGTTTTATCGGTAATTAAGCGGAAAACTTGAGAAGATTTCGTGGCAGGTTTCTTTTTTTCTGCGGCAGGATCCGAAGGCGCCGGCAGCGACATGATCATTGCAGTCGACCCAGGCCGGCCACCCTGAAAAGTCGTTCGGGCTATTGATAAAAACTGCCAACTGCTATATGGATACCCGTATCAGGAGGTCTTTTGATGGATGAAAATGTTCTGATTGCATTTGGTCTCACCCTGTTTGCGGGTCTGGCGACCGGTATCGGAAGCGCCCTGGCGTTTTTTACCAAACGAACCAACACGAAATTTCTCTCCTCAGCCCTCGGTTTTTCGGCCGGAGTGATGATTTACGTGTCCTTTGTCGAAATTTTTGTCAAAGCCAAAGACGCGATGATAACGGCTCTGGGCAAAACAGCCGGCACTTGGGCTACGGTTATCTCGTTTTTTGGCGGCATCTTTCTCATCGCCCTGATAGACAAGCTGGTACCTTCTTTCGAGAACCCTCACGAGGTAAGAGGGATAGAAGAGATGAAAAACAAAGGGGCGACATCCCAACACCAGGATCCCAAATTGATGCGGATGGGGCTTTTCACGGCCCTTGCCATCGGCATTCATAATTTTCCGGAAGGACTGGCAACCTTTGCCGCGGCCCTGGCAGACCCCACCCTGGGCATGTCGATCGCCGTCGCCATCGCCATCCACAATATTCCGGAAGGCATTTCGGTATCCGTTCCGATCTATTATGCCACCGGCAGTCGTGCCAAAGCCTTTTATTACTCATTTCTTTCCGGGGTCTCAGAGCCGCTGGGCGCCGTGATCGGATACGCCATCTTCTTTAAGTTTTTCAACGAATTGGTGTTTGGGATCCTTTTTGCCATGGTGGCCGGAATCATGGTTTTCATTTCCCTTGATGAACTGCTGCCGTCGGCTCAAAAATACGGTGAACACCACCTGTCCATCTACGGGCTTATCGCCGGCATGATCGTCATGGCGCTCAGTCTGCTGCTTTTCATTTAGAAGCTATCTCAAAATGCGCACCTCAGACAATTAAGATCGGTGCGTCATCCAGCTATGCCGGGAAGCTCGGCCCCGCCTCGATCTTGGGCCAAAATCCTATTTTTGAGAAAGCTTCTAATGACGCGGCTTTGCGGTGGGGGTTCTTCAGCGGGGAGCGGGAGGGAATTACCCTTTTAGAGATGGGCGGCATTCATTTCACTTTTTTTTTCTTTCATCCAGGGCCGTTTGAAAAGACACCGGGTCGATCTCATAGAGCCTTAAATGCCTGGCCGATGAATAGGAACGGGTGTTTTGGTATACGCGGCATTTTATCCTATCGCCCACATTAAAAAAGTCATAATCCGTTTTTGAAATATCAACGATAATATTTTCACGGTTGTCGGTCGCTACGATGAAAGCCCCTGCTTTTTTTCTGGTGATTTTTCCGCTAAGAATATATCCCGGCTTCATGCGACTCTCAAGAGCCAGAAAATGATAGCCGCCAATCATCAGATCATAGGAGCCGTGACTGCCTGAACCCAGCGCTACCTTTGGTTTTACAACAACCTTTACGATATCCCCTTCTTTTATTAAGCCCTGTTGAATGACGTCGTTCGGTATCGATTCCACCGGGTATTCCCGGTTGTCACCCTTCAGATCCATGCTTTCTTCTCTGACGTTATGTGCAATGCCATGTACCGTAAACGGTTTTGTCTTTTGATAGTTTCTAATGATCATACGGCATGTGGACCGATATTTCTGGGGGGTACCGGCGTTCTCTTTGGCTGACGCTGCAAAATCACTCGCTCGCTTAATAAAAACGTCTGCCTGCTTGCTGGCGGAATGTAATAAGGCATCTTTGAATTTTTCATATTTTGTGATCGCCAACAGGAAGTTTGGGACCCACCATTCCGGAAGATAGGCGTTGGCTTCGATGAGTAATTTTTCTCTTCGCTCTCCCTGTTCGGAATCAATGGCTTTGGCATAATTTTTTAACAACAGCTTCCGGGCACGTTTTTTTTCAGCCTCAGATTTGCTCAGTTGCATTCGCTTTTTATTGTGTTCAATGGCTCTATAAACATCGATACGCTCATACAGCCATCCAAGCCCCTGGGCGTCATCAGCGCAGACGGTCGCGGGCAGACCGCAATAGGCGCATAAGATTAGTAAAAATAGATATTTCTTGAATTTCAAATGGATCATTGGCCGGATGTCCCGGTTGTTCTTGAATAGGTTGTCGAACCAGCAATTCTGAACAAGCTAATATGGTTCTTTATCGGCCAAAGCGAGTGAAACCTTAGCTGTCTCATGAGAAATGGGACCGGGAACCGGGGTCGGACCACGGCAAGCGCCCGTCAATGAGCTATTTATACCCCAAAATACCCTGTTTTTCAGATCTAAAGCGATGTTTTTGATGCCTGAAAGGGCGGTTTAAGAAAATACCACTGGCTGGAGTTGCAACCAAAAGCCAAGGCCGGCCTGCCGTGCGTAGCCCGAAGGGCTAAGCATGGTCGGGGCGAGAGGATTTGAACCTCCGACTTCCTGCTCCCAAAGCAGTTAACCTATCAGGCTATTTACTTTTTAACTACTTAATATAATTGCGTATTCTAAGCCACTCTATTTTATCCCTCCTTTGTGCATGGTGTGCATGGTATGAATAATATCAGTATGTTGTGCATGCTGTCGGCTGAAAAGGGTACCTAATGGGTACCTGAAAAGGCTTTTCCACTAAATTAATTCGCCTTATATATTCCTAAGTGCAATCTAAAACTGAAAATGAGTGCCGTGGGTTGTGTAATATAGCCGACATCGAACAAAGATGAAATTGATTCGATTCCGCAATATATTGTGGTCATCGAAATTCCAGGCATTTAACAAAAATAATAGACTTTACCATGCAATATAAATTATCAGATTTTC
>JAFDCJ010000527.1 GCA_019312835.1 Deltaproteobacteria bacterium
CCGATTTTCTTTAGAAAACCGGACCAGATTGTAAAAAATGCCAGCCAGGGCTTCATGCCCTTTATCATGTCGTATAACGGATTTTCGACCCTGAATTTACGCAAGTTTAAAACCATAAACGTATCGCGACCGCGGCATGGGGGTGCCAGTTCACGGGTAATTTTATCAATGGTCTTGCGATCGAGGTCGTCGAACAGGTGATAGTCGCTGTCCGGATCCAATCCGCTGTTGACGACCCTTTGCATATTTTCTGAATCCAATGGGCCTTCAAACATGACAATCCGGGCATTTTCCAGACAGCGGGTCAGTGATGTCTTAAAAGAGTAGGGAAAGAAATGGGCCGTACCAACAAGATGGGATTTGGATCCATCTTTTTCCACATCCCAGATCATTTTCAGCTCTTTTTCTTTGGATCGCTTGAATAGCATGTTAACTCAAGGTGGTAATGAAGTGTGGGAGCGGCTCCCACAAAGAACCTCTTAACTAAAGATGATTTAGTAGGGGCGGGGTTTATCCCCGCCCGCAAATCATTACTGATATTGTTTCCGGGCGGGGATAAGGCCCGCCTTTAATAATTTAGATTAATGGGTCATCCAGCTATGCCGGGATCCCCACCCCTACTTGGAATCTCCGGTTTTCGTCGTATTTATAGGCCCAACGCAGAATGCTATTTATAGGCCCTCATGATCGACTTAAAAAACGTCGTCAACAAAGGCTTTTTGAACACCAGCTCGCACATCTCATAAGGACGTGTCGGTTGCGCGCCCCACTTGGCCTTGAACCGCCGGATACCATCATTGATCCCGAGTCCCATATGAATATAATTTTTGCCACTCTCGCTACCCATGGCCAGCAACTCGGACGCCAGCAGGTCGGATGCGCCCCGCACGTAATTTCTTTTGGAGTAACACCCGATAATATAATTGGCAAACTGCCCGGCTGCAAGATCGACAACATAAAATGCCGCCAAAACGTTCTTGGTGTACCAGGCATTGAGCACCCAGGCGGATGGGGCCTCTGCGATGTAGCGCGGCATTTTGTGCAAAAGATCTTTAACGCGGTCAGGCGGTTTGACCAGGGCAACAAATTCATCCATCAGCTCCTGATGGGCGTCCCCCATCCGGGAACCCCGCTCAACAGATACCATGCGTGCCGCTTTTTTTAAATTGCGCCGCACGGCATCCCCAAGGACCGGGGGGGCGGTGCCCAGGGTGTAATAATAATCGCTGTCCCTTTGCCGGCAAGTGGAATTGAACGGAGCGGGGAGTTGGGGCGCAATCAGAGAAATGCGGGCCGGTTTGAAATCGTTTTTGACTTTTTCAAGAACCGCTTCAAATTGCTCTAGCGTAAAGGTCTGCCGGAGGGGATAGCCGACAAAGATAACCCAATCATTTCGACGGCAGAAAAAAAAATCGTCCACCAGAAACCCTTCTCCACCGGACAGGCTGGTCATCAGCCCCACGGTGTGCTCGGGGACATAGGCGTGGTCGAGGATGTATTTTTCCTGATCTCTTGTAAGCATTTGTTAGCAACGAGTGACGCGAAAATAGATACGAGTAAATAGTGACGAGTAACACGTAACGAGTTGAGTAGGGGCGGCCTCCGACGGCTCATTACGCGTCACTCGTCACTATTTACTTGTCACTCTTTGAGCTTTGAGCTATGGGATAAACCTCAGCTGACGCATGTCCGCGAAGTGCTCAATGGCACCCTTCGGCAATTCACTGATATCCATACCGGTTGCCAGGGCATGATAGTATATCCGGGCCACATTTTCCAGCAATTCGGCATTTTTCAGGGCCCGCTCCATATCGGATCCCAGGCTCAGAGCCCCGTGGTTTTGGATCAGATAGCCGTGGCATTGGTTTCCCAGCTTGGCCACCACATTCTGCACAAGATCGGCACTGCCCGAAAAGGCATAGGGGATTATCTCCACCACCTGTCCGATTTCAACGATGATCTCATCAAACAGAGACGGAATGGGGCGGTTGAGGATGGATAGCACACTGGCATAGGTCTGGTGGGTGTGGATCACGGCGCTTACATCGGGACGGTGCTGGTAAACACCAAGGTGCAGGCCGGATTCAATGGACGGCTGAAGTTTGCCAACCAGAAGATTCCCCTCAAGATCGACCACACAGACATCCTCGACGGCCATTTCAAGGTAGGGTTTGCCGGAGGGGGTGATTGCAATGGCGTCCTGATTCGCCATTCTTAAAGAAATATTGCCCCCGCTGCTTCTTTTACCCAGATACCCCTGTTCTGCAAGCCAATGGGTAGCTTCAATTATCGTCTTTTTTTCTGGATCGTATTTGCTCATCAGTAAGGAGTTTGAAGTTATGGGTTATTCGTTAAAATGAATCAAAATCACTTTTTATATCAAATCCATCATAAACCGATAAACTGAGGGAATTTTAGAAGAACAGAGTTGGGCGACCAGGTGGCACAATTCTTTACATACTTTACACGGATAGGAAACCAAACGTTTTGATGGATACAACAACATGGCGATAGGGTCAAGCCTGGATAGACGAATACACGGATTGGATAGCGGAATTAGTGCCGTTGGTCGCTGTCGGACAGATTCAAAGGCTCGAGCGGTGCAGGTTTTGCCACAAACCGGGCTTGCAGCTTTCACTGGTGTGTTTGCTGGTCCAGATCGGGTGCAGCAATTTGCTTAGCTTTTGCTGAAACTGAAAAAGGGTTCCGCCTTCAGCGTAGGTGCGAATGAAATATTTTAGCCGGGATTTCTGGTTGGGCTGCAGGTGGCCGAATTTCAGGCCATAGCGACGGCCGTCAAGGAGACTGGTCGATCGGTTGGGGAACGCCCTTGCGTTGGAAACGACACTGAAGGGCAGTTTTTCCAGATAGAAGCTGCAGTCGGCCACCATGATTTCTAATCTTGACGTTCTATTCAACCCACCCGGGCTGTCATTAAGATAGAAGCCAAGGCCTCCCAGG
>JAFDCJ010000528.1 GCA_019312835.1 Deltaproteobacteria bacterium
CGGCTACGGCCGCGCAGGCGGGTGTCAGTCTGTTATCGAGTACGAGTGCGAGGACGAGGACGATGTTTTATTCTCCTCATTTACTCGTCCTCGTCGTCGTCCTCGTCCTCGTACTCGGCTGTTTTCCAATATTCTCTATGAATGCTGACACCTGAAACCTGTATTGTTGAAAGAAATGATTGCAAACATTACCCGTATTTTGCAAATTACCTGTAGGACACGAAACAAGAGGAGGTATCAAAATGGCTATCCGGATTGTTCAACTCGGCTCTCCCAGGGAAACGGATGAGGGGCTGCGGGTGGGCACGGTTCGCAGGCCGCCGCGCGGTGTTCCGAAGTCGGAATACGCCAGCAGGGACTTCTATGATGTCTGGCTCCCCAATCTTTCGCCCAGCCCGGAGTTGATGAAGGAAGGCAGATCGGCGCAGGACGACAGGTCCTGGGCTTTATTCGCAAAAAAGTTTCGTGCGGAAATCAGCAAACCCGAGGCGGTCAGGGTCCTGGAACTTTTGGCTGCACTTTCCCACCAGACGCAGCTTGCGGTGGGGTGCTATTGCGAAAATGAAAAACGATGCCACAGATCCATTCTAAGGGAGTTACTCGAGGAGCATGGAGCGGACCTGATATAAACAGCGGTTAAGTGCTGACGCGGTCCGGACCGTCGTGCAGTGCAGCCCGTCACATAAAATTCGCCGGCAGCGGCAAGTGCATACGAGGAGGGTGTATGAACGTTTTAGTCATGTATTATTCTAAAGGTGGAAACACCCGCAAACTGGCAGAGGCGATTGCCGAGGGAGTCGGGCAGGTCGATGGCGTTGCGGCCGTGCTGCGCCATACCCGGGATGTGAGCAAGGACGATTTCGTAGCCGCCGACGGATTAATCGTCGGCTCACCGGTCTACTTCGGGACCATGGCTGCACAGTTGAAACGCGTTCTTGACGAGTTTGTCGGTGTTCGCAGAAAAATGGAAAACAAGGTTGGCGCCGCTTTCAGCACCTCGGGCGATGCCAGTGGCGGTAAGGAAACCACCATAATGTCCATCATTCAGGCCCTGCTCATTTACGGGATGATTGTTGTGGGTGATCCCATGTCGGCTACCGGCCACTATGGAACCGCATGTGTGGGTGTACCGGATACCGGTATATGTGAAAACGGGCGCAAACTGGGCCGCCGTGTCGCTGAACTGGTCAAACGACTGTCCCGGTAAAGGAATTGAAACATGAAACTTCTGTTGTTCAGTGATCTGCACAGTGATTTCTCCGGCGCATCAAAGCTGGTCGAATTATCCCGAAAGGTGGATGTGGTGGTAGGGGCCGGTGACTACGGTCTGGCCCGCCGGGGATTGGACGACATCATTGCGGCGCTGTCCGCTATACCCAAACCCACGGTCCTGGTGCCCGGAAATGCCGAATCCTATGAGGAACTGGCCGGGGCATGCCGCTCGTGGCCCAATGCGCATGTGCTGCACGGCAGTCAGACAACCCTCGATGATCTCGCCTTCTACGGCATCGGCGGCGGCATACCGATTACGCCTTTCGGCGCATGGAGTTATGATTTTTCCGAAGATGAAGCCCGGCAATTGCTGCAGGATTTGCAGCCCGGCGGTGTTCTGATCAGCCATTCTCCTCCCAGGGGAGTCCTGGATATGTCCTCCGACGGCAGAAGCCTTGGCAGCGAAGCGGTTCGCGAAATCATCGACATCAAAAAACCCGAACTGGTCGTTTGCGGGCACATCCACGGCAGCGCCGGCCAGACAGCCCGGCTGGGCCAAACAAGTGTGATCAACGCCGGCCCCGACGGGATCATCTGGGAACTATAGTTCAGTTTTTTCCATAACCCATGCGAACAAATAAGGGCTGCATTTTTGCTGCCGGCTAAAGACATAAAAATCACTAATCAAGATTTGACCCCTTCTGCAAAAATCTGCGATAATTTTTAACCGTGTGCCGCGAGCCGTTTGAACCCTTTAATATATTGAATCAAGATGTGAAATCCCGCATCCTGCGGGAGCGCCGTGCACCGTTTTTAACTTGTTTGTGTGTGTCCGTGTGAGTCCGTGGCTAATTTATTTTTATAATCTGCGAAAATCTGCGTAACGTGCCACGGCGTAGCTTGCCTGAGCGAAGACGGGTCTGCGGATAAATTCTAATTTTTAATTGTCTGTGTATGTCCGTGTGAGTCCGTGGCTAATTGAAAATCCGCAATTGAGACCGGGTGTTTACATCCAAACGGATCTAACGTATAATAAACATTAAAAATTCAGCCAATCCCCGAAAAGTTTGTGCTATGCCTGAGCGATCAGAGAACGATACGACCCTAGCGAAGGAAAAGGCCCGGAGATTGAAGGTCCCCTTTGTCGATCCGCTTCGGTCAGCCATCGAGCCTTCCGCGCTAAGCCTGCTTGCGCCGGAAATGGCCATACGGCGCCGGGCTTTGCCCATCCGCGTGGTTGAAAACTTTTTGCTGGTAGCAATGCTGAAACCGGAAGAGCCGGTTGCAGTCAAAAGCCTGGAATTGCTCACCGGCTTCAAGATTCGCCCAGCAGTTGCTCCTAAAAATTCCCTCGTTGCCGCACTCAAAAAGTATTACGGGAACGGATACGGTAAAAAGCTTGCAGCCAGGAGCAGCACGCCCCGAAAAACCCGAAAGGCAGCCGCCGGAGCCGCCGGAGAAAAGGAAAGCGAGCCTTGCACGATTTCGGTGATATCGAACAAAGGGGGCGTGGGTAAAACCCATCTTTCCATCAACATGGCCTACATCCTGGCTAAAAAAGGCGCCCGGGTTCTGCTCATCGATGCGGATCTGGGCAACGCGGATGTCTCCAACAAGCTGGGGATATTTCCCAAGAGCCACCTGATGGATTTTCTGGAAAACAGAAAAAAGATGGATGATCTTCTTTTTCGAACAAAGTACGGCTTTGATCTGATCGCCAGCTCGTACGGGGAATTTAAACTGGCCAACCTGTACTATGCCCAGAAAGTAAAATTCATCAAACATTTTAGAAAGATAAGTCACCGATACGAATTCGCCATCTTCGATCTGGGTGCCGGCATATCCAGGATGGTAATGGATTTTGCCCTGGCCGCGGACCACACGATTATTTTGACGACGCCCCAGGACTTCATCAGCGGCTATGCGTGCACAAAAGCCGGATTTTCCCGCTTTA
>JAFDCJ010000529.1 GCA_019312835.1 Deltaproteobacteria bacterium
CGGAGGTGGGCGCATTCATGGCCCCCAGGATTCCCAGCAGGGTCGATTTGCCGGCGCCCGATTCCCCCATGATGCCAACGAATTCCCCTGCTTCAATCTTAAAACTGATGTCGGCCACTGCCGCAACCGCTGCATCTCCTTTACCGTATTTCTTCACTAGCTTGTCTGCGATGATATAACTCATATGGTACCTCATTCGAATTTAAGTTTTCTTCGAAATCCGAAGCACGAATGTCGAAATCCGAAACAAGCACAAATTATCCAAATTCAAATGACCCGAACGGGATTGGATTTTTAATCTGGTAAAATGCAGCTTTGTTTCTGGCATTTTTATATTCGTATTTAGGATTTGTTTCGAATTTCGGTTTTCGAATTTCGAATTTTAAAAATTTTAATATGCTTTTAAATCATAGATTTAAAAAACATCCCTCAAATGGCTATAGTGCCCGTAATGCTTCATTGGGATCCAGCCTTGCTGCCATGAACGCCGGATAGGCGCTCGATACCAAACCGACGACCAGGGCCGTAACAACAGCTCCCCCCGCCAGTTCTGGGCTAAAGGGAACCATTCCGGGGTGGCTTTCGCTAAACAGAGCCAGGGCGGCCTTGGTAGCGCCGAAGCCTAACAAATAGCCGATGATGCCGGCCAGGCCCGAAACGATCACGGCCTCGGTGAAGATAATTTTCATCACGTGGCGTTTGCGGAATCCGATGGCACGAAAGATGCCGATTTCATCGGTGCGCTCCCGCACGCTGCCCATCATTGTCACCAGCACGACCAGGCTGCCGATTAAAAGAATCACGCCGGAAATGCCGTAGGAAAATTTTTTAAACTGGGACAGGGTTTCCATGCGGCTTTTGACAACCTGCTGGATGGCCATCACCTTGGCGCCGGGCAAGGCATCCGAGAGTTGTTTGACCATGTCCTCGATCGGGCAGTCCTTGCAGAGGGCCGCCACTTCCACCATTGACACCTGACCCTGTTTGTTGAAAATCGATTGGGCCGTACCAAGGGCGGTAAACGCGAGTTGATCATCCTGGGACCCGGTGGGTTGGAGTATGCCGGAGACCACCAGGTCGGTGTCGTTTATGTTCAGCCGGCTGCCCACCGACAGACCGAGTACCCGCGCGGCCTCCGCCCCCAGAATAATTTCGTCGTCACCCGGAAGGTCCCCCTGCTGCAGTTTCCACCAGGGTTTTAGGATTTGCGCAGCTTTAAAATCGACGCCGGCCATGAGCACTTTCTGTCGTCCCACCGGCGCCACCCCGAGAACCAGCGGACCCATGGCGGCAATGTTGGCTGAATTCTTGATGGTGCCCACCCGCGACAAATCTTTCTGGCGAATTTCCTCCATCTCAAAGGAGACACCGCCCAGCGAAAGACCGCCGTAGGAGAGCGCCAGGTTTTCGGTCTTGGGCACTATCAGGATATTGGCACCGTATTTCTCAAGCTTGTGATTGATGTCGTTGGTCATGGCCTCAACATAGCTGATGATGCCCACCACCGTGGACACGCCGATGACGAGGCCGGCCAGAACGAAAGCGGCTTTGCCTTTGCGCCGCAACAGGTTTTTTATGGATATGGCGTTAAGGTTCATAAGGTAATCCTTGTCGATTCTTTAGTTTTATGAAGAGGCCACTGCGAACAGCATCTATTCCAATCTTCCGGTATGCCAGAAGGCAGAAAGCCCCACCCTTTAAACTTGTATGAAATTAATTGGTATAGACTATACTTTCCCAGAAAAATTGAAGTATTGCTTGCCTTCCAGGATGTCTTTGACCTGGATGACGAGTTTGTCGTTTTGAACCATGCGCTTGAGAGGCGCCGGATTACAGCCGCCCTTGACCTCGTTGACACGAATCGAGGCAAACCGGCGTCCGCAGTTGCGACAGACCATGTAATCCCCTTCCTGGTAATAACCCTTGCCCGCCGGCCAGCAAACATCACAGGCATCAAAGGCGGCCCGGTGAATGCCGTCCGAGCTTTTGAGGATAAAATAGCGGATGGTAAAATTCCCGTCCTTGTGTTCAAAATGACGCGCTTTGCCGTCCTCAAACAGGCTGAGCGGAAAAGTCACAGCGGTGCTGCCGGTTGCCGAAGGGGCAGCGGCCGTGACAGTTTGGACCCTTCCGCCCTGGTTTACATAAAAAACGGCTGCTGCGATAATGAGGACGGCCCCGATAACAGCCACAAACAGCGGCAGACGTCTCTTTTTCTCGGTTCCAAGAACAGCTGCTTTCTTGGCAGCAATTTTATCCTGATTCATTTGCTTTCTTTTCTTAGACATAATATGCACTCCTTCTCAACGTATCGTTGGGTTCTGATAGATCGTATCGTTAGCGTGGATCGGTATTATTGATTTAGGATACAAGTGTGCCGCGGCTTGGACTTGCATCTTATGAGAGGTGGCGGGTAATCGCCCGCACGGGGGGTGTTCAACTGAGAAAGGACAGATTTTGAAGATACAGGGGTGGTGGGCGAAATTTATCCTGCGCCCTTTGGGCAAAAGTATGTCCCCGGAATCCATGGCGATCAATCCATCCATCGGAAATATGGCCGGCCGGCCCGACGCCGGTTGGCAGGTGTCTTGCTGAAGAGGTCAGGGAAATCTCGGGTAATTGGACCTCGGTGGCGGCGACCAGATCACATGGCATTTGCGAGGATCCGGAACAGCAGTCCATGGAAGACCGTATCTGTTCCTTGGGGGCATGGTGCCGCGTGGTCGGTTCGCTCAGGCAGCAGCATTTCATGCCACAACCCAGAGCCGCCATTGCGCCGGCAGCCATTAAGCTCGCCCCCAACGTTAGGGCCAACCCAAGGCAGATGGCTTTCAGGATCAATCTATTTCCAGACACAACCCTTTTCATAGTGAATTAGTATACATTAAGTATTTTCCCCATGTCAACAGATTTTGATCAAAAATTTTCCAAACGCCAAAATAATCCGACCAGGGAAGCAGGCCGGAACGGACGCCAAAACTCTTTACAAGGGGGGGGTTCGTATTTATATTTACAGCAAATTTTAACAGCGGCCGGAAGCCGGAATCGGCGGGCAACCTGCTGTAAAACCTCTAAAAAATATCGGATATAAACGCACCATCATCATAAATCAGATTATTTCCATTAAATGAAAGGATCAAAAATGAGTTACGATTTTAATGCAGATGATGTATTGGAAATCGCCGAACAGCTCGAGAGAAACGGGGGTAAATTTTATCGCACCGCCGCCGAAAGCACGACCGACCCGGCCAACAAGAAATTCCTGCTGGAACTGGCGGCAATGGAAGACCAGCATGAGGAAACGTTTAAAGCCATACGGGCCGAATTGTCCGCCCGAGAAAAAGCATCGACCGTATTTGACCCCAACGGCGAGGCCGCATTGTATTTACGCGCACTCGCAGACACGCGCGTCTTCTATGAAAAAGAGATTGACGTGAGTTCCATGAAAGCCATTCTAAAATCCGCCATCACGGCGGAAAAGGACTCCATCGTATTCTATTTGGGAATGAAAGAAGCCGTCGCTGAAAGCCTGGGTAAGGGAAGGCTTGATCACATAATCAAAGAGGAAATGGGGCACATCAAGTTGCTGAGCAGCAAGCTTGTTCAGTATAAAGAATAGAACTCACCTCATAAATGCGTCCTGGGGCCCATGGCTGTGTTGCGGTGCGGTTCAAAATGCTCACATACTGGCGTGTATGCTCCGCTTTTGAACCACCCCGCGCCTGGCCATGAACCCTAATCCACAATTCTGAGATGAGTTCTAAAATACCCTATAATTTATACGGCCATGGTAAATGTTGGATCAATCTCAGATGCATTAATGTTACGGGTAGCAATCATTCGACATCTTTACCATATTCGGCGAGGTCTTCCAGGCCGTCGCGATCAAGCAAGGTGATGTTCTTTCCTTCGACCCGGATTAAATGCGTTTGAGAAAGTTTGGCAAACACACGGGACAGGGTTTCTGGAATCGTTCCCAGAATGCTGGCGAGCTGGCCCTTGGAAATTTTGAGGGTTACCGCCTCGCCTTGACCCTGTTCATCGGCAAGGTGGATGAGGTAGGACGCCAGACGCGCCGGCATTTCTTTGAGGGACAGATTTTCAATCTGCACGGCAAACAACCGCAGTTTGCGTGACATTTCGGACAGCATGTTCAGCGCCAGGGAAGGATTGGCCGTAATCAATTCGACAATGGCGGCTCGGGGGAAAAACCACACCCTGGCCTTGTCAATTGCCTGTGCATTGGCAGGAAAACTCTGGCCGGCAAAAACAGGAACTTCCCCAAAGGGTTGGCCCGGTCCGAAAATATGCAGAATCTGCTCTTTTCCCTCGGCTGAGACTTTAAACACCTTAACCCGGCCTTCAGCGATGACAAAAAATCCCTTGCCCTCATCTCCCTCTGAAACCACCATTTCACCCTTGTTGATCTGCTTCTCGATGGCAATATTTTTGATGGCTTGCAGCTGGTCCGGGGGAAGACCGTTGAACAGGGGAATGGTTGCAATGACATCCAGATTTTTTTTCATAATATTTCTTTTTATGTAAAGTTTTGATTTAAGTCAAGGCATCGGATGTATGCATACGCTAATCTATCAGACATCATAAGAAATCTAAAGGGCTGACATCAGCCTTTTATCGCCAAGCGAAAGGAATTCATCATGAAATGTCCCGGACAAGATACCCAATACTGGCAAGAAGGGGCAATTTTCGACGTCAAATGCCCGCAGTGCAGTCACGGTGTGGAATTTTTTAAAGACGACACCACCCGCAAGTGCGGCAACTGCGGTCATCGGTTTCTCAATCCCAAAATGGATTTTGGCTGCGCTTCTTACTGCCAGTATGCCGAGCAGTGCATCGGGGATTTACCGCCGGAACTTTTGGCCCAAAAAGAAGATTTGCTGAAGGACCGCGTGGCCATAGAAATGAAAAAGCATTTTAAAAGTGATTTCAAAAGAATCGGTCACGCCTCCCGGGTGGCTCGCTATGCCGAGAGGATCGGCAAAAGCGAGGGCGGCAACATGGCCGTGATCCTTTCCGCGGCCTATCTGCATGACATTGGCATCGTGGCGGCTGAAAAAAAATATAACAGCAGCGCACCGGAATACCAGCACATGGAAGGCCCCCCCATTGCCAGGGAGATTTTGATCAAGTTAGGGGCCAAGGAAGAACTCATCGATGAGGTATGCGACATCATCGGCCATCACCACCAGCCGCGCGAAGACGATAGCCTGAATTTCAAAGTGGTATACGATGCCGATCTGGTGGAAAACACGGATGAAATGCAAAAAGAAAACCCCATCGAGCCTGAAAAGATGGCCGCCAGGATCGATAAATTATTCCTGACCAAAAGCGGCCGCGAGGTTGCCAGAGAGGTGCTGCTGCCCTGATCCGCCGGGCCGCGGACAGGTTGGGATTCAGTATTAAAAATTTTGTTATTATCAAGCTTAAATTTTCGAAAATCAAATCTAACACCAAAAATAAGGAGAAATCATGAAGGTTGTACGCAAAATAATACAAATCGATGAAGAGCTGTGTGATGGTTGCGGTAACTGCGTCCCGTCCTGCGCTGAAGGCGCCCTGGAAATTATAGACGGCAAGGCCAAGGTGATCGCGGATCTGTATTGCGACGGATTGGGGGCCTGCCTGGGCGAGTGCCCCGTCGGCGCGCTGAAGATTGTCGAGCGTGAAGCCGATGAATTCGACGAGGAAGCCGTAGAAGAGCTCCTGGCGCAAAAAAAGGAGGAAGCGCCAAGGGCAATGCCGATGGCATCCGGCGGGTGTCCGTCCGCCAGACTGCAGACCTTTGGATCGCCGGCAGCAGAAACGGCATCGGATCCCTGCGGGTGTGCGAACCAGCCGGCGGCCCTGGATGCATCCGAATCAGCTCTTTCCCATTGGCCGGTTCAAATCATGCTGGTCCCACCGACGGCACCGTTTTTGAAAGGCGCAGACCTGCTCGTCCTGGCAGATTGCGTACCGGTTGCCTATCCCAGTCTGCACGAAAATTTCCTCAAAGGCAAAGCGGTTATGATGGGTTGTCCGAAATTTGATGACGCCCAGCATTATATTGAAAAATTTGCTCAAATTTGCACGCAATCCGGTATTAAGAGCATCACATCCGTGGTCATGGAAGTCCCGTGCTGTTCGGCCCTTCCGGTGATCGTAAAAAAGGGCATGGCGCTTTCCGGGGTTCAGATCCCCATGGAAGAGGTGGTCATCAGCACCAGAGGCAAAGTTCTCGAGCGCCGTCAGGTTCAGGCAGCATAAGAAAAAGGTTCAGGATCTACAGGGTCGATCGTCAAGAGGCTTGGAGGCTTCCCGGCCTCTTGACGTAATAGGTCCTATAAGACCTATACGACCGATAGCCCTCCGGCCTCTGTCATCCGTCCTCTGTCTTCTGTCCTCTGTCCTCTGTCTTCTAACTTCTGTCCTCTGCCCTCTGCCCTCTGTCCTCTGTCCTCTGTATTATGATACACTTCTGTCCCGAAAATTAACCTGAGACTGTATTGCAAAACTTTTTTTACTGTGATATTGAGCGATTATCTTGCAGAAAGCCTGAAAATAGGCCTATTTTATTGCATTCGCATGTATCGCAAATTTACCTGACGAATTACCCGGCATCGGATTCTTGAGGCCAAACGATCCTGTAACATTCTGATAATAAGCCAACTACATAATAATACGGCTGCGCCCACACTCCTGGCACAAAATTTGAAATTGATTCGCGCAAGTTAACTCGCACACGGCTATCCTACAGGGGCCCTGCGACAGGAGAGTGAAACAGCTTGAAACCTTGCAACCTGCACATAGCGAAAACATTAAAACTTGTTCGGGAAATGATGGAACTTGCAGATCAAGGCGACGCCGATCGGGAAGACAACGGTTGCGGCATACTTTACGGCGTTTTGCGCGACTCTGCCTACAAGCTAAAAAAGCTGGCTGAAGATGAAAAGGCCAATCACATTTTGAAGGGCTGGTGGCCGGAAAAGGAATGACTATTGAAGAATGGTGGAATCGCTTCGCCCTGTTTTTTTTATCACTAACAAGAAGCTGGTTCAAAGTTGCAATTTTGAAACAGCTTCTAATCAAGCAAAAAATTTTCAGGAGGTTAAAACAAATGCCAGATCTAAAGGGGACACAAACGGAGAAGAATCTTATGGCAGCCTTTGCCGGAGAATCTCAAGCACGCAACCGTTATACCTATTATGCCAGCAAGGCCAAAAAAGAAGGCTATGTCCAAATCTCAGACATCTTCACCGAAACCGCCGATCACGAAAAAGAGCACGCCAAAAGGCTGTTCAAACTGCTTGAAGGGGGCGAAGTGGAAATCACCGGTGCTTTTCCGGCCGGCACAATCGATTCCACAACCGATAATCTGAAAGCGGCGGCGGCCGGGGAGAACCACGAGCACACGGAGATGTATCCCGGTTTCGCCAAAATTGCCGAAGAAGAGGGGTTCAGCGACATCGCGGACGTCTTTCGTGCCATTGCCGTTGCCGAAAAGCAGCATGAAAAAAGGTATCTGGAACTGGCCGCCAATGTCGATGCCGGACGGGTGTTTAAAAGGGATTCCCAGCAGGTGTGGCGCTGTCGCAACTGCGGTTATCTCCACGAAGGAAACGAGGCCCCCCAGGTCTGCCCGGCCTGTGACCATCCGCAGGCGCATTTTGAGCTGTTGGGGGAAAACTGGTAGTTCATTAAAACGGTCAAATAGAAATTAGAAAAATAGTTGAATATTCTGATAGTCAGATAGACTGAAATCCTTATTTCCTATTTAACTTTTCAACCAATCACCTAATTACTAAACCGAAGGGAGGCATAAAATGGCGGAAAGATTGGAAGTCTACAAATGCGAGGCCTGTGGCAACATCGTCGAGGTTATCCACGGCGGAGGCGGAGAATTGGTTTGCTGCGGAGAGGCCATGAAATTAATGGTCGAAAATACAGTGGACGCAGCCAAGGAGAAGCATGTTCCGGTTATCGAAAAAGTCGATGGCGGGGTGAAGGTAACCGTTGGGAGTGTTGCCCATCCCATGGAGGAAAAACACTGGATTGAATGGATTCAAATCATTGCCGACGGCAAATCCGACCGACAGTTCTTGAATCCCGGCGATGTACCCGAAGCCGTTTTCAAAACAGATGCCCAGAATGTCACCGCCCGAGAATATTGCAATCTGCACGGTCTCTGGAAGGCATAAGTTATTAGCGGTGGGTGGTCCGTTGTCAGTTGTATGTGGTATGGGATGTTACTTGCACCCTCTATAGATTGTTGACAATTATAGGGTAACCATGAATTACAGATAAGTGACTGTTGACCGATGGCAGTTGCATACAACCAGAGAAAGTGCGGCACCTGGCCACGGACAACAAGCAGTTGACAACCAACAAATATTAGGGAGGTGGTCTTATGCCAAGCTGGAAATGTTCCAATTGCGGATACACCCTCGAAGCGGACGCGCACCCAAACGAGTGCCCGTCCTGTAAAGAAAAATGTGAATTTCTGGACAATACCTGCTATACACCGGACTGCACCTACGAGGGCACCGATGACAGAATAGGGAAACCCAGGAGCTGATATAATCCTCAGGACACCTGATGACCGTAATTAAACATGCGGTGCAGATAGCATCCCGCAAGGGAGTTGTTTGTTAATCGTTATTAGTTAATGGGAAAAATCTAATTTTATATTCTAGCCATTTTGGAAGCATATGTTGAAGTTGCCACCGAATTCTAATAACGAATAACCAATAACGATTAACATCTAATTGAGCGTTTTTCGCTCAATTAGAGCATCGTAGAGGAGAAAACAATGGCCAGAGTTCTAATCGTTTTTGCCACAAGAACAGGGGAGACCCAGAATATCGCCGACCTGATTGCCGAAGGGATCCGTTTTGCCGGTCATGAAGCCCAGGTCGCCAATGTTAAAGACATCAAGAATGAAAGTGACCTGGATGGATTTGATGGCTATGTTTTCGGCTCAGCTACTTACCATGGCGAAATGCTTCAGGGCATGAAAACTTTTCTGTTTCTGGCAGAAAAAGCCAATCTGGAGGGAAAAGCCGGCGGGGCCTTCGGCTCATTTGGATGGAGCGGAGAAGCCAACGATCGCATTTTTGACACCATGAGGCACATCTTAAAAATGGATCTGGTCGGTGATACCCTGCGCCTAAAGTCCAGCTCGCTGCAGGGCGGCCTGCAGATGGCCCAGGATTACGGTCGCGCAATTGCCAAAAAACTTGAAGGATAAAAATAAAAAAGGAGAAACCAATGGCTGCAAACACAACGACACCCCAGCATTGTCCCGGGTATGCTGATTTTAAAAATCTCAAGGTCATCACCTGCAAGTGTGCCAAATGCGGTAAAGAAAAAGAAATATTTTCAGATGAATTTGACCGGGCCCACAGCTGCAGCGGTTGCGGCGAAGCCATCGATTTCACAACGTGCACGGTTGAAGGCGAAGGCAAAAGTATATCACCACGATAACAAAACTCATTGAGCCTGCAAGCCGTCTCCAAAAGACGATATCACACCCCGATTGAGCCGGTCTCAATCGGGGTGTTGGATACGCCGCAACCATAGCCGGATGACCACCAGGTGAAGGCGATCGAATATAAGCGGGTCAGCGCTCAGCCTGCTGGTAAATCCAAATTTCCAAGAACGGTCGAAATGAAAATCAAACTGATTGTTGCACTGGTATCCGTTACCGCCATCATTGCATTTTCAGCCATTGCAGCCACCACGGCCAGCCAGAACAAGGGGGCCGCGAACATGAATTTGAATGGCGGCAGGAGAGGCAACGTCGCTTTTCCCCATCATCAGCACCAGGAGAAACTCGGTGATTGCAACATCTGCCATTCCATATTTCCGCAAAAAGCAGGCAGTATCGCAGAGCTCCAGGCGGATGGGAAATTGCAAAAGAAATATGTGATGAACAAGTTGTGCACCAAATGCCACAAGGAATTGAAGAAAGCCGGCAAGAAGTCCGGCCCCACAACATGCACGAAGTGCCATGTCAAGGAATAGACACTATGCTGGTTGTCGGCTTACAGGGTAGTCCCAGAAAAAAAGGCAATACGAATTTTTTGCTATCGTCCTTCATGGGGGCCGCCGAAAAATTTGGTGCCCGGACCCAGATCATCGATGTTACCCAGAAAGACATCATCCCCTGCAAAGAGTACACGGTGTGCGAAAAGAAGGGCTACTGCCCGATTGAAGATGATGTCAAAGATGAGATATATCCCCTGCTGCGCGAAGCCGATGTGGTCGTCGTGGCCACACCGATCTTCTTTTATAATATGACCGCTCAGCTGAAGGCCGTGGTGGATCGCTGTCAAACGTTTTGGGCCCGAAAATATAAACTTAAACTGAAGGACCCCGGTGCCGGAATGCGGCGCGGCCTTCTGCTCTCGGTCGGAGCCACCAAAGGTAAAAACCTCTTTGAGGGGCTTAATCTGACAACCCAGTACTTCTTTGATGCGATCGGGGCCAAATTCGAAGCCAGCCTGACATACCGTGGAATTGAAGGCCCCAGGGACATGGCCAATCATCCCACGGTGGTCGAGGATGTCGAAGAAACTGCCCGGCGCCTGCTGACACCCTTCCAGGGGAGAAAAAAGGTTCTCTTCGCTTGCCGTGAAAACGCCTGCCGCAGCCAGATGGCCAGTGCCCTGGCCCAATTCCTGGGCGGCGATAAACTGGATGTTTCCAGCGGCGGCAGTGAACCGGCTGAAAAAATAAATCCCGACATGGTTAAGGTCATGCACGCAAAGGGTATCGACATGGAGTTTCGAACGCCCCGGTCGATGGAACAGGCGCTTGCCGACGATACACCTGAACTGATTATTACCATGGGATGCGGCGAGCAGTGCCCGCTGGTGCCGGGGGCCGAGATAAGAGACTGGGACTTGCCGGATCCCGCCGGCCAATCGATAGAATTCATGCAGGATGTCCGGGATGAAATCGAGAAGAGAGTCGTAAGGTTGATCGATGAGATCGCCTAATGCTCAGAAGCTGTTTCAAAATTAGGATTTTGGTTCAAGGTCGCGGCGGGACCGGGATCTGTTAAAGACGGGTAAACGCCATCTTATCATCATTTTTGAGATGGCTGCTGCAAATACACTTGCAAAACCGGTTTCATTTGATATTAATTTTCACACGGTATAGAAACCATTTAGGCGTAAGCTCAACAAATCCACAACCAGCAACCCAATTTAACGAGAGGAGGATACGAATGGACAGGTATGTATGCACAATATGCGGATATGTTTATGATCCCGAGCAGGGTGATCCGGACAACGGTGTCGCGGCCGGTACCAGTTGGGAAGACGTGCCGGATGACTGGGAGTGCCCGGTTTGCGGTGCGCCCAAGGACGACTTCGAAAAAGAATAGAATTTAGAAGCCGTCTCAAAAAAAGGATGTTGGGTCAAAATCGAGGCGGGACCGAGTTTTTAACCACAGGAATACACCCGTATTTCGGGGATTAAAAGTGAGGTCCCACTCCCGCCGAAAGGCGGGAGGCCAAAAGACTTTTTTGAGATAGCTTCTGTTATCCGTTTGAAGCATTCGTATTACAGATTTAATGATGCCCTTTTCTGGCAACGACCAAGAAGGGCATCATTCATTCAGGGAGATCGATTTGGCAGCCAGCAGGCATTGAATCTTGCCTGCCGATCAATCATGTTTATATTCAGGCGTTAGAACAGCTTAATTGATGGGGTGCAAAATGGAACCGATAGAAATATCCAAAGGTGTATACGATGTAGGTGTGATAGACTGGAATATCAGAGATTTTCACGGGTATTCCACTGATGTGGGAACCACTTACAATGCGTTTTTAATTGTTGATGAAAAAATCGCGCTGATTGACACGGTCAGAGAGGGTTTTGCCGGACAGCTGCTGGAAAACATCAGCCGCATTGTCGATCCGAAAAAAATCGATTTTGTTGTCAGCAACCATACCGAAATGGACCACTCCGGCGGACTGGCGCGGGTGATGCATCGCATCGGAGAAGACAAACCAATCTACTGCTCTAAAATGGGCCATAAAAATCTGCCCAAACATTTTTCGCCGGCATTCAATTACCAGCCTGTGGCCACGGGAGATGAACTGAGCCTGGGCAGCCGGAAGTTGACATTCTTGGAAACCCGAATGATTCATTGGCCGGACAGCATGTTTACCTATCTGGACGAAAATCAGATCCTGTTTTCAAGCGACGGATTTGGTCAGCACTATGCCGGTCCCGAAAAATTTGATGACCAGATCGATGATTCCACGGTCATGTACCATGCTAAAAAATACTTTGCCAACATCCTGCTGCTGTATTCGACCCATATCCAAAAACTGCTGGACAAGGTCTTGGGCCTCGGCCTTGAATTCAAAATGATATGTCCGGATCATGGAATCATCTGGCGCAGGGATCCGGGCAAAATTGTGGATGCTTATGTCAAATGGTGCCGCCAGGTGCCCGAAAAAAAAGCTGTGGTCGTATACGACACCATGTGGCACAGCACCGAGAAGATGGCCCACGCCATTGTTGCGGGCATATCCGCAGAAGGTGTTCCGGCCAAGCCCCTGCACCTGAGAAAAACCCATCGCAGTGAGATCATGACCGATGTCTTCGATGCCAAAGCCGTCGTCGTGGGTTCCCCAACGTTAAATAATCAGCTGTACCCTTCCCTGTCCGACTTTTTAACGTACATGAAAGGCCTCAAACCGTTGAATAAAATCGGCGCGGCTTTTGGGTCATACGGCTGGAGCGGTGAGGCCGTCAAAATGATCAACCAAGAATTCGAGGCCATGAAGTTTGACGTCATCGATCCGGGCCTGCGGATCCAATATGTCCCTGACAAAGAAGCGCTGGAAGGCTGCTATGAATTGGGCCGCAAGATCGGGAAAGCCGTAGCTGGTTAAATATGAAAAAGCCATTGGTTGAACTAAGCGACTGTATAGCATGCGGAGTTTGTGCGGAAGTCAGCCCGGATGTCTTCAGGCTGGGCGATGCCGGCTACATCGAGATAGCCGAGTTGGAACGCTATCCGGAGGACGAGGTTAACGAGGCAATCAAATATTGTCCGACTGATTGTATCAGCTGGACTGTTGAATAGAGGCTATCATGAAAAAATTTGCGCTTTTTGTGTTCAACGGGGATCCGATGTGCTTCATTCATGTCCTTTTGAACGCCATTGATATGTCCGCGAAAGGGCACGAAGCCAAGATTATCATAGAGGGGGCCGCCACCAAACTGATCCCTGAACTGGATAAGAAGGCAAATCCGCTGCATCAGCTCTGGAAAAAAGCCCGGGGTGAAGGGTTGGTCGAAGGCGTCTGCAAAGCCTGCTCCAATAAGATGGAAACCATTGGCGCGGCCAAAACCCAGGGATTGCCTCTGCTGGAGGATGTGTTGGGACACCCCGGGATGGCCCGCTTTCGGGATGCCGGATTTGAGATAATAACGTTTTGATATGAGCAAAGATAAGTTAGGCGGACGTCAGCTAAAGAAAAAGATTTTACGGCATCTTCAAACCGAACCTTTCGACAAAGAACTCGATGAAATTTGTCACCTGCCTCTCAAGCAGAGCGTCAGTCCGCTATTTTCGTTTCTATGCAGCACCGACGAGCTTGTCAAATGGAGGGCGGTAACGGCCCTGGGTAAAGTGGTTTCAGCTCTGGCAACAGCGGATCTGGAGGCCGCCAGGGTCGTTATGCGGCGCTTTATCTGGAATTTAAATGATGAATCCGGAGGCATCGGCTGGGGTTGTCCGGAATCCATGGCCGAGGTCATGGCTCAAAACCAAAGACTGGCGTCAGAATACGGGCACATCCTGGTTTCCTATATCCAGCCGGAGGGTAATTATCTGGAGCACGAAGTTTTGCAGCGGGGGGTACTTTGGGGTGTTGGCCGACTGGCGCACGCCCGTCCCCGGCATGCCTGCAACATCGGTGGATACCTGCTTGCCTATATGGAATCCGGCGATCCCATCCTGCGCGGACTCGCTGCCTGGGCAGCCGGCCCTTCCGGCAACACCTCATTGATTCCCCGTTTACAGGAACTTGCCGATGATACCTCCGGATTGATGCTTTATCGGGGTGAAGAATTTAATGATTTTACCGTGGGCGGGCTGGCACGGGAAGCACTGGCTCTTATCAATAAGGCCTCTGATAATTCCTAAAAACAGCCATGGGCTGCTGGAATTCCGGAGAGGCTATGGTCGCTAACAAAAGGTCGGCACGGTGGCCGACCCTACTATAGTGTATAGCGATTCCGTTTAGAAATGCAGAGCGGGCCGCCGTGCCCGCCAAATAGTCAATCGGAATCATCAACACTTCTAAGAATTTGGAATGCCTGATCATGAAATGGTCTCCTGAAGCGGATGACGCCCTGAAAAAAGTCCCTTTTTTTGTTCGCAAAAAAGTGCGTGCCCGCGTTGAAAAAGAGGCCCGGGAAGCCGGAAGGCAGGTCGTTACGCTTGCGGATGTGAAGGCTACCCAGGCCCGCTATCTGAAAAATATGTCATCCGAAATCAAAGGCTATCAATTGGATACCTGTTTCGGGCCGAACGGCTGCCCGAACCGGGCGGCAATCAGCGACGGCCTGCTGCAAAAAATTGAAACGCTGCTCAAAGCGCAAGACCTGCTGGGCTTTCTAAAGACCCATGTCGAAGGCGAGCTTAAATTCCACCACGAATTCAGAATCAGCCTGGCAGACTGCCCCAATGCCTGCTCTCAGCCCCAGATAAAGGATATCGGCATCATCGGCGCCTGCGCCCCCGGCTTAACCGATGAACCCTGCACCCTGTGTGAAGCATGTGTACAGGCCTGCAAAGAAAACGCGATCACATTGGACACCGCCCAAGAATCCCCGCAAATCGACATGGACGCGTGCCTGTATTGCGGCAAATGCATCCAGGCCTGCCCCACCGGAACCATTGCCGAGGGAACTAGGGGATACCGGGCACAACTGGGGGGCAAACTCGGTCGCCATCCCCGTCTGGCAAAAGAACTGCCCGGAATTTACAGCGAAGAACAGGTGATTCTGATTGTCGAAGCGTGTCTGCAATTCTACAAACAGACCAGCAAAAAAGGTGAGAGATTCGGTGAAATCCTGACACCGGAAGCTTTTGATCGAATCGCCGAGCGTTTCCGGGGCTAAGGGCCCAATCACATTTGGGATTGCGGATGGCGGATTTTTAAATGGTATTGACCTGATTTAAATTGTTTGATTTGGAAAAATGGCATTCCTCTCTCCGCGACCTCCCATCCAAGACTCTTATCCGGAAAAAACGCCGACCGCCAAACGCCAAACACTTGCTGTATTCGCTTTTCAAGAATTCAGCACAATTGACATGCCTTTATTTCACACTATATTAGTATGCTATAAGCTTATGAAGCTGCAATCAATTGACTTGCAAGGAGGATGACAAACATGGAAAAAAAGACTTTTTCAATCCCGAATATTTCCTGCGGCCACTGTGTGATGTCGATCAAAAACGAATTGGGCGAATTGGAAGGCGTCAAGTCGGTCGATGGCAACCCGGAAACCAAGAGCATCGATGTAGAATGGGACGCCCCGATCACAGAGGATAAAATCCTGGAAACCCTGAAAGAAATCAATTACCCGGCCGCTTAATATGGAATGACCGGTTATCGCCTGCAAATTAATAACCACGGCTGAATGATCACCGCTGCGGCGAAGGACCTGCTTAGCTATGGCCGAACAAAAATATACATTGCCCATCACCGGCATGACCTGTGCCAACTGTGCCGCCAACATTGAACGGGGCGTTAAAAAACTTAACGGCGTGACCGAGGCCAGTGTCAATTTCGCCGCCGAAAGCGCCGCAGTTTCTTTTGATCCCCAACAGCTGCAACTGCAGGATGTGATCGAAAAAATCCATAATTCCGGCTACGGGGTTACCACCGCCAAATTGGAAATGCCGGTCACCGGCATGACCTGTGCCAACTGCGCCGCCAATATCGAGCGGGCGCTGAACAAAAAAACCGGCGGCGTGGTGTCGGCGGCCGTAAATTTTGCCACGGAGCGGGTGACGGTGGAATATGTCCCCGGTGTGCTGAATGTCGATGAGATCGTGGCTGCCATCGAAAAGGCAGGCTATGGTGCGATTCCTCCGGAAGACGGCCTGGACGAAGAAGATGCCGAACAAAAGGCACGGGATGCCGAAATAAAAGACCAGACCCGCAAATTCGTGATCGGCGCGTTGTTCGCCCTGCCCCTTTTTGTGTTGAGCATGGGGCGCGATTTCGCCCTGATCGGACAATGGAGCCATGCCCCCTGGGTCAACTGGTTCTTCTGGGCCCTGGCCACACCGGTTCAATTCTACACCGGCTGGGATTATTATCAGGGCGGTTTGAACAGCCTTAAGAATAAAAGTGCCAACATGGACGTCCTGGTGGCCATGGGCTCCTCGGTGGCCTATTTCTATTCGCTGGCGGTGATCCTTTTCCCCGCTGTGGGGGGGCATGTATATTTCGAAACTTCGGCCGTTATCATCACGCTGATCAAACTGGGCAAAATGCTCGAATCCCGCACCAAGGGCCGCACCGGGGGCGCCATTCGCAAGCTGATCGGTCTGCGCCCCAAAACCGCTACGATCCTGGAAAACGACAGGGAAAAAGAGATACCCTTAACCCGGGTGAAAGTTGGTGATACGGTCATCGTGCGTCCGGGTGAACGGATTCCGGTGGACGGTCTGGTGCTGGATGGACAATCGGCCGTGGACGAGTCCATGCTCAGCGGTGAACCGCTGCCGGTGGACAAGCAGGCGGGGGATACAGTTGTCGGCGGCACGATTAACGGGCAAGGCCTGTTAAGATTCAGCGCCACCCGTGTGGGCAAAGAAACCGCTCTGGCGCAAATCATCCGTCTGGTCCAGGAAGCCCAGGGAAGTAAAGCGCCTATCCAGGCCCTGGCCGACAAGGTTGCGGCCGTATTCGTACCGTCCATTATTGGTGTTGCCCTGGTGGTCTTCGTATTGTGGTGGTCGATAACCGGCGAGTTCGTGCCCGCCATGATCCGCCTGGTGGCGGTCCTGGTAATTGCCTGTCCCTGTGCCCTGGGGCTGGCCACGCCCACGGCGATAATGGCCGGCACCGGCAAGGGAGCGGAAAAAGGCATCCTGTTTAAAAGCAGCGAGGCCCTGGAAACAGCGACGCGCCTGGACACGATTGTGCTCGATAAAACCGGCACCATCACCATGGGCAAGCCCGCCGTGGTCGATATCATACCCTTCAAACCCGGTTGCGAAACACAAGAGGAATTATTAAAACTGGCTGCCTCGGTCGAACAGGGATCCGAGCACCCCCTGGGAAAAGCCATCGTCAAGGAAGCTAAACGGCGGGAATTCACGCTGGCGGAGCCCACGGGTTTTAAAGCTTCCGGCGGGTTCGGTGTAGAAGCCGGCATCGACGGGTCGTCTGTTCTGGTCGGAAAGCCGCGATGGTTCGGGCAGCTTGGCATCGAGATCGAAGCGGCCGAGGAACGGATCCGCGCCCTGCAATCTGAGGGTAAAACCGTTATGGTGGTTGTAAAGGACCGCACGCTGGGCGGCCTGATTGCTGTATCCGACACGCTCAAGCCGGAATCCAAAGAGGCCATCCAGCAGCTGCACCATCAGCACCTCAAGGTCGTGATGCTGACCGGCGATAATCAGCAGACGGCCCAGTCCATTGCCGACCAGGTTAACATCGATGACATCCTGGCGGAGGTGAAGCCGGATGAAAAATCATCCAGGATCAAAGAACTTCAGCAAAACGGTGAGCGTGTCGGTATGGTTGGCGACGGGATCAATGACGCCCCGGCCCTGGCCCAGGCCGATGTGGGCCTGGCCATCGGAACCGGCACCGATGTGGCCATCGAGACCGCCGGCGTGATTCTTTCCAGCGGCAGCTTAAGCGGTGTGCCCCGGGCCATAAGGCTCAGCCGGGCCACCATGAACACGATCAAGCAAAATCTTTTCTGGGCCTTCGGTTACAATGTTATCCTGATTCCTGTTGCAGCCGGTATCCTGTACCCCTTCGAATCCATGCCGGCCATGCTGCGCCAGCTGCACCCCATCCTGGCCGCCCTGGCCATGGCCTTCAGCAGCATATCGGTGGTGACTAACTCGCTGAGGCTGTACAAAACCAAAATCAAATAAAAGCTATCTCTAAAATGCATCTAACGCCCAAGGGCAGCGTTGTACCACGAACTGAAATGCTCACGTACTAAGGTGTACGCTCCGCTTTCAGTTCGCGGTACGCCTTGCCCTTGAACGTTAGCTACATTTTAGAGACAGCTTTAAGAAGCATGATTTCTTTGGTCATTCCAGTTCGAAGCAGGCCGGATCATCGGGCGTGCAGGGGGCACCCACGATGCGCTGTAATTTACCGTTTAAGAAGGCAAGGTAATACATAAAGGTTGCTTGCGGGTCAGAATAGATCCAGATGGGCCCGTAATCCTGAAGCTTTGCGATCTCTATAGGTGCGCCGCATTTTTCCCGCACATGTCTATGAGAATCTCCCAGCGCAACCACTCCTCCCGAGCACCTATAAGATGATTGATCGGCCAGGCTGCTGAAGTCAAGCGATTGCGCTTGGCCTGCAAACGCGATGAGCAGGAAAAATGCAGCACCAAGATAAAGCAGATTTTTAATCATAATACCCTCCTTTTTCCAACCAGCCTATTTAGCTCTTTACAGGATAAGTTAATCCATCCTGGTTCGTTTTTCCATCATTAATTTAAGTGAGCTTTTTGTAACCATTTAACAACCCCTGTCTCATTACAGGCAAATCTTGAGCAGAGCACAAATATTTTTGTTAGAATTCGATATTCTGTCAGGAGGTTGAATGGAAAAGCAGATATCCCGCAGAGCATTTCTAAAAGGCGGCATGGCGGCCGCAGCCGGGGTGGCGGCAGCCGGGATGCCGGGATCCGAGGCCCTGGCCGAACCGGATGAGCGCAAACAACTGGCCACGTTGATCGACATCAGCAAATGCATCGGCTGTGAAGGCTGCGTGGAGGCTTGTTCGGAAGCCAATGCCGGCAAATACCCCGATCCTCAGAAACCGTTTCCGAAAATGTACCCCGGCCGGGTGCCGGTGGAGGACTGGTCCGAGAAACAGGATGTCAACGACCGTTTAACCCCCTATAACTGGTTATATATCCAGCGTGCCGATGTCGAAATCAACGGCGAAGAAAAAGAGTTGACGATCCCGCGCCGCTGCATGCACTGCGTCAATCCGCCCTGTGTCAAACTTTGCCCCTGGGGAGCCGCCCAACAGCAGGAAAACGGGATTTCACGGATCGATTCGGATCTGTGCCTGGGAGGCTCCAAATGCAAGAAGGTCTGCCCCTGGGATATTCCCCAGCGCCAGACCGGCACCGGACTTTACCTGGACATTCTGCCCTCTATGGCCGGCAACGGCGTGATGTACAAATGCGACCGCTGCTACGACAGGGTTGCAGACGGCGAGCTGCCGGCCTGTATCGAGGCCTGCCCGGAAGATGTCCAGATCATCGGTCCCCGGGAAGACATCATCAAAAAGGCCCATGCTCTGGCCAAAGAAATCAACGGCTATATCTACGGGGAAGCGGAAAACGGCGGCACCAACACCATTTACGTCTCAGCGGTACCGTTTGAAGACCTCAACCAGGCCGTCGAACAGGGCAACGGCAAGCCCCATCTAAAAGCGGTGGAAGATACCATGGCCCAGGCCAATAACCTGGCGGCCGCCATGATCATCGCTCCGCTGGCCGGAATTGCCGCCGCCGTCGGGAAATTTTTTAAAGGATCAAAAACAGTCAGCAAAGGAGCCTAATCGATGAATCAAAATTTAACAAACACTGCGGTGATCAGCAGACCCGTTCGCTGGCTATACCTGACCACGACTTTTTTTCTGGTGCTCACCGGTTTTGGTCAAATGCCGATCTTCAAACGCTATTATATTGCCGACATTCCCGGACTCGGCTGGCTGGCGGAATTCTTTGTGACCCACTATATTCATTATCTGGGCGCTGTTGTGCTGCTGGTGGTGGTCGCCTATATATTAACAGACTATGTGATGCTCAAGCGCACTTCGAGGCGCATGACGGCCAGCGGGTATATTCGCATCGCCCTGTTGGCCGGCATTCTGTTCAGCGGCGCCCTGCTGGTGATCCGGAATCTGCCCGGAGCCGTTTTGGCACCCGAATTTATTATGTTGCTGGACGTCACCCATCTGGGGTTGGTGATGGTATTTCTGTTTGTCAGCCTCTATTGCCTGATCTTTAAAAAACATTGGACAACTGAACGATAAGCGCGTATCTAAGTACAGGGAGAAAACCAATGAAAGACATTTTAATCGTTCTGGCAATCGTAGCCGCATGGGTGGTACTGCAGCGATACGTGTTGCCGAAGCTCGGAATACCCACCTGAATGGCGGACTCTTGTCAGGTGACAAGCAGCGATGACAGTAAAAAAGAATCAGAACCGCAAAATAGTCAAGGACAATGATTTTGACCTGATACAGGCGATCAATTCGGGGCAGACTGAAAAATTTCACGACCTTGTCAAGAGGTATGAACATAAGCTTTATAACTTCAGTCTGAGGATGTGTCGGGATCGCAGTGATGCCGAAGACATGATCCAAGACACATTTTTGAATGTTTTCAAATACTTGAAAAATTTCAGGTATGAAAGCAAGTTTAAAAACTGGCTGTACAAGGTCGCCGCCAGTACCTGTATCAAAAAAAGACGCAAGTCCAAGTTTGCCCCCGAAAAAGAATTGTCATTAGACGAATTTTTGCCCGATGAGGAGGCCGAGAAACCGGACCATATTCCGGAATGGGCCCTGTTGCCCCTGGATAAATTGCTGAATGACGAGCTTCGCGACAAAATCAACGAGACCATTCTGACACTTCCGAAAAAATACCGCCTGGTCATGGTGTTGCGGGATATCGAGGAATTCAGCACCGACGAAACGGCTGAGATTCTGAATCTGTCGCCATCCAATGTCAAGGTGAGACTTCACCGGGCGCGGCTTTACATGAGAGATAAATTGAAAGGATATTTTGAAAATGACCAGTGACGATCATGATCATCAACATTGTTTGGAAATGTTTGAGAAACTGTCCGAATATATCGATGGTGAACTGGATCACGCAACCTGTGAGGAAATCGAAAAGCACGCCAAAGAATGCGTCGCCTGCTTCTCCTGCATGGAAACCCTGAAGAAAACCGTGGCCCTCTGCAAGAACGTTAAAGAGCAACCGATCCCCCAGAATTTCTCAAAAAAACTGCAAGAACTCATTAAAAATCTATCAAAAACCACCACACCCCGGTAGCCAGACCCTGTTTTAGTAATACTCTCAATCAAGCACATCTTCGGGAGTTATCAGCAAATATTTATGATTGACTATTTTCTATTGCAAATTGAATAAGGCATGAATACCTCTAATTTAATTTTAATGGACGGAGCGAAGCGACACATTCATTATTCAATAGTCATTATTCATTTTCATTTACGGCCTGCTTCATCGATTAATACACTAACATTGATAACATCATGACATCACCTATCACCTTCTCCAAATACCACGCTCTCGGCAATGACTATATTGTTTTGACGCCCGATAAATTCGGTCAGAAATTGACGGCCGAACTCATTCGATTGGTATGCCATCGCCATTACGGCGTCGGCTCCGACGGCATACTGTACGGTCCGTTTGACGACCCCCACTGTGATTTCGGATTACGGATCTATAACCCGGATGGCAGTGAGGCTGAAAAAAGCGGCAATGGCCTGCGCATCTTCGCACGCTACCTGCATGACCGGGGATTGATCGGCGATCGCCGCCCGGTCAACATAGCAACCGCCGGCGGCGCGGTCGAAGCCAGGATCGAGCAGGATGGGCGCATCGTCACCGTGGCAATGGGACAGGTAAGCTTTGACAGCCGCAAGATACCGGTCGCGGGTCCTGTCCGCGAGGTTATCAACGAAATTATCGAGGTCAAGGGACAGACCCTTGAATACTGTGCCGCCACCATCGGCAACCCCCACTGCGTTATTTTGCGGCCTGAGGTATCCGCCGATGAAGCCCGCCGATGGGGACCGCTGATCGAGGCCGATCCGCGCTTTCCCAACCGTACCAACGTCCAGTTCATGCAAATCCTGGATCGGTCCAACATCGCCATTGAAATCTGGGAGCGCGGTGCGGGATACACCCTGGCCTCGGGCAGCAGCAGCAGTGCGGCGGCAGCCGTCGCCCACCGCCTGTCTTTGTGCGACCGGGAAATCACCGTTCACATGCCCGGCGGCAGGATTGAAATTGCGATTTCGCCCGAATTTGGCATATCCATGACCGGAGGTGTCACCAGAGTCGCCACCGGCACCATTGATCCCGAAGCGCTGGCAGAGTTGAAAAGAGTGGCAGAAAAATAGCGTGCGCAGGTTAGAAAGGCTGGCAGCCAATCGCAAATGGAATGTTGGAATACTGGAAGAATGAAAGAATGGGTTCCTGGAAGATGGGGCTTCAGGATTTTCAATGGGCAGATATGAGCAGATGTTGCTCTTTTGTCAGTAATTGAGCGATTGAAGACTTTCTGACACGGCTTCTTCGTGGCAATGACGAGGGTTGAGTTAAATAAACCCCAATCCCCTATTTTTTACCAACTGAATACCCGGAAAGACCTTGGAAGATGGGGTAAGGAGGGGTAACGGCTCTGTTCGTTCTGATTGGGGTTTAGAAAAAGATATTATCCTTTCTTATACCCGACATTCCAGTATCCCATCATTCCTCTATTCCAATAGTCAGGGATAAAGCTTGGAAGACGATAAAACAATTTCAGAAAGCTTAAAAGCAATCACTTGTATAACTCGATTGATATCTTGGCCGCATCATTCTTCCGCAGGGACAGGTGATACCCCCGCACCTTGACGCCAATGCGGTTTGCGACCGTGTTCTGCCCCTCGACTTCGACGATGTTTCCTGAAGATATTCCCAAGCCGGATAGCCGGTGATCGATGTCGCTGTGTTCCTCGATGGTGAGTATCTTCCCCCGTTGTCCGGCTTCCATTTCTTCCAGCAGAACTGTCTCCCGGGGGGAATTGTGGATGAGGTCTTTGCGCTTGTTTAGATCCTTCAGACACATGGCAATGGAGTTGGCACACTGGATAGAGGTATCACCATTCTCGCAATGCCGCCGGAATCCCTCGATCCATTCCTGACCGCCGCGGGGGCAAATTTCCATAAACTCCACGAAATTGATAATCCGATCCAATATTTTGTCGGAAATGGCGTGCTCTATTTTGCAGGATGCCTTTTCGGCATCATCTTCTTCCAGTAACAGAATTTTGATGAAAAAATCCTTCAGGGTCTCATGCCGGCGGACAACGTCTTCGGCCAGGATTTTGCCTTTGTCCGTCAGGGTAATCAGGTCATAGGGCGCATAGTTCACGTAACCCTTTTCCGAAAGCGAGCGCAAAGCGCCGGTTACCGAAGATTTATTGACCTTCAACCGGTCGGCAATGTCCTTGGCCCTGGCGGCCTGCTTTTCAGCGGAAATATGAAATATGGCCTCCAGGTAATCTTCCATATTCGAACTGAGTGCTGCTCGATGTGCCATGGTTACCTTCCCTGGAAGTGGTTATGAAACCACTGCTATTGTTCCTTTTTAGCCTGGGGCAAGTCACAGGCGGACGCATCTGTCGGACAGGCCGTGCAGCCGCAGCCGCAGGCATCTTTCTTTTTGTACTTTCTGTAATAACTGCGGCCGAGAAAGAAGGCCGCCAGCCCGACGATGATGACGACGAGAATATTTTCCATTTCATCCCACCATTAGGATTGGATAGTAAATTAGTGATTGTGCAAGGGCGTATATGAATGCATGCCGGTTAATTTGAAATTATCTTCACCGCAAAGGACGCAGAGGAAACTTTTCTTTTCACTTTCTGGTGAGAGGCCAGAAAGTGAAAAACAACAACCCTTCGGGTAAAAAAATCACATTTTTACTTTCAACGTCCCGCATAACGTATTTATTAATTTTAAGAGCATGGCCCTTTATGTTTGCCGTCCTCTCAACGGCAAACATAAAACCAATGTTCTCAGCGCCCTTGGCGACTCGAATGAGCGCAGCGAATGGGCGGTGAAACTTAGCGCTTGGTTCTGAAAATGATTTCAGCTCAGCAGCACCCCGAGGGCCGAGCCGGTTTGAAAAATCAAAACGGCCAGGCCGAACGCCAGCAGGGTGTTAAAAACGATCGCAAATGCGCCCCATTTCCAGGATCCGGACTCTTTGGAAATGCAGACCACCGACACGAAACAGGGTGCATAAAACATGGTAAACACGATCAGACCCAGGGCCATCAGCGGCGACCAGCCGGGATCTCTGGCCAGGGTCATGGAAAGCGAACCGCTTTCTTCCGGATCAACTTCGCCCAGGGAATAGGCGGTGCCAAGGGTGGACACCATCACCTCTTTGGCAGCGAACCCCCCGATCAGGGCGATATTGGTGCGCCAATCGAATCCGGCCCAGTGCGAGACGGATTCCAGGGCGGTTCCGATGCGCCCGGCAACAGAATGTCTCAGCCCCGCCTCAGCCTCTGCGTAATCGATCTGCCGCAACTGTTTTTGGAAATTGAGGGCCGCCCCGGAAAGACCTGGGCCTGTACCGGCCCTTTGCAGTTCTGCCCTGACCGAGCCGGGAACCGAATCCAGCAATGATTGACGCCTGGATTCGAATTCAGCCATATTTGATTCCGGCAGCACGGGAAAGGTCATCATGGCCCATAAAATAATCGAAAATCCCAGGATGACCGTCCCGGCTTTTTTTACGTACTGCCAGGTTCGTTCCCAGGTATGAATGGCCAGCCCTTTAAAGGTGGGCATCCGATAAGGCGGCAGTTCCATCACAAACGGGGTGGAAGCCCCTTTGATGACGGTAACCCGCAACAGTTTGGCAACCAGCAGGGCGCCGGCCCAGGCGCCCAGGGTGATACCGAACATGATGGCAGCCTCATACCTGGCAAAAAAGGCCGCGATCAAAAGGGCAAATACCGGCAGCTTCGCCCCGCAATTCATAAATGGTACGGTCAGCAGGGTGGCCATGCGCTCCCGGGGAGATTTTAGCGTCCGGGTGGCCATCACCCCCGGAACCGCGCATCCCCCGGCAATGCCGCCGGACACGATAAAAGCCATAACCGAGCTGCCGTGCAGACCGAAAATGCGAAATACCCTGTCCAGCATGAATGCCACCCGGGCCAGGTAGCCGGAGTCTTCCAGAAAGGCGATGCCAAAAAACATGAACATAATCAGGGGCACGAAACCCAGCACGCCGCCGACCCCGTCAATAATGCCGGAGACGATCAGCGATCGCAGCAGGCCATCGGGCAAAATGGTGTAGAGGCTGTGTCCGAGCCAGTCGAAAAAACTTTCGAGCCAGCCCACCGGCGCCGCGCTGTAAGTGAAAACCAGATGAAACAATCCCGCAATGACGACCAGCATGATGATGGGACCCAGGAACCGGTTGGTTAAGACCTTGTCAATTTTGTCGGAACTGTAGAGCCGGTTTGGATCATATTTTTGATAAATAACCCCCTGTTTAAGGATGGAATTGATGTACCCATAGCGCTGATCGGCAATCATCGCTTCGGGGTATGTGTCCAGCGTATTCAGCAGATGATTCGATACTTTTTGGACCATTGCTTCCAGCCTGGTCGAAAGCTCGGGGTTCAGCTTCCGCCCGAGGTTCAGAATCTGTTCATCCTTTTCCATGTATTTTAAAGCGATCCAGCGCACCGGATAGGTATCGGTCAAAAAGCCGTTCGTAGCGATCTCTTCTTCCATGGTGAGCATGGCACGATCGACATCGTCGCCATAGGATATTTTAAGGGCGGGGTATCTTTTTCTGGCCTGCACGATATGGGCGGCACTTTCCATCAGCTCCGTCTTACCCTGGCCGGTCCGGGCGATGGTCGGTATCACCGGAACGCCTAAAAGCTTCGATAATTTGTCGGCATTAATTTCGATGCCGCGTTTCTTGGCTACGTCTATCATGTTCAGGGCAATACAGACGGGAATGCCCATTTCGAGAAACTGGACCGCGAGATACAGGTTGCGCTCCAGATTGGACGAGTCCACGATGTTGATGACCACTTCCGGTTTTTCGTTGACCAAATAGTCCCTGGCAACCACCTCCTCCAGCGAATAGGCGGTCAGTGAATAGGTTCCCGGCAAATCAACGACATGCAACAGGAAATCCCTGTGGGTATAGGTCCCCTCTTTTTTCTCCACCGTTACCCCCGGATAATTGCCCACATGCTGGCGTGCACCGGTTAATTCGTTAAAGAGGGTGGTTTTGCCGGAGTTTGGATTACCGGCCAGCGCAACCGTTGCCTGCATTAGTCATCAACCTCCACTTCGATATAATCGGCTTCGTTATTCCTCAGGGTCAGGGTGGCGCCTCGAATCCTCAACTCCACCGGATCATACAAAGGTGCCCGACCCTGTATTTTGATTGCGGTACCCGGGACCATGCCCATGTCACGGATACGCCGGCCCAGATCGCCGGCCACCTTGATCGCCGCAATGGTCCCGGCTTGATTATCACTCATCTGACGCAAGTTGATTCGCATTTCGCCTTAACCTCCCTATGCGATGGGGTCAACCATGGAAAATTGAAGAAAGTTAGTTACAACAAACTTAATACGGTGTCAATAAAAATATTAGATATATCGAATTTTTCCTTGACATCCACAGAAGTTTGGTGTACCTAACTTTTCCGGTTATAATTCATACTATTTCTGTCGGGTATTTTGTCCACACGAAAATTAGGAGGGAATGAGTTGAAAAAAATTTTATCCTTGATGATGATCATCTATTTTTGGGTTGCCGTCTCTGCCACCGCATTTTGCCAGGAACTGGTGGTTTATTCAGCACGCAACGAGCATCTTATTCGCCCCCTCTTTGAAGCCTACACCAAAGAGACCGGCGTTAAGATCGATTACATTACCGATAAAGCAGCCGTGTTACTGCAACGGTTGAAAGCCGAAGGCCAGGCAACACCCGCCGATCTCCTGATTACAGTAGACGCCGGAAATTTATGGCATGCTGCCCAGGAAGGGATATTGCAGCCCGTCGCCTCAGACATCCTGGTTAAAAACATCCCTTCGCATCTGCGCGACCCTCAAAACCGCTGGTTTGGGCTTTCAATCCGGGCCAGAACGATTGTTTATAACCCCCGCAAGGTGGCACCGGAAGAGCTGAGCACATACGAGGATCTGGCCGGACCGGCCTGGAAAGACAGACTGGTGCTGAGGACCTCGAAGAAAGTTTACAATCAGTCCCTGGTGGCGATGTTAATCACCGAGCATGGTGATGCCCAAACTGAAAAAATCATCAAAGGTTGGGTAAGCAACCTGGCCGCTCCCCCTTTTTCAAGCGACACGAAAGTGCTTGAAGCCATCGCTGCCGGTCAGGGTGATGTGGGTATTGTCAACACCTATTATGTCGGCCGTCTGCTGGCCAAGAAACCCGATTTGCCCCTGGCAATTTTCTGGCCAAACCAGGCTGCCAACGGCGTCCATGTTAACATTTCCGGGGCTGGCATCACCACTCACAGCAAGCATCACAAGGCTGCCAAGATGCTGCTGGAGTGGCTCTCCTCCCCACAGGCTCAGAATCTTTATGCCGATGTCAATCTGGAATATCCGGTGAATCCGCAGGTAAGTCCGCATTCAATGATCGCTTCCTGGGGCAAATTTAAGCAAAATCCCATTAACCTTGATAATGCCGGCAAGTATCAGGCCGAAGCCATCCAACTGATGGACCGTGCCGGATACCGGTGATGTTAGCATGCGAAAGGCAATCTGTATAAACGGCGGATATGGTTGTGGTCCGCTGCGCTTCCCCATTTTACGAAAGTGGGCCGGTTATCTGGATTTATGGCGACTGGCCGCCTTGGGCGCGGCTTTAAGTGTGGCGCTGCCGTTAACGGTGATTTTAGGGTCCTTTCACCATTCGACAGGGGCAATCTGGCGTCACCTGTCCCGTCATCTTCTGGTCGATCTGCTGTTGAATACAGCCATTCTGGCGGGCGGGGTTGTCGGCGGCACGTTTGTTCTCGGTGTCAGCCTGGCCTGGCTCACGGGGGCATGTGAATTCCCCGGGCGCAAAATGTTCACCTGGGCGTTGCTGCTGCCGCTGGCAGTTCCGACCTATGTCCTGGCCTTTGTTTTTTTGGGGCTGCTGGATTTTTCCGGACCGGTGCAAACCATGCTCAGATCCTGGCTCCCTGGCAGCCGGGCCTGGTTTCCGAATGTGCGGTCAGCAGGCGGCATTATTGTGGTCATGTCACTGGCGCTTTACCCCTATGTCTATCTTCTCGCCCGCGCTGCTTTCAGAACCCAGGGCAAACGGGCACTGGAAGCAGCTCAGTCCCTGGGGAAGAGCCGGACGTCGTCTTTTTTCAAAGTGGCGCTGCCCATGGCCAGGCCCTGGATTGGCGGCGGTCTTCTGCTGGTTTTGATGGAAACCCTGGCCGATTTCGGCGCGGTTTCGATTTTCAATTTTGATACGTTTACCACTGCCATCTATAAGGCCTGGTTCGGATTTTTCTCTCTTCCGGCCGCCGCCCAGCTCTCATCATTTCTGGTCATCATTGTTTTTGTTCTGATTATCATCGAGCAGAAGACACGCCAAAAAATGCGCTTTGCAGGCAGTGGCCGAGCCGAGGGGAGCTTAGCTCGCATAAAACTTGGCGGCTGGAAAAAATGGTCGGCCACACTTTTTGCGTCCGCCGTGCTGCTGGTTGCATTTGTGATCCCATTCGTGCAGTTGCTCACCTGGTCGGCGGAAATATACGGTGAGGAGTTTAATATCCGATATCTGAGCTTTTTAAGCCACTCGCTGGTTTTCGCCATGCTGGCTTCCGGCGGGGTTGTTGTCTGCTCTGTTCTGTTGGCCTATGCCGACCGGCGGCACAGGGACACCCTCAGTTTGTTTTGCACCAGGATAGCGACCCTTGGATATGCGCTTCCCGGAACGGTGCTGGCCGTGGGAATGGTAATCGTCATCACCGCTGTGGATCGGCCGCTTGTCGACCTGCTGAAAACTTTTTGCGGTTACGATAAGAACACATTGATCCAGGGAACCATGTTCACCGTCATTGCCGCTTATGTGATTCGGTTCATGGCTGCCGGCTATAACTCGATTAACAGTGCCATGCACCGAATCTCTGACAGCATCGATGAAGCCGCCATCAGTCTGGGTGTCAAAGGGCTGGCCCTGCTGCGCAAAGTGCATGTCCCCATTTTAAAAACCGGTATCCTGACGGCGGCCGCGCTGGTTTTCGTCGACGTCATGAAAGAAATGCCCATTACGTTGATGACCAGGCCCTTCGGTTGGGACACATTGGCCGTTAAGATCTTTGAACTTACTTCGGAAGGAGAATGGGAACGGGCTGCGTTGCCGGCCGTCGCTTTGGTCCTGGGCGGGCTGATCCCGGTCATGCTTCTGGCGCGGCAGACGGAAAATTAGCCAAAAACTACAAATACCTCCGTATCGTCATTCCGGGCTTGACCCGGAATCCAGATATTTTGGAGCCTATACAATACTGGATGCCGGATCGAGTCCGGCATGACGATCAGAAATTAGGTGCGCGCTGACATTCTGATACAGTCTTTTATGCGGGAATGACAGGGGGTAATGCAAAAACTCCCTGCCCGCTCAATTAAGTGGGCAACGAGGGGAAACTCCTCGTTCCGCCGTTCAACCAGGAATACAAAATGACAACCGTACTTGACTTAAAGAACGTTTCAAAATCATTTGGCGACATTGAAGTTGTAAAAAACCTGTCCCTGGCTCTGAACAAAGGGACGATCGGCTGCCTGTTGGGACCGAGCGGATGTGGCAAGACAACCATATTGCGAGCCATCGCCGGATTTGAGGATATCGATACCGGTGAGATACGCATCAACGATCGGATCGTTTCCGGAAGACAGATCCTGGCTGCACCGGATAAGCGACGGATTGGAATGGTATTTCAGGATTATGCGCTTTTTCCCCATTTGAATCTTACAGCCAATATCGCATTCGGGCTGCAACACATGGAAAGAGCGGCCAGGGAAAGCCGGGTCAGGGAACTGCTGCATCTGGTCGGGCTGGATGATGTCGCCTTAAAATTCCCGCACGAAATCTCCGGTGGTCAGCAGCAGCGGGTTGCTCTGGCGAGAGCGCTCGCCCCGGAGCCGGAACTGTTGCTGCTGGACGAGCCCTTTTCAAATCTGGACGTTATCTTAAGGGAACGGCTTTCAACCGAAGTGCGGGAAATTCTAAAAAAGCAGGCCGCAACTGCCCTGATGGTGACCCACAACCAGCATGAAGCGTTTGCAATGGCGGATGAAATCGGGGTTATCCGGCAAGGTACGCTGCTGCAATGGGATACCGCCTATAATTTATACCACCGCCCTGCCGACAAGTATGTGGCTGATTTTGTCGGCGAGGGCGTACTCTTGCCCGGCCTGGTGCTGGATGACCGAAGCGTGGAAACCGGACTGGGTATCCTTGAGGGCGAGTTCAAATATCCCTGCCATAACGGCTGTCCGGCAGACGTTCTTATTCGGCCCGAAGACATCATTCATGACGACGCCAGCAGCTTCAAAGCCAGGATTATCAAAAAGCAGTTTAAAGGGGCCAATATCCAGTACACGCTTCAATTACCATCACGGGACATTGTGAAGGCGCTGGTGCCGAGTACCTGTCAGCACGAAGCCGGCCAATCCATTGGCATCATTCCGCGCGTCAATGACCTTATTTTGTTCGAAAGACGTGCAACGGTGACCCCGGACGATCCTAAGCTGCTTTAGTTTTAACCTCCCAGTCCTCAACCGTATCGAGATCCTCGACCTCTTCCCAGCCGGTGATCATGGCACGGGTATGGGCCAGGATGGTGTGGCCGGTGGTGATCATGTAGAGGTGAACGATCACAAAGGAAAGGATGGCAAAGGCGCCGGCCAGATGAATCATCGCCACCACCTGCAGAGACAGGCCGGAAAGGCCCCAGGCCGGCCAGGAGTTATAGCCCCAGTAAAACAGGCCGGTCACCATCTGGACCGGCAGCAGGATGGCGGCCAGCATCAGATAAGTGATTCTTTGCAAGGGATTGTGCTTGGCATCTTTGCGTTTGGGCACCGGATGGGTTTCGCCGCGAAAAATCCCGTACAGGTAGTAGCGGCCCACCGCAAACATCTTTTTGGTGGTGGGCACATACTGCCGCCATTCCCCCGTGGTAAAGACCCAGAATACGAAAAACAGAAAGGCGATCAACCAGGTATTGCCGACAAAGTTGTGTACTTTGACCGCCGTTTGGAAGCCAAAAAGGCTGTAAAGGCCTTTGACTTCAAAACCGGTGATGAGAAGCAAAACGATCAGGACGGTTTGCAGCCAGTGCCAGAAGCGCTCGTAACGGGCGTAAAGATATATATTCTTTAAATTGTTATTTTGACCTGCCATGGAATTAATTCTCCTTTCTTCCGTTTCCTTTGGTAAATATCCGGCCCAGGGCGTGGATGAGGACACCTGCCAGGCAGGCTAACACCACCCCCCAACCGGCAAAATCAATCACCTTGAAGGTATCGCGAGCGGGCATGTAAAAGCCCTTCAGGTGTGCCAGGCGGCTGTCGGTCCCCGAATGACATTCGGTGCAGCCGAGCGTTTTTTCTTTGGGTGCGACCATGTGCGTGATCGGGAACACATAGGCGGTTTCCACAAAATCGAATTCACCGCTGAACTTGGTTCCGGCTTTGCTGGAACCGCTTTCAAGCGCTTGTTTCCAATCCCAATCAGCCCAGTAGGCGCCGCTGCCCTTTTTCCCGAAAAGATGGGGGATCAAAAGCGTCTTGTTGACTTTGTCATAAGGCTGCTTGCCGCGATGCACCTTGAAAGGTGAAATGCGGGAGCTGGGGTCATCCTGACTGCCGACCGGCATATTGATCTGAACGGGCTGGCCCGGATCGACCATATCGTTGGCGGTGATGGCCGTGATGGAGCCATTGTACCAGTAGTATTGCGGTTTGACATTTTTGGCCCAGGCCATATCGCCTTTCAGCGTGAAGTAAACCGGTTTGCCCAGTTCGCCTTTTTTCTTGAACGGTTTGCCGTCCTTTTTCTGTCCCGCCCTGGACCAGTCCCACCACATTTTGGTGGGATTGACCCTTGCAAACTCCGGGATGTGGCAGCTCTGACACGCCACTTTATCGGTGTGGTCATTGGGCTTGGAACCGGGTTTGTGCGGGGTATCGGTGTGACAGGATTCGCAGGTAATTTTGGCGATGGTGTCATCCTCAACCAGGCTTTTACGCTCCGTGGCCGCCGGGGTGGCATAGGTCCGGCCGGCAATCCGGTGCAGGTCGGTGGTATGGCAGCGCACACAGTCAAAATTCTTTCCGTCGATGCCCATGTGGACATCCAGTTCCTTGCTGGGTTTCATCAGCGAGGAGTCCATATCACCGTGTTTGACGCCGTCACCGCCACCGCCGAAAAAGTGGCAGGTCCCGCAATTTTTGCGGGTCGGACGCCCCACGCTCTGGGCGACCTTATTCCACTCCGGCGGATGGTAGGTTTTGTTGTTGCCCTTGAAGACCATGGTTTTGGGGGCCGGGTTACCGGCGCCGGCCGGGAATTTTTTGTAGGTGCCGGTTTGCTCATGGCAGACCAGGCAGTCAACCTTGGTCTGGTCGCTGAAGTCAAAGGACATATCCTTCCAGCCATAGCCGGCATGACAGGACGTGCACCGGGGATAACTGCCGTGAAGGGCAATACAAAAATTATTGATGGACAAACCGGCCTTGCCGACCCTTTCTTCGGGCGCGACATTGGGATCCAGCCATGTCCAGTGGATGGTTTTGTGAAACTGTTTGGCCGCTTCCGAATGACAGCTCAAGCAGGCCCTGGTCACCTCCGGACCGGAGGTGAACGTCTGCTGAAGGACCTCATGCTTGGAATGGTCCGCCGTAATCCAGAGCTGCTTGTCCCTGGTCGCCTGCTGGGCCATCGTGCGACCCGGCGCCTGTTCCGCCGTGCTCGTGGCGGCGTGGGCCACCAGGGACCAGGCCAACAACAGGCCCAGTGCCAGGCCAGCATTCATAAGTTTCCTTGTTTTCAACATCTTCATCGAATCCTCCCTGTAAATTTCCGACGATGTGCGGGTCGCCTTGATTTGTCCCTTCTCAGCAAGCAGACACCCAAATCCTTAGGCCCTCTACCAGCAATAAGTATACCAATGGAACGACCAAGAAATGATGGTGGGTGCCGAATAATGCGCCCGACCATCACCGGCGGTCGGCCTACAATATATTGTTCGTTAAATTAAACACATATCAATATATAGCGATTTAAGCGAAGGCAGGATTGACAGAGAGAAGACCCGGACAGGGTTGAAGATCGGCTAAATTGGCCCTTGAAATTGTTAAGGGTTAATGTTAAGTTAACGTCTATATGCTTAACACTGTTAACGGTTAACGGTTCGGGTCATTTCGTTCCAACAATCAACACCCAATGATCGGAATGATGTCCGCAGGCCGCTGAAATTAAGGCTCCGGGAAATTAATCGCCGGTTCACCGACCGGTTCCGGCGGTCGATTGGCGCGCTAACGCATCATCGATCGTAACATTGCATGAATTTTGCACACAGGGAGTGCATGCTGATGGAGATTGCAAAATACTGGAAAACCATTGTCGATACCCTGCAGGATGGTCTGATGGTCCTCGATCCCGCGGGCAATATCCTGGCCGTCAATCCGGCGGCTGAAAAGCTGACCGGCTACGCGGCCGATGAACTGATCGGCACCAACTGCCGCACCCTGAATTGCACCGGCTGTGATGTGTACGGCCGGGGCACGGGAAAGGACTGGTGCAAGCTGTTTGTAACCGGTGAGGTCAAAGCCAAGAAATGTTTGATCTCCGACAAAGCCAGACGGGCCGTCCATGTCGTCAAAAACGCATCCGTATTAAAAGATTCCGCAGGCAAAATTCTGGGAGCTGTGGAAACATTTACGGATATATCTGAAATCGTGCGCCAACAACAGGAGATCGCCGCCCTGCGCAGAAGCTGTCACCTGGAGGAGGGTCATCACGGACTGTTGGGAGAGTCGCAGCCCATGCAATACCTGTTTGAGCTCATCGAGAATGTATCCCAAACAGATGCCCCCGTGTTGATTCACGGACAAAGCGGCACCGGTAAGGAACTGGTCGCCCGGGCCATTCACGAAGAAAGCCCCCGCCAAAAAAAACCGTTTATCAAGGTCAACTGTGCGGCCTTGAATGAAAACCTGCTGGAAAGTGAGCTGTTCGGCCACGAAAAAGGCGCCTACACCGGTGCCGACCGTACCCGTATCGGCCGTTTTGAAGCCGCCCATGAAGGCACGATCTTTTTGGATGAAATCGGTGACATTCCCCTGTCGACCCAGGTCAAATTGCTGCGGGTGCTGGAAGAAAAGGAAATCGAGCGGGTGGGTGATCACAAATCGATACCGGTCGACGTCCGCATCATCTCCGCTAGCAATAAAAATCTGGAGGCCATGATCGGCGAGGGTCTTTTCCGGGAAGATCTTTTTTTCCGCATCAATGTCTTCCCGCTCAGCTGTCCGCCCCTGGCGGAGCGTCCTGAGGATATTCCGCTGATCGTTCAAAATTTTATCGACCATAACCGCAACAGAGGCGGCAAAGAAATTCTGGGGCTCACCCCCGAGGCGATGGAAGCCTTGCTGACGTATTCCTGGCCGGGCAACGTCCGCGAACTGCGCAATGCCGTTGAATATGCCTTCGTGCTGTGCTCCGGTGATTGGATCGGAAAAGAGCATCTACCCCCTAAAATAGCCGCAGGCGGTAAACGCGCGACGGCCAATTATGCCGCTGCCGCGGGCTCAAAATCCTGGGAGGATGAACGCAACCAACTGCTCCAGACCCTGCGCCGTGTCGGCGGCAATCAGTCTGAAGCCGCACGCCTGCTCGGTGTCAGCCGGGTAACGATCTGGAAGCGAATCAAAAAATATGGGATTGATTTAAACGCTGACCTGGGCAGGGTTCTACCAACGCCGTCCACAGAGACCGTCGTTTCCTGAATTGTTTTACCGGGCACAGGGATACGATCTGAAGAAAGCACCCCCTTGTAAATTAAAATCGATCTGTCATCGGGCTATGCTGAAGTCGGATGTTGAGTTGACGCTAAGCGTGCCGGATGGCATTGATGGTGGATTCGTCCAGCATCTTGTCGAATTTTACGTGGATGGAATAGTCTTCAAAGGGAAACGGGTAAACCCCCACAACAATCCCGTTTTGTTCAATGGATACCGGGGGTATCCGCTTGCGGTTGCTAAGGGCAATGGATATTCGGCGGCCCAGTAACAGGCGTGCGGTGTCCTCTTTTGAAATTCTGATCTCAAATGACAGGCCGCCAACTGAAATATCGGAAAGCTCGCCTTTAAAGGTTTTGCCGATCGGTTCGCCCGTCCTGTTGAGCAGCTTAAACAGCCCTTTGCCGGAAATTTTCACCCGTCTTAATGCGCGACGATCCATTTTTTTTGATTTCAGCATCGCGGTCGCACTTTGAAAACCGGCACAAAAATCGGATAATTTTTTTTCAAGGGTTGGGAACTGCTTTTTCCATTTCATCAAGGCATCTTTGGCCAGGTATTTCAAATTGACGTTGCTTAAGGTGATCAGCGAGGTGGTGCACACCGTATTGGAAAAAAAGTTTTCCTGACCGGCCAGCTGTCCGGGGCCCAGCGTATAGAGCAGGCCATCGCCGTCTCTGTCCTGGTAAATCATTTTCAATTGGCCCTGGTTGATGAAATACAGATTGGTATCCAATTTTCCCTGCTCAAAAACCGCCTTGTTGATCCCCAGGACCGCATCCTGGAGCGAAAAATAAAGCTCGTTTTTTTCTTCGGTGTTAAGTCTGTCGTAAAGCTTGGACCATATCTGCATATGGATCGGATCCAGCGCCTGGCTTTTTTCCTCCTCAATTATTTCGGCGGAACTGATAATTTCGTCCAGGGCCATCGGATCAACTTCCAGCATGCGCTCCCTTAACTGTTCTGCTTTGGTGAAGTTCTTTTCTCTGGCAGATTGCACAATCAGTTTAAAAAGCAATTTTACGGCGGCGTTGGTATCGTCATTGCCAATATGCTGATCAACCATTTTTTCGGATTCAGCGCTGTTGATCATTTAAAGTACCTCCCGTGTTTATCTTTTGAAAGGATTTGATGATACGTATCCCTTCGCGGCGGCCTGACATTCAAAACGACACAAGGGTCATACGGAATGCATACGATCGCTATATTATGACATAAAATCCATAAAATATCAATAAAATTAAAGCTTTATTGGAAAGCCCGCCGGTCTTGCCGAGCAGATGGACTGTCAACATGGCTGCATTCGCCGGCAGAACTTGCGCAAAAACGGTTCGTGCTTAATGTTGATGTATGTTTTTATCCAATGATTTGATCTTAAGATTATTTTCCTCAGGAGGCAGAAATGCAATCAATCAAAGCAACGACCGCAGGTTATTTGATAACGGCTCTGGTGTTATTGGCCGGTTTATTGAATCCGGCAGTAGCCGCTGAAACATACAAACTGGATCCCGCGCACACGTCGGTCGTCTTTCGGGTCAAACATCTCGGCGTTGCCTATGTCTATGGCCGCTTCAATGGCCCCAGCGGCTCTTTCGTCTTTGACGGGGCATCGCCGGCCAGCAGTTCGATTGAGATCCAGGTCGATGCCCTAAACGTCGACACCGCCGTGGAAAAAAGGGACAATCATCTCAGGAGCCCGGATTTCTTCAATGCCGCCGAATATCCGGTGATCCGTTTCAAAAGCACATCGGTCAAAAAAGCGGGCCCGGACAGCTACGAAATTTCGGGGGACTTAACGCTTCTGGGAAAAACAAGGCCGATTACCGTCCAAGCCCGCCATACCGGCGAAGGCAAAGACCCCTGGGGCAATTATCGCCGGGGCTTCGAGACTTCATTTAGCATCAAACGCAGCGAATTCGGGATGAACTTTATGATGGGCGGTGTCAGCGACGACGTCCTTCTGACGGTCAGCCTTGAAGGCATTCGTCAATAATAAATCCGGAGGGTTGGCGTATTGGCGTAATGCAAAAAGGTGGATATCTCTTTGAGCCACTCCACCTTTCCCGTACGCCAAGATCAATAAAATCATGAAAATCATGAAATTCTGATTTTACCTTATAACTGTTAATCATCCCAGGTCGTAATGCTGAGGCATCGGGGAATTCATGAATGCACATAGGAATAGGGACAGAGCATTGCTTGGCATGCTGATAGCAGGATTATGGTTATCTATTCCATTTCTATCAACGCGCGGACTGGCAGCATTGGAAAGCGAACAGCTTATTGTGTTCATGCAGCCGAATGTGTCTGCGGTTGATCGCGCCTTCCGGGAAGACCACCTGCCGCTGATCCGAAAAATGGCAGAGGAGATGGGCGTCGGGGTTCATGAAGTGGATGCCCGCCAGGGATCGCCCGCAGAGGTGGCGGTGACACCTTTAATCGTGTATCAGAACCACCGCGGCCGATCCATTTACCAGGGACGCACCACCACCCCGGAGCGGGTGCGCCATTTTATCCGCACCTCCCGGTTTGTCCCCCAGGGAAAAGCAGCCAACCGGCGGCTGGATATTCCAATATTGCCGCAGGGCCGTTCCAGGATATGGGCGCCCTTGAAGGTGGCAGCGGTCACCGGAGCGCGACCGGATGATTATGACCATGAAGCCTTTGTGACCGAGGCCCTCAAAAACATTGCCGCGGGATTCAAAAAGTTTCGCATACAGCCAGAAGCCCTGTTGGGACGAGCGGACCGGGGATTTTACATGGATTTTAACCCCTGGCGATCCGCCGGCGGAACCCTCTACCTTACGGTGGTCCTTTTTTCCCAGTTTGATTGCAAAGAACCGGTTTTCACGAAAAAAATCACGGCCCCCTGGGCGCAACACACGAAACTCTTCCGGGACGCAGCCGCCATTCTGGAAAATGCGGTTACCAGGATAGCCGCCAATCCCCTGAGCGGTGACAGCTTTGATCCGGTCAGCCGGGACGTGCCCATCAAAAATTGGGAGGCCATCGGTTTTCCCCTCCCACCGGCACCGGACCAGGCAGCAGCCGGCGCAGGTGCCGCGGCCGAAATTCCCCGACATTGGATTCTGACCCCATCCGGCCCCGGGGATCCCCCCATGATCCAGTTTCGGTTTCCTGCCCCGTTGGACAGCTATACGGGCGAAGTCACGGCGGCTCTGGGTGAATTTTCACTGGCCGACAATTTGATGGTGGACGGTGCCACCGGATTTATTGAGATCGACACCAGCACCGCCATCACCATGGGCGAGCCCACCCTGGATGAAGCCATCCGCGGCAGCATGCTGCTGTATGCCAAAAAATTTCCTACCGCCAGCTTTGTGGTGGATAGAATCCATAGCGACCGTCAACCCATCGCTTACGGAAAGCTGACCCCGTCAGTTGTAGCCGGTACCTTCACGTTAAAGGGCAAGAGCACTCCGTTAAACACCAAACTGGAATTGGAACCTGTCATCGCCGCGGATGGGAAACCGCGGCTTTTGATCCGGGGTGGATTTGCAATCGATTTGCGCTTCTTTGATATTGAAGGGGCAGACGGCCCGGCACCGGCCAAACATACGGTCCTCCTCGATCTGTATTTTATCTTAAAAGGCAAAGGATAATCCCAAAGGCATGGCCGCATCAAGCCGCAAACTGCAGATTAGAATCGGACTGATTCTGGGTGCGATGATCCTCGTATACGGGTGTTACGCCTTGATTCCGGATAAGTTTCGGGCCCTGGACGTCCGACTGGTCGACCGGTTGTTTGTTGTGCGCGCGAAGCAAGAACCCTTCCGCCATGCGATTGATGATCGGATTGTCCATATTGATGCGAATCTCTACTTCAGCCGCTCGCAGCATGCCCGGGTTTTTCGCAACCTGTCCGATCTGGGGATAGCGGCTCAGCTGATTGATTTCATTTTTGAGGAAATGGTCAGCCCGGAGGAAGACCAACCGCTCATCCAGGCCACCCGGCAGGCCGGTAATGTGTATTATGGCTTGGCGTTTGAACCTTTAGATGATTCCGCCGCCGGTAACCAGGTTTTTTCAAAGATAAGCAACCAGCCGGAAACGCTTGCCGTAAATTGGCGCGTTGACGTTACCGGCAATTCGGATTCCGTAGCTACCGGCACCCGGCCCCGGGTTACCTATCCGGACCTTTCGTCGGTGGCCCGGGGACTGGGCTTTCTGAACCTGGCGGCAGATCCGGACGGCACCCTGCGGCGCGTGCCGCTGCTGGTTCGGTATCAGGGGACTTACGTGCCCAGCCTTTCCCTGCGGATCGTGTGTGACTACCTGGGGATAACGGCCGATAATATCGTTGCCAGCCCGGGAAAATACATAAAATTAAGGGGGATCCGCACAAGTGATCATGTTACCGACAGCGAGATTACCATACCCCTTGATAAACGCGGCCACCTGATTCTCAATAATTCCGGTTTTGTGGACGGCCTTCGCCATTACAGCTACAGTGAAATTTTCCATGCGACAGAAGATACCGCCAGCCTTGAAAAACTCAGAAACGACCTGAGCGGCAGGATCGCCGTTATATCTGAAACCGTCGAAAAAAAATTTCAAATCAGGACGGCTACCGGAAAAGGCTTCTATCCTTCGGGGGCTATCCATGCAATGGTACTGCAGAATTTGCTGTCGGGATCATACCTGCGTGAACTGCCGGGATGGGTTCAGCTGGGAATTGAAATCACGATGCTTGCCGGCCTCTTTTTGTTATCGATGCGCTTTTCATCCGCACCCCTGGCGCTGACAAGCGGCACCCTCGGCGTCCTGTACATCACCCTGGCGGTGGTAACCTTTTTGTCTGCCGGAATAATTTTCCAGTTTGCCCGTCCCATCGTGCTGCTGTTGACCGCCATGACATTTCTTTTGATCGGATTGGGAATCGAAAAGGCGGTGTTATTCGCCAGGTCGGAACGCGCCCGCAGAATCGCGGAACGCGATCTTGAAATCGGTCGTGAAATTCAGAGCGGGTTTTTCCCCACCGCATTGCCGGAAACCGCCGGCTGGGAACTGGCCACCCATTTTCAAGCGGCCCGCCATGTCGCCGGGGATTTCTACGATATTTTTACCCTCGGCAGGGATAACAAAATCGCCATTGTCATCGCGGATGTATGCGACAAAGGCGTGGGGGCAGCACTGTTTATGGCCCTGTTTAGAAGCTTTATACGGGTTCTCTCCGGATCGGTCGACAGCAGCGGGCATCTGGACACAGCCGACGGCAAGGCCGCGCCTGAAAAAATCCTGCGGGATACCTTTGGCTCGATTAACAACTATATCTCGATCACCCACGAACAGGCCGGAATGTTTGCAACAATTTTTTACGGGATTTTAGATCCGCAAACCGGTGCGCTGACTTATATCAATGGTGGCCACGAGCCACCGATCATAACGGGTTCCAATGGTAAGAAAAACTTCCTTGAACCCACCGGCCCGGCCGTCGGGCTCTACCCGAACCTGGATTTTGACGTCCGCTCCCTGATCTTAAAACCGAACGATATGCTGCTGGCTTATACCGACGGTGTGACGGATTCCCGCAATCCGGCGGGAGACGCCTTCACCAAAGAACAGCTTGTAACAATGGTGGGGAATTCATCCGGGACGGCCAGGGACCTGATCCACAAAATTAAATCCCGGATCGAGGATCACATCCTGGGGGCCGATCAATTCGATGATGTTACCCTGGTGGCCCTGCGCCGACAATCCTAATAAATTCGTAGCTTTTTAGACACAGCTGGCGTTAATAAAAAGGCCCAGTTTATTCTTTTCACCACCCGCTGCGCTCGAGACGCAGAGGCCACAGAGATGTTTTTTCTTTTCCTTTGCCCTGTGATATGGGGCAAAGGAAAAACAAATGCCGCTACGCGCTGCATGACCAAAACCGTAACGACACTGCCTGTAAGTCATAGACTCTTGCCGGGGTGTCCCGCCTGGGACGAAATCTCCAATTAAGAAAACCTCTGTGTCCCCTGTGCCTCCGTGGTGAAAAATATTTTCTGTTAATGGCTTGGGGCCGTTTTATTGATTGGCGAAAACCTTTTTGAGCAAGTCCGTAACCCGGGCGGCCGGATCCTGGCGGATCTTTTTTTCCTCTTCGGCCAGCATCACAAACAGTCCACTCAGCGCCTTATCCGTTACGTACTGGTCCAGATCAAAGCTCATCTGATCGGCGTAGGGGATGGTTCTGATTTTAGCGTCCAGGGATTGATAGGATCTGGTAACACCGACCTCGGACATGGCCTGGTGGGTTATAGGTTTGAATATCTTCTGCAGACGATCGGAAGTTTTGTCCTCAAAATACCGGGTCGCGGCATCGTCCGCGCCATCCAGGATCTGCCGGCCATCGGCAAACGACATCTGCTTGATGGCATCCCAGAAAATGGTTTTGGCCTCGGGGGCGGCGCGTTCGGCCGCTCTATTCATACTTAATTCAAATTCGTCGAGCTGACCGCCGAAACCGGTAGCGCGCAGGATTTTCTCGACGTTCTTCACATTCTCCGGCAGGGGAATTCTGATTTTGGGATTCTTAAAATAGCCGTTGGTTTGGGAGACCGTCTGGACGGCATTGTCTGTACCTATTTCAAGGGCTTGTTTGAGACCTTTGACGATTTCATCCTCACTTAGCCCCTTTTCTCCTCCCAGCTTTTGGGCTGTTTCCTTGAGCCAATCCTGAAATCCGGCATCGACCCGATGCCCATAGCCAATGACAAAAAGCATGCTTAAAATCAGAGACAAGATTGTTGATTTCATTTTGCGTTCCCTGTTAACAAATAAGAATCAACTGCATATTAGTTGGCACAACGCGATGTCGATGGCAGATAAGATAAGCATGAAAAGTTCACAAGCAATCCGTAAGGTCGATACCCATGTGAAGTAAAAGTCCCAGACCGATTATCCGGGACTTGGGAAAAGCAGTTAGAATAAGGTACAAAAGTATGGCGGGAAGGGACATCAACGCTTTATCCAGGAGCGATCAGGCTTTAAAATGGATGAAGACATTGGTGTCTTGCCCGTCGATTTCCGGTCTGTTTTCCATCCAGTTGAGTATCCGGCAGCCTTCGGCTTCGCCCGACGGTGCCGAACAACTGATGTAGGGCATTACAGGGTCGCCGGCAATGGATTTATAGTAGAGCATGCGGGCTTTATCTTTGGGAAATTCTTTAAGTTCAAGAAAATGAATCATGTAGATAAAACAATCCCCCTGAAACAAATCACTGCTTTCCCTGAATTGGGCAATCCGCTCCTTGAATTTATCAAGGGCACTGTCCTGATCTTGCGCTTCAATGATTAGATTAAATTCTCCATGACGGCGATCCCGCTCTTGGGTATACTGCTGATCGGTGGCGTGAAGGAATTTTCCGATATAAATCATGTTGCTTCCTTTCTAGTTTTATGCCCCAGAAGTATTCTATACGTCTGATTTCTGTTCGTCATGCCGGACTTGATCCGGCATCCAGGAACATAACGCCTTGAACCTGAACTGGATTCCGGATCAAGTCCGGAATGACAAAGCAGCAAAATCCGCAAATTTGATAATTTAGACACACTCTGCTGCGCGGGAGGGACAATCATTTAAAGTTATTTGCAGGGCAGTTCACCAGATAGGCTTGCTGAACCCAACAATGGCCTGAACTCGATTTGTGTCCGATATA
>JAFDCJ010000530.1 GCA_019312835.1 Deltaproteobacteria bacterium
CTGTTGCAATATTTCAATCGGATGCCGCACCAGATACGGCAGCAACTGATTGAACTGCAGACGACAGCTTAAACAATCGGTTACAAGCCACTGTGGGTCTAGTGCTTTGATCTTGTCCATCAAGTGACACCCCAGCTGAAGGGAGGTTTCGTGAAAATCACGCTTAAAGCCCATAATGCCCGCCATGCCGCAGCAATACAGACTGCCGTCCACCGCCTCCGGATTGACCCCCGGCAATAAACCCAGCAGCTCCTGATAGGGCCGACCGACGTTCTGCTCTCTGAGGTGGCAGGGGGGGAAGTACACCATGCGGCCAGGCACCTCGGCAAAAGCTGTCTTGAGCTTTCCTTCCCGGTGAAGCGCAAGCAGGTACTCTCCCAGATCGTGGGTGTTTTCCGCCACCAGAATGCGTTTCATGGGATCGATGGTTGAAAAGTAGCCCTCATCCTTGAGAATATCCTGGAACATGGACTTTTTGAGCACGTTAAACTTTTTGCCGCCGGGATTGGCGGATGCCCCCGCGGCCGGTATTTTCAGATAGGCCCCGTCGGCGCCTACAGAAGACTGATATTCGGAAGAATAATAGGCATTTTCCTTCAGGACATTTCGCAGCATGAAGCCGCAGGTCGGACAGGAGCAGACGATAGCATAGCCGGCTTCCACGGCATCGGCCAGGATGTCCATGTTGTGCCGCACAAATTTGAGGGTCAGCCTACGGTCGCCTTCCAGCATCGAGGGCATGCCGCAGCATTTTTGCTCCGGGCAAAAGACATCAAATCCATTGTGTTGCAGCACCTCGACGACGGCCCGGGGCACTTCGGGGAAGAGGTAGTTGGCGGTGCAGCCGGCAAAGTAGGCGATTTTGCGGTGCCGACTCTTTCGGGGCCGCTTCGTCAGGCCGTTTTTTTGGGCCCACGCGGGGAAGCTCTCTGCCGGAAACGGGGGTATTTGGCGTTCATTGTGAATGCCGACGGCCTTTTTGATCATAGATCCGGTGGCTTTGCCGCGCAAAAGCTTATTGGTCAGCTTGGGAAAAGTGCCGCAAAGCCTGGACACCCGTTGGACGTCTTCCAGGGTTCGAACCCCGTACTTCAGGCCGTCGCGATCGATAAAGCTGGTTTTGGCCTCGATGAGGTTGGCGCGCACCGGCGGACAGGGGCACAGGGCACAGAAATTGCACAAATCCACCATGTGCCGGAGCTCCTCGGAGGTAATCTTTGCTCCGGTTTCCATCTCCTTGTCGTAGAGCCGGTACAACTCCGGAAACATCCGGCAGTCGGAATCCATCAAGAAGCGACAGACGTCACAATCGGCGCACTCGTCGATAACCTTGCGGGCTTTTTTTTCCGGGCTGTTTTTCTCCAATTTCGATTCCCTTTTGGGCGGAAGCGGACTCCGTGAACTCTGTGTCGAGCGACTTGTCGGGTCGAAGCTCGTAGAGCGAAGACCGAAGCGGGTGGTGAAAAACTCAAACACACGTTTTCCGGTACGTCGTCTGTGCCTAATGAATTACGGACTAATTTGCAAGATGCTTTATCCTGTTGTAGGTTGCTGGGCGGCGCCCATCTCCGCAGCCGCCTTGAACCAATGGGTCGTATTCAGGCAGATTTTCACCAGCATCAGCATCACCGGCACCTCGATCAGCACTCCCACCACGGTGGCCAGGGCCGCCCCCGACGATAGCCCGAAGAGCATCGTGGAAGTGGCAATGGCCACTTCAAAGTGATTGGAGGCCCCGATCATGGCGGCCGGGGCCGCATCGACATAGCGCAATTTTAGCAGCCTTGCCAGACCGTATCCCAGCCAGAAAATCAGGACCGTCTGAATGAACAGCGGGATGGCGATCCACAGGATGGTCAGCGGGTTTCCGAGAATCACCTCCCCTTTGAAGGAAAACAGGAGCACCAGGGTGATCAGCAGGGCGATGATCGTAATCGGTGTCAGCACATGCAAAAATTTTTCTTTAAACCAGGCCTCGCCTCTGGCGGCAATCAGCCACCGGCGGGAAAGATAGCCGGCCACCAGCGGCAGGGCCACGTAAATGCCGATGGACAGCAGCAACGCCTGCCAGGGCACCGGCAATCTGCCCACTCCCAGCAAAAAGCCGCCCAGAACCCCGTAGAGCAGCAGCATGGTCAGCGAATTGATGGCCACCATCACCAGGGTCAGACCGTCGTTGCCCCGCGACAGGTAGCCCCACACCAGCACCATGGCCGTGCAGGGAGCAATGCCCAGCAGGATGCAGCCGGCCAGGTAGCTGCGCCACAGGGGAACCTCCAGCATTTTGACCCCGTCAACCAGCACGACCGTGCCGGCGCCGTGGCTGGCGCCCTTCGGCAGGTCAAGGCCGAAGGGCATTTTGACCAGGTCGGTGGCGTCGGGTCCGATGAAATTGTAGAACAGGGTGCCCAGGAAAAAGATGGCAATCCCGTACATGGTAAACGGTTTGACGGCCCAGTTGACGAACAGGGTCAGAAACACCGGCTTGCCGCTCTTGCCGGCCTTGATGACCTCGCCGAAATCGATCTTGACCATAATGGGGTACATCATGAAAAACAGGCAGACGGCGATCGGAATCGAGACCACCGGCGCCCCCTTGACATAAATGGCCATTCCGTCCAGGTACCGGGCCACGCCCGGGGCGATTTTACCCAGCACGATGCCTGCGATAATGCACAGGAGCACCCACAAAGAAAGAAACCGCTCGAACACACTGGTCATTTTGCGTTCATTGTTCGGAATTGCTTCATGACTCATTTCCTATCTCTCCTTGTTAATCTGTTTTAGACGGTTCACAGTCGCTGGAACGAGACTGCTGGTTGCACAGGATTTCCCGGTCAATTTTCAGTATCTCTTCCAGTTTTCCTGCATCCTTGCGAATGCACTCGTTAGCCGCCAGCGATTTTTTCACCCACGCGATGGCATCGCGCACCTCGGACGGGGCGCCCGCGTCCGCCAGGCGATAGTACGTCCAGCGGCCGTCCTTGCGGCTGTCCACCAGGCGCGCCTGCCGGAGGACGGACATGTGCTTGGACACGGTGGAGGGCGCCAGCTCGAGCAGTTCGATAATCTGGCAGACGCACAGCTCTTCAACCTCGAGCGCCAGCAGGATGCGCAGCCGGTTTTCTTCGGCCAGGGCCTTGGTGATATTTAAAAATTCGAACACAGCCGCCTCTCAATTCGTCATGTGGCGAACTATAGTTTTATAAAATCCGGTAGTCAAGCACGAATGTGCTGCAAAAATTATGATAATAAAAATGGATTGAGGATAAAATACACACCCAGCAGAACAATAAAAATGCCGGCGGTGCGTCGAAACCAGCTGCCAGCTCCCTGCCAGGTGCTGTTTTCCAGAAGTTTGCGCACGGCGGCAATTGAGCTTCCGGCAGCCACTATCGGCAGGCAGTGGCCCACGGCAAACAGCAGGATGTAGATGATGCCCGCTGCAATTTGCTGCTGGACGGTGATGATGGCCAAAATCGGGGCGATGAAACCGAAGGTGCAGGAACCCGCAAGAATTCCGTATGCCAGGCCCAGTACGAAGGCCCCCGGCAGACCTGTCAAATTCAACCGGTACAGCCAGCTGCCCGACATGGAACATTTTTCAACCCCCAGCATCCCCAGCGCCACCCAGATCAAAACGACTCCCACAAGGATTTGCCAATAATTGCTTACATCCCCCAGCATGCGGCCGAGAAGGGCACAGATGATCCCGATAACGGCAATACTGATAAACAGCCCCAGCGTGAAGGCAGTGGAATATCCGGCTGCCTTTCGCGGGATAAAGGCCTTTTCTTGGCCCCCGACATAGGCTACGATCAGAGGGATAGAAGCCAAATGACAGGGACTGAACAGCACGCTGATCATCCCCCAGGCGAAGCACCCCACGGCGGCGATGGCGGTCCCGCTGATCATCCATTCGTTGACGGTCAAGAATACGGATTCAAGCAAATTATTCGATCCCCATTTTTTTCAGCTGGTTGACAATCGCCTTTTCATCCATGAATCCGACATGACGATAAACTTCACGACCTGTTTTATCAAAAAAAATCTGGGTCGGAATCGCTTGGATGCCGAATCGTCTGGCCTGCTCCCTGTGTTCCCATACATCGATGAACACAATGGCCGCCTTGCCCTCATATTGCTTTTCCATTTTTACCAGGATCGGCGCCATCATCTTGCACGGAATGCATTTCTTGGCCCCGAGATCGACCATGGTGACCATGCCCCTGACCGGCATGTCTCTGAATCTTTCCACATCGGCATTAATCAGTGACGGATAAAGCAGGACGGCAAGGACAAACAACAGATAAAAAATTGAAATTTTTCGAAATATAGTCACAAGCAATATTCCTTCCGCTTTGATTTTTACTTTAAAACTCGATCCATAATACCTTTCAAATCAGCAACCGAATATCTGGTATTCTGAATATTTTTCAACTCCATCACGTCAGAACGGGCAATAAACGCCAGTTTGTAATCGTCCGGGTGCTGACTCCCATGAATTTTGTCATGTCCGCCGTGGTCGCCGGTAATGATGATGACGTAATTCTTCTGCGCTTTCACCAGTCGTATCAGTGGCGTCAGGTACTCGTCTATGTAGGACAGTTCCTCCATATACTCCGGCGACAGCCATCCATACTCCGGTCCGACGAAATCCAGCCCGCTGACGTGCAGAAACACAAAATGGCGGCCAGGCTTTCTGATAAATGCTTCGGCGAGATCTATGGCATCCTCCCGTGACCATCGGTGAACATCCACGGCGCTGTTCACCAGGAAGCCCAGCTTTTCTTTCGAATAGAAAAACCCGGTCTGAAACCCGTGGTGCTTGGCAATGTCAAAAATTGTCTGCCGATCGATTCTCTGCTTTCCGGGCTGCCACTTATTGTCGGATTTTCCGTTTTTACCCGGCTCGAGCCCCGTGAACATGGCGGTGTGGGCAATCAGGGTTTTGGGCGGGTTTGTGCTGTGTCCGTCCAGGGTGTAGGTCCCGGCCGTCATCTCCTTGAAGATAGTCGGCGTCGTTCCGGCACCCAGCGCCGCTGGATGCAGGGCATCGATAGAAATTATGACAATGGTTTTCAGGGCGGTGGCCCCCGAAGCGGCCGCCCAGACAATCAGGATGATGATTTGAAAGCATATCTGCTTGTGCATAAGTTTAACCTACGCCCAATGGCCAATTAAAAAACCGGTTGACAGTGGCTGCGATCAACCGCGCGCGGCGCTATCCGGCCAGCCAGGATTTGATTTCGTCTTTATCTGGAATTTTGCCGACGCTTTTGACTTCGCCGTCCAGCACGACAGCCGGTGTTCCGAATACGCCGTAGCCCGCAATTTCCATTGTGTCGGTTACTTTTTCAATTTGGGCGTCCACACCCGCTTCTGCGACGGCCTGTTTAACGATTTTTTCGGTTTGCTGACATTTGGGACAACCGGGTCCCAGTACTTTGATTTCCATGATGCGTTCCTTTCTGATTGCTATTTTTTAGGGGTTGCCGGAAAAAGATGCGGTTTCCCAATTGTGGGAGCGGCTTCCAGCCGCGATAGGTTAATTTCGCGGCTGGCAGCCGCTCCCACCAGGTTCATTTGGCAACATAGACTTTCCGGACAAGCACCTGTGTGTCTGGGGTTTAAATTTAGGTAAACAGCTATTTGCCTGTTCTGGCAAATGCCTCCTGCAGCCATTGCTTCAGTCTGGGTTTGGGCGGGACCGAACCCACCGCCTTGACCTCGCCGCTGATCACCAGCGCCGGGGTGCCCATCACGCCGTAGCTGCCGATCTCGGCAATGTCGGTGACGTGTTCGAGATCGGCCGCCTGGCCCATCTCGGCCATCACCGCGACCAGATCCTGCTCCAGCTTGTTGCAGCTCGCACAGCCTGGGCCCAGGACCTTGATCTCCACACCCTCCGGGCCGCCGTCTTCCACCGGACGGCCGGTAAATTTTTTAAACTCCCTTAAAAACGCCCGGCCATATTCATCCCTGGCGGAATCGGCGATATAGTTGCGCTGGTTGAGCCGCTTCAGCAGTTCGGCCCGGATCTCTTCATCGGATTGGGCCTTACAGGCTTCGGCCACCTCCGACATAACGGATTTCAGCCCGATGATACCGACGCGGCTACCGCCGACGTTGATCTGGGTAACTTCATCTGCACACATAAGCTTATTCCTTAGCTTATTCCTTTTGTTTTTCTATATAATCCAACCGCCATCCCCACCGAAATCATTTTCCACCGGCCACAGCTGAAACGGTCAGGCGGAAATACGGCCAAAAATCATACCACTGATGGTGGCCATCATGACAACCAGGCTCACAAAAGCGATGGTTTTCTTCGTGCCCATGACGCTTCGGATCACCAGCATGTTGGGCAGACTCAGCGCCGGTCCGGCCAGCAGCAGCGCCAGGGCGGGCCCCTTGCCCATGCCGGCATCTAAAAGACCTTGCAAAATCGGCACCTCGGTCAGGGTGGCGAAATACATGAACGCTCCTACCACCGCGGCAAATAAGTTGGCCCACATAGAGTTGCCGCCGACCAGGCCGCTGATCCATTGGGAAGGAATCAAACCCTCCGAACCGGGTCTTCCCAGCAGCAGACCGGCCACTAAAACGCCGGCAAACAAAAGCGGCAGGATCTGTTTGGCAAAATCCCAGGTGGCCAGAAACCAGCTCTCGGTCTCCCCCCGCGTGGTGGTGGTCAATACCGCCAGGGCGATGATGCCGGCCGAGAAGCCTATCAAGGGCTCGTGCCGGAAAACCAGCGCCAGCAACAGCACGGCCGCGGCTGCCAGAGCGACCTTGTAGGCCCTCACACGAAACCATTTGACCAGCAGCACCCCCAGTACAATTGCGCAAAAACCGGTCAGTAGCCATTTAACGCTGTAAATTGCGTGCCACAGCCCTGCAGGTTCGGCCGGCGGCCCCCAGGTCGCCGATATCAGGATGCCGACCATGACGGCAAAATAGATGACATTTTGCCACAGCGGCCGCTCAACTTCCGGCTCGGGCATGTGCAGGACGGCCTCAGCCTTGACCTGCTCTTCCCTGCGGAACAGCAGGTGCATGAGCAGCCCGATGACGATGCTGAATACCACCGCCCCCACCGCCCGGGCCAGGCCGATCTCCGGACCCAGGATCCGGGCGGTCAGCACGATCGCCAGCACGTTGATGGCCGGTCCGGAATACAGAAAGGCAATGGCCGGGCCCAGGCCCGCACCGCGCTTCCAGATGCCGGCAAACAGCGGCAGCACCGTACAGGAGCACACCGCCAGAATGGTGCCCGAAACCGAGGCCACCCCGTAAGACATCACCTTCCGGGCACCGGCACCCAGGTATTTCATCACGGCGGCCTGGGAGACGAACACCGAGATGCCGCCGGCGATAAAAAAGGCCGGCACCAGGCACAACAGCACATGCTCGCGGGCATACCAGCGGGCCAGGGCCAGGGACTCGATCACCGCGCCGGTCAAACGGCTGCTGTCGATGGGCAGCCAGAAGAATACGAGAAATATGCCGGCAATAACGGACAGCGGTTTCCAGATGCTTTTCCAGTCTATCAGGCTGGCCGGCGCGCTCGGTGCTTTTTGACTCGCAGAATCTTTCACTTCGGCTGCATGGTCCGCAACCGCGGTCAGTTCGCTCATTTTTGAATCACCTCTTTTCCGGATTAGACCGTGCCTTGACATTTAAAGATCGTCAGGCGGATGGGTTAAAACCCATCATTATAAAACGCTATATACCGATTTAACGATATATTGTCACAAAAAAAATTACCCCCGGCAGATATCTTCCCGGTTGATGAAGGGTGCCCTTTTCATTAATTCGGCAATTTCCAGATCCTCGTTCAACCAGTGCTGGAGGTTACCGAGCAGGTTGGCGGCGTAAGGGCTGCTTTTCCCGTCTGCCAGAAAATAGTTCACCCACAGACCGTCTTTTCTGAAGTCCACCAATCCGGCCTCTTCAAGTATTTTCAGATGTTTGGAAACGGTCGGCTGCGCCAGGTACAAGGCCCCCTGCAGCTCACAGACGCACATGGATTTTACCTGGAGCAGCTTGATAATTTTGACCCGATTCGGGTCGGATAACGCTTTCATGACTTTGACAAATGATTTCATCACAACCTCATATATTGTTAAAATAGAATATAGCAGATTTTGCAACGCTGTCAACGCCTTTTAGGCAAAAATAAATTTAGCCGTAACACCAGCTAGCCGATTACTTTTTCCTTCAACCAACGATACGGTAACAGCATGGACACTTTCTTCTGATAGTTGCGGTACTTTTCTCCAAATTCCCTTACAAGTTTCTTTTCTTCGAGGTACGTTCCGACAATTAAATAGGCTGTAAGAATCACATTTACAATCATCGCGGCCACGTCCATTTGGCGCCCCCAAATCAGCAGCATCGTGGCGAGGTACCATGGATGGCGGATCATTTCCAGGACACCTGACGTGTCTAAATCGCCTGCAGCGGTTATCGCGATATCTGCGCTTCCTTCTTTGATCTGTTTGATTCCGATCACCTGACGGATATCGTAGTGGCGCCCGCCGCGGAGGAAAAACCACACGGCCAGCCCCAATATGAGCACCTGGCCAATGCGCTTGTATCCGTTCCACTCGAATATTGCCTGAGTCTGCACCGAATATGCAAATATGGCGACAGGCAATAGCGTCAGAATGGCTATCAGGTTAAAAAATACTCGATAAAACCGATAATCAGATCCCAGGAGCTTCTTGAAATATTCGGTCACGGAAATCGATATCATCGCACTGTGCAGGACGCACCATAAGATAAGGAGGATCGAAAGGATCAGGTAGTCGGTAATATCTATTGATTCCATGAATCGTTTAATGAAACCAACCGAACGTATATACAACCCACGAATTTTGTAATATTTTTGAGGGACACAACACTAGCAAATCTCCATGGCCACCAGCGTAACGTCATCTTGAATTAGCTCTGTTTGAGTAAATTCATGCAGTGTTTTGAGGACAGCCGATTTAAGTTCAGCTAAAGGGGCTCCGGTGGTGGCATCAAGGGCATCTTTGAGGCGCGCCAAACCAGAAGTGTCGCCCCCGGGGTTGGGGGCGTCGATGATGCCGTCGGTATAGGCGAAGAGCCGATCGCCAGGCGTCAAGGAAATTGTGATCTGGCTGTAAAGCGTATCCAAATCGACCGCCAGCGGTATGTTTAGTGGGAAACCATCGCTGTGACCTTTGCGAGCATGCGGTCTGGCGTAGGCCCAGGTCCTGTCATTGGCTCGCCGGTATAAAACCGGCGGGTGGCCGGCATAAGAAATTCTGGCTTCGCCCTGTTGGCGGTAGTACGCGACAACTGCCGCGGTCGTCATGGCATCCAGGCTGCGACTGCTGATTCGCTGGTTAACTTCGCCCAGAATGACCCGACTGTCCGGCTCTCAAATGTGTGCTTTTAAAGTGTCATAGACATACTGGCTTATTTCCGAGACGGCCTCGCCGTGACCGGTAACATCTGCTATCGCCAGTCGCGTTATAATGCCATCTTTGCAGACGCCAAAATAGTAGATGTCTCCACCCTGGCCGCCCTCGCAGCAAGCGGTAGAATAGATGGAACCGATGACGTTTCCGGCAGAAACCTCAGAATCTCGACTGCGGATGCCACCCCAGAGTTCCTTGCACTCGAGCCTGCCATGTGCGTCAGCAATTGGGAACGGTGAAGCTTTCGCCTTCATTGGTATATTCCTTTCCCAGGATAAGTTCACAAAAGCGGTTTAAGACCTTTCCGACTGCCTGGATAATTTTCAGAACCGAAGTAAATTGAAACTTTGCGTTTTCTAATATCGCACATTTTTTTAGAAAACGATCTTAAAAACAACTTATTTTTTGTTTGAAACCGGGTCGCAAACCAGAACATTTCGTTCGTCAACTTCAAAGGTGCATTCTTCTTCCAGGATCGTTTTTAACTTCTGGCGGGCTCGATGCAGTCTGACTTTGACATTTTCAATGGATATATCCAAAATCTCGGCGATTTCCTGATGGCTGCATCCCATCAGATCAAAAAGAACCAAAACGGTCTGGTAGGATTCCGGCAATAATCTGATTTTGTCCTGAACGCAGGCACTCATCTGATGCTGCTCGAATTTTTTTTGAAAAAGAGGTTCTGAAAGAATTCCTTTTTTTTCGCTGAGAACCTGTTCTCTTTGCGAGGATGGGCTCGTTTTGCGAAAGTGATCCTGACAAAGGTTATAGGCAATTTTAAAAATCCAGGAAGACAGCTTGGATTCTTCTCTCAACTGATGCACGTTTTTTTGGACTTTGATGAAAGTCTCCTGGATTATGTCATCGGCCACCCATTCATCCTTAACAAGCGCAAAAATGAATTTTTTTACGCGCCCATAATAATCATCGTATATATCCCAGAAATCCATCTTTGGTTTCCTTTGGTTTGATTCATCTGAGCTTTGCCCATCACCCCGGGGATGCCGGTAAAACTAAGCATACGGGTGCATCAGTTTCTTCCGGTCCCCGGCGGACAATGATTTCAGATATGCCTTCCAGCCGGGACACCAGCCAATATGCCATTTCCAGATTCTGCCCAGGAGGGAACGGGTGTTGTGGTCGTATTTTGCACGTAATTTACATTTTTCGCAAATGTTCATTTTCAAACTCCTCAATTTTTCTTATTTTTAGATAATATCCATCGTTATCCGCAACAAGATTTATTCGCCGTTTGGTCGCACGGCAAGTCGCGTGTTTCTTTTACGCCGATGATATGACTGATGCTGTTTTTCAGGGCAATATGAGCACCTTTTTTTACCTGCCCGGCAATTTCTGAAGCGCGTTTAATCTCCGCCAATGTGATGCCGGAATCAATCGCTTTTTTATAAAGGTGTTCAAAGCAGGGGATACAGTTTGCGGCTGTGGCTGCGCCGATTGCGATTAAACTCTCAATTTTTTCCCCTAAAACTTTTTCTTCCGTTTTAGCCGTTGCGGTTTCCATAAAAAGATCCTCCTTTTTGTAATTTGATTAGCAGCCAAAAAAAAATTTCACGTAAAATCCTCGGGTGGATCAGAGGCGCACCCATGCGTTCGGATTGTTTTCCGGATGGAGAATCGGCGTGACGCTGTTGAGCTCGAGCCATATGTTGCCGGGGAATTGAAATCGCGGTTTAATACTCATGATACCCTCGGTTCGCATACCCTGAAACACGTGACAAGAGGTTGATTTGACGGCGTCAAAGATCGTCTCGGCCGCAGCTTCGCAGCCCATGACGACCAGCGCATGATATTGCATGGCTCGTTTCATCAGCTTTTTTCGGCGCCTTGAGGTCCACATGCAGACAACAAATTGGTGGGGCCAATGACTCTCGAAGACATCGGCCCTGACACCTTTGTTTTCCAGATCAGACCTCGTTGTTTTGATATATTCCTCATAAGAAGCCGTTTTTAAAAACTTTTTAAAAAATTCAAAATAGGGTTCATTTTTTCTTAGGGCCAAACTGGCAGCCGGGCAAAATCGGCAGGGGACGATTAAAACCGACGCGAATTTTTCTAGTTTTTGAAATTCATTGATGTCTTTTAGATAAACTGGCATTTTAAATCTCCTGTTCTATGAATCAAATGACATGGTAAATGTCTTCTTTTTTTTTCGTATTCATTTTATCCCTGAAGACGGAATGGCCGCAGGAAAGGTTACACCTGCAATATAATTTTGGGGGAGAGATAATGAGGAAGTCTTGTGATATCGGCGTTAAGCGTGAGAGCGACATTTTGAAATAACTTTTATTGAAATCTCGAAAGAAACCGTGCTACGTTCGCTACAATGGAACCAAATTAAGACTTATTA
>JAFDCJ010000531.1 GCA_019312835.1 Deltaproteobacteria bacterium
CAATTCCCGATCATGATCATTGTAGGGTTCGCCGATGAGCTTGGCACCCAGCCCGAAGATGCCGGTCCACTCCGATTCAACGGTAAAGTCGCGGGCAAAGGCAAAAGGTGCCGGCAGGCTATCGGCCGGCAGGCGTTTCCCGGTGCCGTCCGACGGCCGCCCGGAGAGGTCCTGCCGGATACGCTGCCCGACGTCCTGTTTTATGCCGGCGACATCCTCGTCGGCAAGGCCAACGGTTACCAGGTGCTGAATTTTTTTTGAAGGGGAATTGATCAGCAGAATGGCGCCTTCAGTGGCGCCGAAATTACCCATGGCCATCAGCAGAAAGCTTCTCAGGATCGTCTCCGTTTCGACACTGGAGAAAATATCCTTGCTGACATCATAGAGGGTCTTTAGATAAAATACCCGCCGGTCCAGTTCGTTTTGAACATGCTCGGATTGCTTAAGCTCTTCCTGGAGGCGATTGACTTCGGTTCTGAGATCCATTTTGGGGCTACCAGTTAAAAGGTTACGGACCGAACCAGGTTCATGAAATGAATTTTTACTTCCTGACGGGTTTCCTTGAGGCGATTGAGCAATTTGGTCGCCAGATTGGTCATAATGATGCAACGCATGTCGGAATCAGCGCTCATCAGATCTTCCAGCCGGGTCTTTGAGATGGCAAGCAGCGTGCTGTCGTCCAGGCACCGGGCCGAAAGCGTGTACCGGTGAGGTTCAATCAGCGCGCTGACGCCCAGGCAGCCGTTATCCGGACGGATAATGGCGATCGGGATTTCGATGGTGTCTTCCACCTTGATGACCAGCTCAACGGCGCCGGCCTTTACCAGGTAGAGATGCGCGGCCTCCTGCTCCTCATTAAACAGCCATTGGCCCTTTTCAAAATTGCGCTCCCGGGCGACGGCGATGATCCGCTCAATTTGAGACCCCGAAAGTCCCTCGAATAGATAACACGAACGAAGCGGCATAGCAGGTCTCCCAAATGGATGTTAGAGGGTTCCAAGATACCAGACGTTGACCGTCTGGTGGGATCGAGAAAAGAAGGCTGGGGAAATGGCTTTCATTTGCGGGCATCAAACCCATTTTGTTGTGTTACTCCGCCTCCCCGGCCATTGTTTCCAAAGCTTCTGTCAAGGAGTTGTGAATATTAGCAAATTTGGTAATTCCAACCATGTGAAAAATCTTTTTAAAATGGTCTGAGATGCCGGTAATACCGATCACTTGATTATTTTTTTTGGTTTGAGCCAAGATTTGTATCAAAATGGCGATGCCGCCGCTGTTGATATAGGAGCCTTGATCTATTTTCAGCAGAATCCTGCTGGCACCTTCTGCGTTTGCTTTCTGGTATGCTTCGTTGAGGAAGGGCTCGGAAAATGCGGTGATATCTCCCTGTATCTCCATGACGGTAACCGTGCCGTGACTTTCAAGCTTGATCTCGTTGCTGTGCTGCATCTCAACCTGCACTTTCTCCTACCACCCTACCTGCCCTGACAAAGCACCTCGGCGGGGTGAACAGGATATCTTAATTTTTGGTCATGCCTATTCGGATCCGGTTTAAAACTCAGTCTATTTAGAAAAGGCCGCAGTGCCGAAAGCAAGACTTCCCTGCTATCGCATATTGATGGCCATTCTGACGGCGTGACCTTCATCCGTCATTTGATTGTATTCCACCTTGTCTGCCAGCTGGTTGATCAAAAACACGCCGAAGCCGGTGGGCGGATCCAGCTCGTCGATAATCCTCTCGGTATTGGGATTCGGCGGCAACTCTTTGATGCCGTCACCCTCGTCGATTACCGAAACATTGATGGCGTCGTCCCGGCAATTCATGTAAACGATAACACGGGCGTCCACACGGCCCTTATTACCATGTTCCATGGCGTTGATGGCGGCCTCGGCAACTACGGTCTTCAAGTCCTCGATGCGTTCGGGCGAACAGCCAAACATTTGTGCAAAGGAGGCCGAACACGCCATGGCTATTCGTTCATACCCAATTTCGTTGGACAAGATCACTGTGACAGCACGATCATTCAATTGTTTACCCATCTCCCCACCTTTGGCGATCAGATCCAATTCAGTCAAACCGGTCGGGACATCATAAAAAAGAGAAACTGGGGTGTCAACTATAAAAATCGAAAGAACTTCCGTCCCAATTGCCCTTATTAAAGGCAAAATCAACATTTCTGGGTTGAAGAGAATGTTAAAATAGATTATCAGTTTACAGAGGAGGCAATCAGCCTGACCGGATTAACATCGGAGGATACGAATGAACCGCCGGCGGATCACCGACATCTTTCAAATTGACTCCCCAGTGACATGTTGGAACGAAGTCAATGAAATTCTCCACTTGATTTCTCCGGGTTTTCCCTCCGATTCCATCCACTCTATTTTCAATTCTGTCAATGACCTCTACGATGGCAATTTCCCCGGCTACAGGGCCTGCGCCACGGGGTACCATGACTTCCGCCATGCCATCGCCGTCTTTCTGGCCATGGCACGCCTGATACACGGCGCCGCCACTGATGGCGCCGAATTTTCCGAAAGGGATGTCGTAATCGGGCTGGCTGCTGCGGTCTTGCATGATGCGGGCTACATACAGGAAACCGAAGACCGGGAAGGAACCGGTGCCAAACACAAGGCAATTCATGAGCAGCGCAGCATGGATTTTTTAAGCCGCCACGGCCGGGCGTTCGGCCTGTCCGCCGATGAGATTACGGCCGGCCACAGTATCATACGGTGCACGGACATGCAGGAAGATACGGCGTCTGTTTCCTTTGCTTCCCGGCAAATCAAATTATTGGGCAAACTGCTGGCGGCTGCGGACCTGCTGGCACAGCTTTCCGACCAGCTCTATCTTGAAAAGCTTCTTTATCTGTACCATGAGTGCCGGGAGGCCGGCGCCGGCAACTATAAATCGGAAGCGGATACCATCCTGCAGGCCTTATCCTTTTACGACGTTTTCGAAGATCGCCTTAAATTACTGGCCATAAAAGCGGATCGGTACTTGAGGCTGCACTTCGCTTCAAGCTGCCACCGCGAAGAAGACCTGTATCGCCTTGCCATAGAAAAACATAAACGGTATCTCGCAGGCATCCTGAGCCGCAAAGATGCAGATCCATACAAACACCTGAGACGCGGCGGCATCGTCGCAACCGTTCTGCGACAGGCGGCAATTAACAACTAACAGAACGTTACCAATCAAAACCACAAAGACCGTTGTGCCGTAATCCCATAGGCACGTTGTCCAATAACCGCCGAAATCCCATTCACGTCCTCCCCCTTGACGGGGGAGGATTTAGGTGGGGGTGATTAAACCGAAATGAAATCATTGTTCTATCTGTTCACCCTCCCCCCACGCCCGCCATCGCGAGCCGCTCAGGCGAGGCGGGCGGGTCGGTCCCCTCCTCTCTGAGGCGTAGGCTCTACGAGCCGGAGGCCGTCAAGGGAGGGGAAGGCCATTTGTTGGACAGCTTGGAGGCTAAGTCCCTCTGCCACAGAAACCGACAGGTCTCTGGTTGACAAACAAATAATTATCATCAGGGTGGATAAAAAAATGGCGAATCGCAATGATAATGGTGTGCCCCCCGATTCAACGTCTGAATCAGAAGCAGCACAATCAGAGCTCGACCTGCGGTTGTTTCACCTCAAAACCCTGTACGATGTGAGCCGGGAGCTGCTGGGCGTCGTTGACACTCAATTGATTTTGAAAAATTTTCTGCTGATGACCCTGGGCAACTTCGGGGTAGCCGAAGGCTTTATAGTTGCCCATGATGCCAAGTCTCCAAATCCCGGGATCATGGTGGGCTTCGGCTTTCAGGATGATGCCCTGGAATTGCTCAAATCGGAATCACTGCAGGCATTGGACGGCCATATTTTCCAGGACGCAATTGGGATCAATGAAATTCCAGAGGACTATCCATCATTAAAGCAGGACCTGGCCTGTTTTGTAGCCTTTATTGTCGATGAGGAATTCAAGGGTATTGTCGGCCTGGGCCCAAAAATCACCGATGAGCCCTATGGCGAGGATGACAAGAACCTTCTGGAGACCTTAAAAAACAATCTGGTAGTTGCGTTAAAAAACGCTCGCACAACGGCAGCCTTGAAAGAGGCCTATGAGGAAGTCAGCATTTTAAACCGGGCCAAGGACAAATTGATCAACCATCTGGCTCACGAGCTGAAGACCCCGTTGGCAGTCCTGCTAACCTCCCTGCGGCTGATCAAAAAGCAGCTGAAACCTGTACCGGTGGAAAAATGGCAACGCACGATGCAGCGGGCCGATAAAAACCTTCGGCGGCTCCTGGAAATGGAAGCTGAAGTCGAAGATATCATCAAAAAATCCGAATTAAAGGTCCATCACAACCTGAACCGGTTGCTGGACCAATGTGCCGATGAACTCGAAACGTTGATTGCCGAGGAATTCGGGGAGACGGCGGTGGTCGCCAGGATTAGAAACCGGATTGACGGGATCTTCAGGCCCACAGACGCCCTGCCAGAAAATATCCATCTGGATCAATTCGTAAAAGAGCAATTATCGAAGCTGACGCCCTCTTTTTCCCATCGCACCATCGAACTTAAGGTGGATACGCAAACCACCGCCGGCATACATATTCCAACCGAACCCCTTCAAAAAATATTTGCGGGATTGC
>JAFDCJ010000532.1 GCA_019312835.1 Deltaproteobacteria bacterium
CCTGCCTTCAATCGAACACGTTCCCTCTTTCGAATTCAGCGACAAGCTTCTGCATTTCTGCGCGTATGCCGTTATGGGGATCTTGTTCCACAGGGCCTACCAGACCCTTCGGATCAAAGGCGACCCGCGCCTGTTGATGTTGATCAGCATCGTATCCGCGTCTCTTTACGGCATCAGTGACGAGATTCACCAGTATTTTGTCCCCTTCAGAGATGCCAGCATCTGGGATGCCGTTGCCAATGCCCTGGGTGCCATATGCGGCGTGTACTTGTATCACAAATGGTTCTCCTCTCGAGATAAAAGTCAGGCGCAGGGGTTGGATGATCAAAAGCAAAAGGTATAGGGTCTAAGGTTGAAGGTATAAGGTCTGCCCATCCGTATCTTCAGCCTTAAACCCTCTGCCCTATACCTTATACCATTGAGTTTAGGGTAATAAAACTGAGAACCCCAAAAGCAGCGACAAGAGACCAGAACCCAGAGACCAGTTTCCAGTTCCCATTGACAAAACGGTGTGCATCGGATACATAGGGATCTTCTCCCAAAGTCCCCAAAAAGGAGGGCCGCATCCGATATGGCTGAGCAGAATATTATCGTAATCAATGGGAATGAATTTTCTTTTGAACCCGGCGAAACCATTCTGGACGTCGCACACCGCAACAGCATCGATATCCCCACCCTCTGTCACCTAAAGAAGGCCGCACCGACCGGCGCCTGTCGCGTTTGTGTCGTTGAAGTCGAAGGCGCCCGCAGCCTGGTTGCTTCGTGCGCGGCACCGGCAGGCGGCAACATGATCGTGCGCACCGAGTCGGCCAAGGTGATTGAAGCGCGCCGCATGGTCATCCAGCTGCTCTTGTCCTCGGGCAACCACAACTGTGCCGTCAGCGGATCGGCGGGCGAAAACTGGACCGAATTCCAGCTGAGATCCCAGCAGATTGAAAACACCGCCGAGCTGTGCCCGGTATGGGGGGATTGCAAGCTTCAGGATCTGGCATTTCGCTATCAGGTCAGCGGGGAAGTCTTCGAGCCCACCGAGTCGCCCTATCCCATGGAGACGGTCAACCCGTTTATCGTGCGTGATTTCTCGCGCTGCATCCAGTGCGGTCGCTGTGTCCAGGCCTGCAACGAAGTGCAGGTCAACCAGGCCATCCACTATGGCTACCGGGGTGCCGGCACCAAGATCGTGGCCGCCGGCGATCGTCCTTACCGGGATTCTGATTGCGTTTTTTGCGGGGAATGTGTCCAGGCCTGCCCGGTGGGCGCCCTGGTTGAAAAAGACGCCCGCTACCAGGCGAGGCCCTGGGCGACCAAAAAGGTTCGCACCACCTGCAGCTATTGTGGGGTCGGCTGTCAGCTTTACCTGCATGTCAAAGACAACCGGGTTGTGAAAGTCAGCGGCGTTGAAGATGTGGCTCCCAACCATGGCAGCCTGTGCGTCAAGGGTCGTTTCGGATACGATTTCGTCAATTCCCCCGACCGCTTAACCTCACCGCTGATCAAGGAAAACGGACAGTTCCGTGAAGCCTCCTGGGATGAGGCCCTTGATCTTGTCGCCCGCAGGTTCGGTGAAATCAAGGCGGAACATGGGTCAGACAGCCTGGCGGTGCTGACGTCGGCCCGGGTCACCAATGAGGAAAATTATATTGCCCAGAAATTTTGCCGGGCGGTGTTGAAAACCAACAGTGTCGATCACTGCGCGCGTCTCTGACATTCTTCCACTGTGGCCGGTCTGGCCGCAGCGTTTGGAAGCGGTGCCATGACCAATACGATCGAGTGCATTGAAAAAGCCGATGTCATCCTGATAACCGGCTCCAACACCACCGAAAATCACCCGGTCTTGTCCAGCTTCGTCAAACGGGCCGTTACCCAGAAAGGGGCCAAGCTGATTGTGGTGGATCCCCGCCGGATCAACATCACCCGCTTTGCCGCTAAATGGCTGCGCCAGAACCTGGGTACGGATGTGGCCTGGATAAACGGCCTGATGCATGTCATCATCAAGGAAAACCTTCATGCCGAAGCCTACATCGAAAGCCGTACCGAGGGATTTGAAGAAGTCCAAAAGATGGTGGAGAAGTTCGCCCCTGACTACGTGGAGCAGATCACCGGCATTCCCGCCCAGGATATTATCGATGCCGCCCGCCTGTATGCCGGCGCCGAACGCGGCAGCATCCTCTACTGCATGGGCATTACCCAGCACACCACCGGGACGGACAATGTCAAATCCCTGGCCAACCTGGCCATGCTGTGCGGCAATCTCGGCATCGAAGGCGGCGGGGTCAACCCCCTGCGGGGACAAAACAACGTTCAGGGGGCCTGCGACATGGGCGGTCTGCCGGATGTTTACAGCGGCTACCAGAAGGTGATCGACCCGGCCGCCAACCAGAAAATGTCCGAAGCCTGGGGCGTCGACGATTTGCCGGACCAGCCCGGCATGAAAATAACCCAGATGATTCCGGCGGCCCACGACGGCAAACTCAAGGCCCTTTATGTTATTGGTGAAAATCCCCTGGTGTCGGATCCGGATTTGAATCATTGCGAAAAAAGCCTCAAGAACCTGGACCTGCTGGTGGTGCAGGACATTTTTTTGACCGAAACCGCCCAGCTGGCCGACGTGGTGCTGCCCTCATCCTGTTTTGCCGAAAAAGACGGCACCTTTTCCAATACGGATCGCCGGGTGCACCTGGTGCGCAAGGCGGTGGACCCGCCCGGACAGGCCTGGGACGACTGGAAAATCACCTCTGAAATCGCCACGCGCATGGGCTATGAGATGAAGTACGAAAACGCCCGGCAGATTATGGAGGAGATCTCCAAGGTGACGCCGTCTTACGGCGGCATCACCTACGATCGCATTGCCTACGAGGGCATTCACTGGCCGGCACCGACGGCCGAGCATCCCGGAACGCCCATCCTGCACCGGGAACAGTTTACCAAGGGCAAGGGAACCTTTCACGCCATCGATTACATCCCGCCGGCGGAAAGTGCGGATGCCGATTATCCGATGCACCTGACCACCGGGCGCCTGCTCTATCAGTATCACACCGGTACGATGACCATGAAAAGCGACGGCTTAAATGAGATAGCACCGGAGTGTTTTGTCGAGATTTCCCCCCAGGATGCCCGCCAATACGAGGTCGCAGATGGCGACGTGGTTGAAATTGCCTCCCGCAGGGGAAGTATCCGGGCCGTTATCAAGGTGTCCAAAATGGCGGTGTCGGGCACCGTGTTTATCCCCTTTCACTACGCGGCGGCAGCTGCCAACCGGCTGACCAATGCGGCCCTGGAGCCGAGTTCGGGGATACCGGAGTAGAAGGTGTGCGCGGGTAAGCTGTCCCAAGCCGCCGAAAAAAAG
>JAFDCJ010000533.1 GCA_019312835.1 Deltaproteobacteria bacterium
ATTGTCTCCGTCGCAGGGTGAATTGCGGTGATTATAGGCGGTAACGCAGGGTGAGCATGAAAGACCCAGGAAGAGATTCTGCGCCTTTTCGTCAAGGGGACCATACAACCGCGGTGTTTCCGGTCCGTAAAAAATTAGGCTCGGAACAGGGGTCATGGCGGTAAAATGTCCGGGACCGCCGTCATTGGTAATCAGCAGGGATGCCAGGTGGAATATGCGCATTAACTCCCGGATGGTGCGGGTATATCCGGTCAAATCCACGCAGCTGTCATGTCGGGTGTGGGACAGGATCCTGCGGGCCACCGGTTTATCCTCGGCCAGGCCGATCACGCACACCGCATATCCGCGCTCCAGCAAGTCTTCGGCCAGGCGGCAATAATAATTCAGCGGCCAGGCGCGGATGGGCAGCAGGCCTCCTCCGGGATACAGGAGAACGATTTTTCTCTTGCTGATGGCCGGGGCCTTTTCCAGCAGGCGTCTGCGGGCATCTTCGATTTCACCCGCCTCAAATTCCATCATTGGGATTTCCAATTTATCGTCGGCTGGCAAACGCTTGGCCCTGGGGTCGGTGGGGGAATCGATCGCATCAACCAGGGTCAGGAACTGACGGGTAATATGGTGGTACGGGTTATAAAGCACCGGACGATTCATGAAATTGCCCCGGTACAGACCTTCCTGGGTGTGGGGATGGAACCCGACCCGGGTGGCAGCCCCGCTCAGAAATGACAGGATAGTGCTGATTCTTGAAAATAACTCACAATCGATCACGGCATCCAGGTTGAGTCTTCGCATCTGAGACAATGCCGCCAGCGCCGTCCTCGCAAAAACCGCCAGGGACCTGTCGTTTATGGCAATAATGTTCTCCGGCGGAATGATGCCCAGCAACTCCACGACCTCGCGGTTTTTTTCAAACACCAGGATATGCAGGGAAGCATCGGGAAATTTTTGCGTTAACCGGTGAAACATGGGATAGCCCAGCACCAGGGCGCCCATTTCGGATAGGAGGATGATGAGAATGCGTCTGGGTTCGCCCGGGCGGGACTTTTTTTTGAAAAATTTATAATATACTGAAAATATATAACAAATAATCGTTCCCACATAATAATCGATCCGGCGCTGGGTTTCTATCTTCATACTTTTACTTTCACTATGGATGAGGTTCAGGGTTCAGGGTTCAAGGTTTCATTACTTTTAACAATCTTGCCATAGGCTTTGCATCTGATAAAGGCTCAAATCGCTCCGCTTTTCTAGAGGTCCTCTACTGGCCATCTCTCAATCAGTTCATCAGTGATTCGAACCCAGAACCTTTGAACCTTGAACCCCTGAACGGTTACCAATATACCAAATTACCTGTTATTAGGAAAGAATAATGAAAAATCTGAAAGATTTGGCGAAGTAAAGCTAAAATTCTGCAGGAATGTTTGATGCCTTGCATTGGATGTGATATAGGAATTTGGTTTTCCAATAACGAACAACCCATAACTGAGACTACAGAATAAAGCGGTTTTGCGCTCAGTTCTAATTTATCGAATGGCACGCAACTCAACTTACAACATCCTGATGTATTCTCACGACACCTATGGCCTCGGCCACATCCGCCGGACCATGGCGATTGCCGCGCATCTGCTTGGCCCCCGTATCAATATTTTGATCCTGACCGGCTCCCCCATCGCCGGCCGGTTTTCCTTTCCCGAGCAGATTGATTTTGTGCGGATTCCGGGCATGATAAAAAAAACCAACGATGAGTACCTGCCCTTGTCAATCAAAATCAACGCCCGGCATGCTCTGGATATCCGCAAAAATATTATCACCACCACCGCCAAAACCTTTCAGCCCAATCTTTTCATCGTGGACAAGGAGCCCCTGGGACTGAAAAAGGAAGTTTTGCCCACATTGCAATGGCTGCGGCGCAGCCGGCCCGAGACCCGTTCCATTCTCGGGTTGCGCGATATAATGGACGATGCCGAGACGGTCAAAAAAGACTGGCGCGAGAAGCAGGTTTACAGGCATCTCGAAGATCTTTACAGCGAAATCTGGATTTACGGCATACAGGATTTCTATGACCCCATCAAGGAGTACGAAATCTCCGACACCATCAGCCCCAAAATCCATTTTACCGGTTATATCCCCCGCAAAATCCCGGGGAAAGATGCCGTCAGAAAGTTCAAAAAAGAGCTCGGACTGCAGGGTTCGGAGCGACTGGTGGTGGTGACCACCGGCGGGGGCGGCGACGGCTACCGGGTTATGGACACCTATTTGGCTGCCCTTGAGTCCATTTCCGGGCCCCTGCCGTTTAAAAGTGTGTTGATCACCGGTCCCTTCATGCCCAAGCTGGCCAGGCAGGATGTTTTTCAACGGGCCCGCCGGCTGGGACTGCGAACCTACCATTTTTACCGTCAGATGGAAAAAATCTTTGCCGCCGCTGACATTGTTGTCAGCATGGGGGGCTACAATACCCTGTGCGAGATCCTGGGTCAGGGCACCATCGGTCTGGTCATTCCCAGGGAAACGCCCCGCAAAGAGCAAATCATCCGGGCCCGGGCCTTTCATCGGCAGAATCTCGTCGATTACCTCCCCTGGAATGATTTAACCGCCGACCGATTGCGTCAAAAACTTTTTGATATTCTGGAAAAACCCCATCCCTATCACGAAGCGATTGCCCGGTTTCAGCTGACGGGCATCCAAACCATGAAACAGCGCCTTCATGCCTTCAGGTGTAAAAAATCATGAATACGGCCCGTGGACCTGTCCTGGGGATGATTCTGAAAGGTTACCCCCGTATTTCAGAAACATTTATCTCCAATGAAATTTTAATGCTGGAAAAGCGTGGATTTGCCATCCATCTGTTTTCCATGCGGCAGCCCCGCGAAGACTTCACCCACGAGAGCGTTCAAAGAATCAGGGCCCGGGTGGACTATCTGCCGGAAACCCTGCTAAAACCGCTGCCGCGCCTGTTATACCACAACTTGATCCTGGCTCATCGGCAGCCCGGCACCTATGTCGCCGCCCTCAAAACCGCCTGGCGGCGATTTCTAAGAACCCGTAAACCGGCCACCCTCAAGCATCTGCTCCAGGCCGGCTACCTGGCCCAGCGCCTTTTGCCGGGCAGCGGCGTTACCCATCTGCATGCCCACTTCGCCCATTCCCCCACTTCGGTGGCCATGTTCACCAGCCAGTTGACAGGATTGCCGTTTAGCTTTACCGCCCATGCCAAAGACATCTATACGTCCGATTCCAGGCAGCTGAGCGAAAAAATCGACCTGGCGCGGTTTGTGGTCACGTGCACCGAATATAACCGCCGGCACTTATTGGAAGTTTCCGACGGTCATAAAACACCGATCCATCGCGTCTACCATGGGATCGATATGGACCTGTTCGCCGGCCATGAAGGGCAGCCGCGAAATTCCGAACAGCCGCACCAGATTCTGACTATCGCCCGCCTAACCGCCAAAAAGGGTCTGCCCACCGTCTACAGGGCCTTGAAAATTTTAGCCGACAGGGGCCTGGTTTTTGAGCACACCCTCATCGGGGACGGTGAAGATCGCAAATCCATTTTGCAGCTGATCAAAAAGCTGGAACTCGGTTCCGTGACCCGATGGCTGGGAACCCGGCCCCATGAGGTCGTGCTGGATCACTACCGCGCTGCCGATCTTTTTGTTCTGGGATGCGAGGTGGCCGCCGACGGTGATCGCGACGGTATTCCCAATGTGCTGATTGAGAGCATGGCCATGGGCGTGCCGGTTGTCGCCACGGATATTTCTGCTATTCCAGAGTTGGTGGTCGACGGGCAAACCGGTCTGCTGGTGCCGGCCGGTCGACCCGATAAACTGGCCGATGCCATGCAGCGCCTGCTGACCGACAAAGAATTGAGACACAGCGTTATTCCGGCCGCCCGCCGGACGGTGGCGGATGATTTTGACAACCGGCGGCTGATTCAGGATCTTGCCGACGTCTATCAAATGGAGGGTATAGCGCCCATTGTAGAGCGCAAAGCTTAGAAGGGCAGGGCGCAAAAAGTCGGGAGCGATGGATATATTGGGGGGGCCGCCCACCGCAGCTGTCCCGCTTGCTGCGGGGTCGGCACGGTGGGCGACCCTACTGTGCTCTGACGCGATACTCGATAGGCGATGACATTCTGGCTGGTTCGGGAATACAGCATCGCGTATCGAGCATCCAGTATTTTAGCACCCAGCGGCCAAACTTGCGACTAACGGTGAGTTGTTAATGGAGACAAATACCCAGCCATCGCGAATTGCTTTCTATGCGCCTTTCAAGCCACTGGGGCATGCGCAGCCATCCGGCGATCTGATCACGGCCACGGGCATTTTCGATTTCCTGCGCCGGCAGGATCATCAGGTCATGTCAGCCAGTACGTTGCGGTGCCGTTGGATCTATTGGAAACCCTGGCTGTGGCCGCGGCTGTGCTGGGAAAGACAGCGGGTGGTCCGCAAATTTTCATCCGAACCTGCCGATCTCTGGTTTACCTATCACAGCTATTACAAGGCACCGGATTTGCTGGGACCGTACGCAGCCAAACGCCTGAATATTCCCTACGTCATTTTTCAGGGAATATACTCGACCAAACGCAGCCGCAGGCTTAAGACCCGGGCCGGCTTTTATCTGAATAAAGCCGCTTTGCTGGCCGCTGACCATATCTTTACCAACAAGCAGGTCGACCTGCTTAACCTGCGTCGCCTGCTGCCGGACGACCGGATTAGCTATGTGGCGCCCGGATTGAATCCGGATGAGTTCGTCTTTGATGCCGAAGCCCGTGCAGAATTGCGCCAACAATGGTCTAGCGCGGACGGGCCGGTAATTTTTTCAGCCGCGATGTTCCGGCCGGATGTCAAAACCCGGGGACTGAAATGGGTGATTCGGGCCTGCGGGGAACTGTACCGTCAGGGCGAGGCATTCCAGCTGGTGGTTGCCGGGGACGGCAGGGAAAGAAAAACCCTTCAAGACCTGGCGGCCGAGCAGATACCGGGCAAAGTCCGGTTTGTCGGTAAAATTCCCCGGTCGAAGCTTTACCGCTACTACAGTGCGGCCGACGTGTTCGTGTTTCCCGGTATCGGGGAATCTCTGGGGATGGTGTTTCTCGAGGCCCAGGCCTGCGGCCTGCCGGTGGTGGCTTTTGACAATGCCGGCGTTCCGGAAGCCGTCCAGGACCGCAAAACCGGCCTTCTGGTGCCGGCCCATGAAATGGCGCCCTTTGTGGATGCCGTTAAAAGCCTGTTGAGAGACCGGGAGCTGAGACGGCAAATGGGCCAAGCCGCCAGCGCCTACGTGCGGGCGCATCATGATCTGGACAGGAACTATCGCGAACTTGCGCGGCAGCTGCTGCTAATTGTGAAAAATAAACCGTCACTTAAAAGCTGATGCCGAACCAATCGAACAACACCCGTTTTGGACTTGTGCGCCATGCACAAACCATTTGGAATCGGGAAAAAAAGATTCAGGGTCAAAAAGATTCCCCCCTGACGCCGGGTGGAAAGATCCAGGCGTCGCGATGGGGACAGCTTTTAAAGCCGTTGCCATGGAATCGAATCCTGACAAGCGATATTGGGCGTGCCATGGAGACTGCCGGAATAATCAATCAGGCGCTAAAGATTGCATTGAAAACGGATGCCCGCCTCAGAGAGCAGGACTGGGGGCAGTGGACCGGGGAAACCATTTTCCGGATTCAGACCGATACGCCCCGGGAACTGGACAACCAGGTCAGGTCCGGCTGGGATTTTTGTCCACCGGATGGCGAGGTCCGCCGCAATGTTCTGGAAAGAAGCCGTCAAGCGTTGTCGGAAGCGGCTGCAAAATGGCCCGGAGAGACCATCCTGGTGGTGACCCACGAAGGGGTTGTCAAAAGCTTGATTTATCACCTCTGCGGACGAAAATATCTTCCGGGTGAGCCTGCCATCATCAAGCCCTATCAGCTGCATTGGCTGGCCCATGACGCGGACGGGCTAAAAATAGAGGAGATCAATGCATTGGCGCTGGAAAAAAAGTAACCGTTCAGGGTTCAGGGTTCAGAGGTTCAAAAGTTGATGAAGAACTGAATGGCTGAAATCCAGTATTTCTCAATTTCCAACCCTGAACGCTGAACCCTGAACCTATAACATTATGAAAATTATCCAATACTGCCAAAATGTTCTCGGCGTCGGCCATCTTTTTCGCGGCCTCGAAATTTGCCGGGCTTTGTCCGAGCATGAGGTTATACTGGTTACCGGCGGTCCCCCCGTCGAAACCACCCTGCCGGCCCATGTGCGTGAATTTTGCCTGCCCATTCTCCAAATGGATCATGCGTTTAAAAGGCTTATCAGCACCGAGAAAAATATGACCCTCGATCAGATCAAAAAAGTGCGCCAAAAAAAGCTGCGGGCGCTTTTTGAAGCGGAAAAACCGGATCTTTTCCTGGTCGAGCTGTTTCCCTTTGGCCGCCGGGCTTTTCGCTTTGAGCTCGATCCGGTGGTAAAAGCGTTGCGGAAAAGGAGATCGCCATCCTGCGCTATTTTCAGCAGCGTGCGTGACATTCTTGTGGAAAAAAAGGATTACATCAAACATGAAGCCAAGGTTGTCAAGATCCTGAATCACTATTTTGACCGGGTGCTGGTTCATGCGGATCCCGATCTGGTGGAAATTCGTGAAACCTTCGGACCCTTTGATGACATCGCCATCCCGGTGGAGTACACCGGCTATATCGCCCCCCGACCCCCGGCGCAAGCCGGCGAAAGAATTCGGAACCAAATGGGTATGGACGATGGCGAAAACTTAATCGTCGCCAGTGCGGGCGGCGGCAATGTCGGGGCACCCCTGCTGGCCGCTGTGGTCCAGGCCTTTTCGAGATTAAAAAATGGCGACAGCCGGCTGCAAGTTTTTACCGGGCCGTTTTTGGATTCCCGGGATTTTGACGATTTGAGACGCATGGCGCCCGACGGGGTACAGGTGGATCGATTTACAGAAGATTTTATGTCCTTTCTGGCGGCAGCCGATCTGTCCGTCAGCATGGGCGGCTATAACACGACCATGAATATTCTGGCCACCGGGGTGCCGGCGCTGCTGTGGCCTTTTTCCACAAACCGCGAACAGCGGTTGCGGGCCCAGCGTCTGGCTGACCGCGGACTGCTGACCGTTCTGGAGGATGCCGACCTGCAACCGGATCGCCTTGCCGCTTTGATGGCGGCGACATTATCTCAGCCGGCCCGATCGGAGGTGGGGATTGATCTAAACGGTGTTGCCAACACTGTCCGGGCCATCGAGACCTGGCAAGGGTAATAACCGGTTTTCTCGGAACCGGGAGGTTGAACCAGAAATAAATTTTACCACGTAGATCACGAAGAGCACGAAGACACAAAGGGAATATATGGTTTCATACTTTCTTAATAAACTTTGTGTCCTTCGTGGTGAAACAAGTTTCGTAATGGATTACAGATTATCCACATCAGGGGTAAACGGATAATGTCACCGAACATCGCAGCCTTATGGCACCGTCTCCCGACGGACTTGAACACCCTGGTCTCCGACTGTATCCATGGCGGCTGCCAAAGCGTGCACGGCCCGGATACCGGCTACGTTTTTTTTCGGGCCGACGATGTGGCCGTCCCCGGTAAGCAGTTTTCCCGGATGATGGAGCTCTTTGCGACCTGCGGCGTGCCCCTGTCACTGGCCGTTGTGCCCGCTGCGTTGACCCGCCCGCGCTGGCAGTACTTGAATGGATTCGAGAGAACGAATCCCGGGCGCTGGTGCTGGCACCAGCACGGCTGGCGGCACGTCAACCATGAAACGGAAGGCAAAAAGCAGGAGTTCGGTGCTACGCGCACGCCTGCAGCCCTCCAGAGAGATCTGGTGCAAGGCAAAATGCGGCTCGAGCGTATCATGGGAGAGCGCTTTTATCCGGTGTTTACCCCTCCGTGGAATCGGTGCAGCCGCAGAACTCTGGAGTTGTTAAAAGAACTGGGGTATGCAGCTGTTTCCCGCAGCCGCGGAAGCAAGACAGCCCTGCCCGGCGGGTTACCGGATTATTATGTCAATGTGGATCTGCACACGCGCAAGGAAAAGCGTCCGGCCGAGGGCTGGAAAAATCTATTTGCCGAACTCACGCAGGCATTCACGTCAAGGCATTGCGGTATCATGATTCACCATCGGATGATGAACGCCGCGGCATTTGATTTTTTGGAAATACTATTAAAGACGCTGGCAGACAATCCTAAATTGAAGCTGGTTCATTTTAAGGATATGGCGGAAAGCGCCGTAATCTTATAAGTAGCTTTGTTTAGTCCCAGGACGATATCCGGGCTGGGATCTGCGTCTTAATCGTGGGTGGGAGCGGCTTCCATCCGCGATTCTGCCGGCTGAATGAATTAATCGCGGCTGAGAGCGCTGCCACAATCGCTTACGATCATGGATTCGAGGATGGGTGTTCATGCCAGGCGGCCTATCGGAGGCGAACAAATCCCATAACCTTTGAACCCCGAACTCAGAACGCTGAACCTCCAATTATGAAAATCATCTTTTACTGCCAATACGTATGGGGCATGGGCCATCTGGTTCGCAGCCTGGAGTTTGCGCGGGCGCTGGCGGGTCATGACGTGACCCTGATTGCCGGCGGACAGAAAGTGGACATAGACCTGCCGGATCATGTTCAACTCGTGCGGTTACCGGCGCTCTACATGGATGAAAAATTTACCCGCTTGATCTCCGGCGAACCCGGCCGGAGGGTCGAGCAGGTTCAGCATGCACGCAAAAAGGCGCTTTATGATCTTTTTGAACGGACCAAGCCGGATTTCTTTATTGTCGAGCTCTATCCTTTCGGTCGTTCCATCTTTGCATTCGAACTTGAGCCGCTGCTGGAGGACATTCGCAGGGGTGCATTTGGTAATGTCAAAGCCGTCTGCAGCCTGCGGGATATTCTGGTGGAAAAGAAAGACCCGACCTACCACGAAAAAAGGGTTCTGAAAAAATTAAACCGCTACTTCGATGCCCTGCTGGTTCACTCCGATGCCGCGCTGCAGCAGCTGGACGAAACGTTCAGCCGGGCGGCTGACATCCGCATTCCCCTGGTGCACACAGGCTTTATTACCCAGCAGGCCGACCCGGCTGCCGGCCGCATGTTGCGGCAGGAGCTGAAGCTGGAAGCCGGTGAAAAGCTGATCGTGGCCAGCGCCGGCGGCGGACGCTCGGGTTTTCCTCTGTTGACCGGCCTTTTGGATGCCTGCGATCTGCTCGACGGCCAGTTGCCCTACAGGCTCGAAGTATTTTGCGGCCCCTTTATGGATCAAGATGAATTTGAACTGCTCTGTGCGCGCGCGGCACCCGCCCGGCGCATCCGACGCTATACCAAGCACTTTTTGGACTACCTCTCGGCCGCCGATCTGTCGGTCAGCCTGGCCGGATACAATACCTGTATGAATTTGCTGGTGACCAAAGTCCCCGCCCTGGTTGTTCCCTATGCGCGGCAACAGGAGCAACCCATGCGCGCCGAAAAGCTCAGCAAGTTTTTGCCCATACGAGTGCTGTACGAGCCCGATATGCAACCGGCCAGATTGTGCCGGCATCTGGCTGAAATGCTTCTGGAAACCAGGAGCGACGAGCAGGTGCCGATAGACCTTGACGGGGCGGCCAATGCCGCCCGGTTC
>JAFDCJ010000534.1 GCA_019312835.1 Deltaproteobacteria bacterium
ATTAAGGATTTTCAGATTCCCCAGGTTAAATTTTCCGACCACACCCCCTGGTTTGCGAATTCGACATCGCCGCCTAAAGCAACTAAAGCTATCTCCAAAATAGTAGTTTACGTTCGATGGCAAGGCGTCGATTTGGTTTTAAAGCGGAGCGTACACGCCAGTACGTGAGCATTTAAAACCAAATCGCAACGCCGCCAGTGGACGTAAAATGCATTTTGGAGATAGCTTTAAGCTATCCTTCATATAGCACTGCCAGTATGGTGGCCTTGCCGCTCTTGGCTGCGATATGATGCGGTGTTGTGGACAGATAATAAGCTGTATCTCCCGGCTCCAGCTCGAAGGCATCATCGCCGATCTCCAGCACGACCACACCGTCGAGAACGAAAATAAATTCTTCGCCTTCGTGCACGGATATCTCTTTATCAGGAACTTCCTGGAGCTGAACCATCAATGCTTCCATGTGACGTCCCTTGACGTCGGGGGCCAGGCTTTTGTAAACATACACCTGCTCTTTGCCGGTCTTGGATGTGGAACGCGACACGGTCCGACGCTCATCCTTGCGGGTAATCGAATAAAGCTTGTCACCCACGCTCGAAACCAACCTTCCGAAGGCGCTGTCCAGGGCCTTGGACAGTTTGATCACCGTACCCAGCTGGGGCTGGGCTTCATTTTTCTCCAGGCTCGCTAAAAACTCGATCTCAAACCCGGTCAGTCTGGAAAGCTCCTCCAGCGAAAGTCCCTTTTCTTCCCTCAGCTTCCGGATGCGCTCGCCGATGTCATCGACCCCCTTGCGGGGCTCGTCCGGTATATCACCGGTCAGATCTGCGAAAAAATCGATATTCATGAGTCCCTTGCGATCTTTAGGTTCCATTTTTTCTCCTCTAAAATTTTTTCATTACGATGTCATTTTATTAAATTTAGAACTCTAAGCCGTCTTTGATAGTAGGCTCAATTGGCGTGGCAATTTAAAAAAAATTTTAGTCTTTTTTTGTAAAAAGTCACCCCCGTCAAATCTATTAACTGATAACGATTAACCATTAACTAAAAATCGGGCTCTGCCCAATTTTTATAGGCATTTGGCACCGATATGCCTCGCAATAACAATCCGTTGAACTTCAGATGTCCCCTCACCGATGTCCAGCAGCTTCTGATCCCTGTAAAAGCGCTCCACGTCGTATTCTTTCATCAAGCCGTAACCGCCGTGAAGCTGAACAGCGTGATTGGCGCAGCGGTACATCACCTCCGAACAATACAGCTTGCCCATGGCGGCTTCCTTTGAAAACGGCATGTTATTGTCCCGCAGCCAGCAGGCTTTGTATAGCAGAAGACGGGCACATTCAATCTCCATGGCCATGTCGGCCAGTTTAAAGGCATTGGCCTGAAAGGTGGCAATGGGCCTTCCGAACTGTTCGCGTTCATTGGTGTATTTTATGGCCATATCAAAGCACCCCTGGGCACCGCCCAATCCCATGGCTCCGATCGACAACCGTCCGCCATCCAGCGTCTGCATCATCTGGTGAAATCCATTGCCCCTGGGGCCCAGCAAATTTTCTTTGGGAACCCGGCAGTCTTCAAAATAGAGCTCGGCCGTATTTGATCCGCGCCACATCATTTTGTCATGCATCGCCCTGGCTGTAAAACCCGGAGTTCCCGCCTCCACGATAATACAGGAAAGCTCGGGCCTGCCATCATCCCGGGTGCCGGATTTGGCCAGGACGGTCACACCGGCAGTGATATCGGTGGCGGCATTGGTAATAAAAATCTTGCTGCCGTTAATGACCCACTCATCCCCGTCCAATACGGCAGTGGTGGCGCTGTTGGCCGCATCCGAGCCGGCGTTGGGCTCGGTCAGTCCAAAACCCCAGAGCGCTTCACCGCTGCAAAGTTTGGGCAGATATTTTTTCTTCTGCTCTTCGCTGCCGAAATAATAAAGCGGCCCGATACCCAGAGAATTCTCTGCGGCCACCGTGGCGGCGTGGGAGCCATCAACCCGCGCTATTTCCTCGACCGCAATGATATAGGACTGATAGTCCATGGCTTGCCCGCCGTATTGCTCGGAAACAAAAATGCCGAACAGCCCCAGTTCCGCCATCTTTTGCATGGTATCATAAGAAAACTCTTCCTTTGCATCCAGCTCCTTGGCAACCGGCTTGATTTCATTTTCAGCAAAACTGCGCACCGAATCCCTTAAAATCTCATGATCGGTTGAAAGACTAAAATCCATACCAACTCCTTATTCTTGAGGTTCACTTATAAAATTATTTGACGAAATGAGGTCCATGACATAATTAAGGGACATTTTATAGGTAGTTGACCCCGGAATGTCAATCTTAAATCAGAGGCCAGATGACAGAGGCCAGATCACGGAACACAGAGGTCAGAAAACAGACAACCGCGCCCACGGGAAAAAATTCTGAACCATCAATCTGTCTGCGGACATCTGTCATCTGTTTTCTGTCTTCTGTCATCTGACCTCTGTCATCTGTCTTCTGTCATCTGGAGCGCCATGCCCGAACTGCCCGAAGTTCAAACCATCGCGAACGATTTAATCGCCGCCGATGTGATCGGCCCGACCATCAGCGGTGCCGGCGTTTTCTGGCCCCGCAGTATCGCGGAGCCATCGCCCGGATCATTCTGCCGTCGGATTAAGGGACAGCAGTTTACCGCCATTGGGCGCCGTGGCAAATACCTGGTTTTTAAACTTTCCGCCGGCGACACCCTGCTGCTGCATCTGCGAATGTCAGGCCGTCTTCACCTGGTGGCTGCGGACACCCCCCGGGTCAAACATGAGCATGTTATCCTGAGTTTCGACGACGGGCGGCAGCTGCGGTTCCATGACCCGCGCAAATTTGGCCGTCTGACTCTGGTAAAGAATCCCGGAAAAATTCTGGACCGACTGGGCCCCGAACCCCTGGCGCAGGGATTTACCACCCGGGCCCTGGGCCTGTCGTTAAAAAACCGCCGACGAATGTTGAAGCCCTTGCTGCTGGACCAGACCTTCATCGCCGGTCTCGGCAACATCTACGTGGATGAAGCCCTGTGGGAAGCCAGGCTGAATCCCTGTCGCCTGGCGTCGACCCTGTCAAAACCGGAAATCAAGGCCTTGCGCCTGGCCATTCCCCGCGTACTGAAAAGGGGCCTGAAGAACCTCGGCACCTCCCTGGGCAGCGGCGAGACCAATTTCTATTCGGTGGCCAGTCGCCGTGGCCGCAACAAAGACCAGCTGAATGTTTTTCGCCGTACAGAGCTTCCCTGTCCCCGCTGCCAGACAACCATCGAACGCCTCGTCGTGGGACAAAGGAGCACGCATATATGTCCAAATTGCCAGAGTTTTTGACTGGTTAGGAGGGGAACGAAATTCCAAGATACAAATCACAAATTATTCACCCTGTTAAATAATGCTTCGCATTAAATCTTCGATTTATTTAACAGGGCAGGTAAATCTCAAATCTCAATACCCAATGGCCAAAACATTTATCAAGATTAAGTTTAATTAATAAAAAAGTCCCGACCCGAAACATCATGTCATTAATTTGAAATTCGGATAAGCACGATGTTTGAATTTTTGAATTTGGGTCATTGGGATTTATGAGGAATTTGGTGCTTGTGATTTGGTAGTTAGTATTTTTTGTTCTAATGGTTATCACTGAGAATATCTAATGATTATTAAAAACAAGATTGGGTAATTGCATGTCGACCGGTGCCTGTGGTATCAGCTGCGATGTCTGCAGGTTAAATTTGCTCGGAACCTGCTCGAGTTGCGGGCCGGGAACCAGCCTGGAGGCTGGCAAAAAACTTGCCGCCCAGCAGCGATTGCTGGGAAGCGCCTGCCCGATTTTGGCCTGTGCGGCCATGAACCAAATCGAATATTGTATGCGCGATTGCCGCCAATTCCCGTGTGACAATTTTCGCAGCGGCCCCTACCCTTTTAGCCAAGGATTTTTAAACATGCAGCAACGACGACTGGAAGAGAGACCACCGGCCTTTGCCCAGGACGGATCCCGGGTTAGCGTCGACCCGGTGCACTGGGATGATTTGCAACACAGAAACATCGACACCCTTTGCAACTTCACCCTTTTTGCCAGCGACGCATCCGGACAGCTGCGGTTTCATTTTTTAAATGAAGATATCGTGGTGGATTTGCAGCAACGTTGCCTGAAACGACTGGAAAATGATCGGTGGACCACAACAGACGACCCGCTGCTCGAGCTGGTGACC
>JAFDCJ010000535.1 GCA_019312835.1 Deltaproteobacteria bacterium
AAAAACGTGGCGATTTCGAGTGGAAAGGTAGTCGGTATTGGAAATCTGCTTGGACAATTTTTATGACAGCTGCATCTTCATGTCAATAATAAAGACAATTCTTATTTGACAAGATTTTTCAGCTATCATCGGGCATTTCTGCAATTGGTTGCTATTTTAAATAAACACCCTTGGGATGGACAGCTATACTATTTTATATGCCCTTTTTTTGTGATATGGCAAATACATGCAAATTTGCATGCTGATAGAAACCGCCAGCTCGCTGATCGAGGTCTGAATGGCGCTGGGATTGAATCGGAATTCATCTGGAGGAAGTTATGAAGGAATATCGACACCCTGCGGAAAATAACATGAAGTTTGCAACCCTTGTGGATGTGGCCCGCTACCGGGCTGCTGAGCAGGCGCAAAAAACCGCCTACACCTTTTTAGCCGACGGCGCCGGCCAGGAGCGGCACTTGACCTATGGTGAGCTGGACCGCAGGGCCAGGGCCATCGCCGCTTTTTTGCAGGATGCCGGCATGACCGGTGAGCGCGCGCTGCTATTTTATGCCCCCGGGCTGGACTTTATTTGTGCCTTTTTCGGCTGCCTGTATGCCGGTGTTGTGGCCGTGCCCACCTACCCACCGGTGAGCCGCCAGATGATGGCCCAGGTCGAGCCCATCATCAAGGATGCCGGGCCCAGAGCCATATTGACCACCGCGGACATAGCATCCAAGTTCAAGGCCCTGCTTTCGCTTCAATCCATCGGGGAAAAAAAGCCGTTGCGCTTTATCGGCAGAGGTCTTGAAAAATATTTTCCGATTTTCAAGCAGCTGGGCGGTGCCACCACCCGGGTGATCGCAACCGACCGCATCGATACCGATCTTGACCAGATGTGGCGGCGACCGGAGCTGGATTCGGCTTCCCTGGCCTTTTTGCAGTATACCTCCGGCTCGACCTCCCTGCCCAAGGGTGTCATGGTCAGCCACGGCAACATCATGCACAATCAGAACCTGATCCAGAATTATTTCCAGCAGCCCAAAGCGGTGGTGTTTGTCAGCTGGCTGCCCCAGTACCACGACATGGGGCTCATCGGCAACATCCTGCATCCCTTTTACATGGGTGGGTACAGCGTTGTGTTTTCACCCTTCGAATTTCTGAAAAAACCGCTCAGATGGCTGGAGGCGATCTCCAAGTACCGGGCCTACACCAGCGGCGCGCCGAATTTTGCCTACGAACTGTGTGTGCGCAAGGTCAGTGCCGAGGACAAACAAAACCTGGATCTGTCGTCCTGGCAGGTCGCCTATAACGGGGCCGAGCCCATTCGGCACGCGACCCTTGAAAATTTTGCCGCCTATTTTGCCGAGTGCGGGCTGGAAAAGTCCGCCCTGTATCCCTGCTACGGCCTGGCCGAGGGCACGTTGATCGTTGCCGGCGGCAAGCTGCAGGCAGCGCCGGTCTATGTCGCCTGTGATAAAGAGAGCCTGAAAGAAGACCGGATCCAACCCGTTGACCCCGAGGACCCGGCTGCCACGGTTCTGGTGGGATCCGGCACAGCCTTCGACGGCCAGAAAGTCCGGGTGGTGGCGCCCGAGGAGGGCATCGAGCTGGGTGAGAATGCAATCGGCGAGATCTGGGTGTCGGGGCCCAGTATCGCCCAGGGCTACTGGAACAATCCGGAGAGCACCCGCAGCACATTCCAGGCCAAGATCGTCAACTCGGACGGCGACCGGTTTTTGCGGACCGGAGACCTGGGATTTCTGCGGGAAGGCAATTTATTCATCACCGGGCGCATCAAGGATCTGATCATCATACACGGGCAAAACTACATCCCGAGTGATATCGAGTACACGGTCGAGGGCAGCCATGCCGATTTGAGAAAGGGGTGCTCGGCCGCGTTTTCGGTAGCGTCAGCCGGGGAGGAAAAATTGGCGGTGGTCTGCGAAATCAGAAAAAAAGCCAAAACCGCTGAATTAAAAAACATTAGCGCCGGCATTCGGCGCGCGATAACCGATCGTCACGGCATCAATGCCGCCCGCCTTGTTTTGATCAAAGCCCGCACAATTCCCAAAACCACCAGCGGCAAGATTCGGCGCAAAATGTGCAAGATGGCCCTGTTGAACGATAAGCTGGATGTTGTCTACCAGTGGGCCGATACCAAAACTGCCGCAGCGGCAGACGGCCCGGCAGCACCCCTGCCGGAGAATCGGGCCGCCGGGCAATCGGGTGAGTCCCGGAACAAAGAAGAAGTCTATAGCTGGTTGCTCGAAAGAATCAACAAAACAGCTTCGGACGCGATAATGCTGGAAAATTTAGGAACGAAATCCCTGGCCGACACCGGTCTGGATTCCATCGAGCAAGTTGAGCTGGTCACCGATTTTGAAGAAAAATTCAACTGTGTGGTGAATATAGACGAACTGATGCAGATAAGGTCTCTTGAAGCGTTTTCCCAGGCCCTGTACCAGGCCGCCTGCCCGCCATCTTTATAGACTTGTGCCCCAAAAGCCGCAGATATTGCCGCCAGAAGCACGAACGGTCAAACCCGGTCGGTTTCTTTTGCGGTCCGCAAGTATTAAGAAGAAGGGAGGTTAGAGTTTATTTACCGTCATTTTAAGTATTGCCAGGCCTTCTCTTCGCGGATATCACGCACGAATACCAGGGCGGCAAGTGATTGGCCGTAAGGGACAACGCACACATTCAGCTCGACATCAATGGTGTAGCCGTCGGCATGAATAATCTTGGATCTATAGATGCGGGGCAAATTGATCCCTGATATCCTATGGGAATAGTGCGTGGTATTTTTGATAAATTCTTCTTCGGACATGAATTTTTTTAGATGGGCGCCGATCAGCTCCTCCGGGGATAAGCCGGTTATCTTGCTGAAGGCGGGATTGGCATATTTGACGATGAAATCGTGAATAATGGCGATGCCGTCCCGCGCATTTTCAACCAGCAGGCGATAGGGATCTTCAACCTCTGTGGTTCTGCGGGCTTCCTCGATGCGGCGGCTCAACAGCTTTTTGGGATCTTTTTCAAAATGTTCGCGGTAAAGCCGCAGCTCTAAATGGGCCCGGACCCTGGCCCTGACCACGGATGGTTTGAATGGCCGGGTGATGCAGTCGACCACACCCCGCTCAAAGCTGCTGGCTTCCGTTTCTTCACGAGTCGGATCTACAAGAAGGATAACCGGGATATCCCGGGTGGTGGGGTCGGTGTTCAGCCGGGCGCAAACTTCGTCGGGATCTGCCGCCGGCGACATGTCGCCCAGCAGGATCAACCCGGGGGCCTCCGGCGAACCGGCGAGCCTGAGCGTTTCCTCAAGGCTAACGGCCACGCTGATGTCGTAATCAGGCGCCAGCAACTTCTTAAGGACGTCGACGTCCTGTGCATTGGCGTCTGCAATCAACAACAATGGTTTGGTTTGCGCGCGATCCATATTGCCTGCCGGAAGTTGGTTTGATTTATAGCGTCGCGACGGCGAACGGCCGATCGATCCGGGCCGCTTGGCTAAAGTTTTATCAATATCCACGGAAATTGTAAATATTCGTTTTTTGGAATATGGGGTCGGACCAACCTAACCATTTTAATTTAAAACAAAATCTTTAAATTTAATAGCCCTAAAACACCTGTGTATTCAAGTAGCAAGTGCAACGGTTTGCATGTTTTTGGTTTCTTTATAAAAAACCTCTTTTGGCGTTTCAAAGCTTAGCGTTTTACGCGGCCGATTATTAAGGCGCTCCATTGCTT
>JAFDCJ010000536.1 GCA_019312835.1 Deltaproteobacteria bacterium
CCTTGACGATATGGTTTCCGATGGGCTGGTCGTTTTAAACAGGCTGCGCGAATCATCTTCGAATGTCTCGATCCCGGAAATAATAAACGACCGCAAACGTAAAAGGCCGGGGGCAACCGGCCACACAACTTAATGCCATACCTATAAGGCCACAATGTGGCAGTGTCAATACGGAAATGCCCCCGCCGCCAACAAATGCCGGGGATTTTTTAATTTCTTCCATGTACGTTTCTTGACATTCTTGTTATTTGGAATAAAGTGAGTCAACGACCCCCCCGCAAAGCGGCTGTTTTGGCTTTGCCGCCTCGGGCGTGTTTCCCCGCCCTTTATGGACGGGGGAAGACAAAAGCGAGTCGGCGCTTTAAACGCTGCGGTTGTAATTCGCCCCAGGCGGATTTGAAAACAACCAATCTTAAGTGCTTCAAACGCTGGTCCAGAAGTTAAGCATTAAATCGTCAAAACATTATATGCGTTCGCGAGGGCAATAGGATGAGTGCCAAGCCTACCTACGAAGAATTAGAGCAACGCGTCCGGGAACTGGAGCAGAACGTGGCCGATCACGAAAAAGCTGAAACTTCCCTGAAGGCAAACCAGCATGTGCTGCGCACAGCTATTGAAAACCTGCCATTTGATTTTTTTGCCATTGACGGAAACGGCCGCTATTTTCTGCAAAATTCCGTTTGTGTGGCACGCTGGGGCAATTTGATCGGCCTGCGGCCCCGGGAAGCCCCACTGGATGACGGTGTTATCAACACCTGGAGGGTGAACAATCGGCGGGCCTTTTCCGGTGAAATCGTCAGAGATGAGGTAGAATATTCGCATGGCGGCGAAAACAGATGTTACTACAACATCATCTCCCCCATCCATGACGGTCAGCGCATCATCGGGGTTTTGGGAATAAATCTGGATATAACGGATCAAAAAAAAATGGAACGGGAGCTGCAAGAGAGCCGGCAACGCTACCAGGCCCTGGTTGAAACCACCAGTGACTGGATCTGGGAGGTAGATGAAGAACTTATCTATACCTATTGCAGCCCCAAGGTGATGGAGATTCTGGGATATCTGCCCGAACAGGTACTGGGAAAGCAACCCTTTGATTTCATGCCGGAGGGTGAGGCAGACCGCGTGGCCGGTTTGTTGCGGAATGTCATCAAAAAGCGCGAGGCGTTTGCCGGTCTGGAAAACGTCAATCGCCACAAAGCGGGTCACGATATCGTGCTCGAAACCAGCGGAGTCCCCGTATTCGATGAGGGGGGTAAATTTTGCGGGTACAGGGGTATTGACCGCGATATCACCAAGCGCAAGCGGGCCGAATCGAACCTGGAGAAGCTCAATGCAGAGCTGGAAAGGCGCATTGAAGAGCGAACCGTTGTGTTGCTGGAAACCAACCGGCAGCTGCAGGCAGAAATCGATGAACGCAATCTGGTAGAAGACGAGCTGAAAGTCAAAACCAAGGACCTGGAAGAGCTCAATTCGGCGCTGAAGGTGTTGCTGAAAAAAAGAGATGAAGACAAATTGGAGCTGGAAGAAAAGATCGTCGGCAATATGAAAGAACTCATTCTGCCCTATCTGCAGAAAATAAAAGACGCCAATCTTGGAAAACGTGAAAAGACCTACCTGGAAATCGTGGAAGCCAACCTTGATGCGATCATTTCACCTTTTGTGCGCTATTTATCCAGCAGATTTATTAAATTGACCCCGACCGAGATTCAGGTCGCCAATCTCATCAAGTTGGGGAAGACCTCCAAGGAAATCGGTACATTGAACAATTTATCATTTAAAACCATCGAATTTCACCGGGACAATATCCGGGCCAAGCTGGGCATAAAAAACAAAAAGATAAATCTCCGCACCCATCTCCTGTCGCTGGATTATCAGCCTTCCTTTTCAACCGAACCATAGGACATCGATGTTTTCATAACGAAAGGCCTTTCAGCCGGAACGAATCGGGCGCTTGTGTTGAAGGGTCAGCATGGTGATATCATCTTCCTGGGGAGCCATGCCGATGTGGGCAAAAAGGCTGGTAGCGATCTTCTGCGTGAGTTCCAGGGCGCCGGCGACAGGCTGGGACAATATTGAGAAAAGACGTTTTTGGGAAAACCGCTCGGCGTCCGGGGAAAGGGCGTCGATCACACCATCCGTGCAAGCAAACAGCATATCACCCGGCAGCAGGCGGACTTCTTTATAGGCGAATTTTGCCTCCGGCAGCGTGCCGACAGCCGGCCCGGTGGGCAATAACCTTTCCCGCACCCCCTTTTGATCGATGACGGACAGGGCTTCATGCCCGCCGTTGATGTAGACCAGCCTACCGCTTGCCGGATCTAAAACACCGAAAAAGAGCGTGGCGAACATGCACATGTCATTGTTCTGAGATATGTAATCGTTGGTGAGCGCAACTGCGATAAGCGGATTGGTCTGCCCTGAACCGACCGTTTGCCGGGGTATTCCGGTATCACCTGATTTTTGGGGGCTGGCAGCCATGAAGGATTCGCACAGGTGCTTGCACAGGTGCGTCTGGCCGGAAAAAATCCGAATCAAGCTGCGAAAAAGCGCCATAAAAAGCGCCGATCCCACGCCTTTATCGCACACGTCACCGATGACGAAACCCATATAACCACCCGGCAGCATGAAGGCATCGTAAAAATCGCCGGAGACCCGCCGGGCCGGGAAAAAAAACTCTTCCATCTCCCAACCGGGTAACTCCGGCAATTGCCGGGGTAAGAAGTTCATTTGAATCTGGCGGCATTTTTCCAGCTCCCGGTCGAGGGCCCGGGAATAGGCTTCGATCTTCTGGTTGGCCTTGCCCAGGGACCGGAGCGAGTTGTTCAGATTGCTGAAAAGACAGGCGTTTTCCAGAACCATGGCCACCTGGGTGGCGGTGACCCTCATGAGCTCGACAATTTCCCGTGTAAAATGGCAGGGCTCAGAATGCTTGAGGGTTAAAATTCCCAGAAGCACCTCGCCGGTAATGATCGGCAGGGCCAGAGCCGAACGGGCGCGATAGGGCTCATCGGGAAAGGTCAGCCAGCGATCATCTGTTTGGGTGTCATCCACCAGGGCGATCCTGCGGTGACGCCGGACCCAGCCGGCAAGGCCTTTTTTAAAGGCCGACCCAATGAGCTCTGTCCTTAACCGGGGTGAGATGTCACCACTGGACATTATGCTATCGGTGACAGCGCCGTCACTGTCGAGCAGTATCAGGCTGCCGTGGTCGGCGCCGGTCAGGGCGATGGAAATGTCCACCGTTTTGCGCAACATAAGGTTGACGACGGCGGGTTCATCCGGAGACCGGGCCATCGAAATGAAACGTTCAAACAGCTCCGACTGGGCTTTGAAGGCCGCACCCAATGCGTCGGCGCTGAGGATGCTGCTCAGTTTTTCTTCGGCCAGGCTCTCCATTTAGGAGCCCTCCTGTTTTAAAAGGTTAGGGTCAGAGGGAAATTTCAGGACCAACTTGTATCGGGGGAATGCGGGATGTGATCATTGAACGAAAGTCCTATTTTTGAGATACTCTCTGGAGAAATCGGGATAAAATACCACAGTGTGTCACACTATTATCCATTTAATCAGAAATTAATTTGACTTGAGTCAAAAACCGTAAAAATACTGGAATTATAATTTTATATAGTTGAAGGGTCTGGGAGTAATTTTCGTCATGCCCGCTAGCCAGGCTGTGTAGTAATTGGCAAAATTACGTCTATTGCTGTTTTGACATTCCGGGATTGAACCGTGGTTCGACAGACTCACCAACCTGAGCTTAATCGAAGGGCAATCCAGTGTCTCTTCATACTGTTTGGTACTGAATGCCGAATCCATCATCCCGAGCTTTAGCCGGAAGCGACATGCTATTCAGAAACAAGCGTTTTTTTAAATTTGGACTCAGTCCGGAAAGCGAGCATCCAGGTTGACCGACAAAATCAGATAAAACTCTGAAAAAGTCTTGATAATTTCAGAGGATACCGTTGCTGATAGTCGAGGTAAAACGGTATGATTTAAATGCGTTAAACTCCTTGCAGCGGTTTGCGGGCTGCTCAACTGCAACAAAATCGTTCAGGTCGTCGGGGCTGATAATGTTTACCGCCAGGTAAAAACCATTTCGCAAATCTGTCCTCTGGTGTCCGCCGGTATCTTTCTCGGATGGCTGGAGTAAATGTTTATAAATTTGAGGTCCTATGCACAATGTTAAGGGAAAGGAAAATATCTATTCTGTCCCACCCTCATTCTACCTCCGTTCAAGGGGGAGGAGTCCTAGTTTCCCTCCCCGGGGCGGGAGGGATTGAGGGAGGGGGAAATAATGATGTCTGCCTTATTTTTGTAGGTAGTTCCGTATATTTATGCCCCTATCTGGTTCCAAATATGATAATTGATACTTAAGTATAAATTATCACAAACTATTTGACTAAACATAAAAATTATCATATATATAACGCATGTCGAACACAGAAATGGTGCCAAGAATTCAAAGGATCGATCCGCCCACAGACCGCTCTGCCTTTTTGTGGGGACCCAGGAAGACAGGGAAAACGACCTTGCTGCGCCAGCAATTCCCGGCAGCCTGCTGGATCGATTTGCTGGACTACGATCTTTTCCTCTCCCTGAGTCAAAGACCCAGTTCCTTGCGGCAAATTCTGGATGCCCAGTTTTCCAAGACGGTGGTGATCGATGAGGTTCAAAAAGTACCGAATCTTATGGATGAAATTCACTGGCTAATTGAAAACAAAGGATATCAATTCATCCTGTGCGGTTCCAGTGCAAGAAAAATAAGAAGAGGAAAGAGCGGCCTTCTGGGCGGAAGGGCCTGGCGGTATGAGCTCTATCCACTCGTTACCAGGGAGTTGGAGTCTTTTGATTTGGACAGGGCACTACATGTTGGTCTCATACCCTCCCATTACTTTGCATCAAACGCTGAAATGGATTTAAAAGGGTACGTTCAAGACTATTTGAAAGAAGAAATTCAGGTAGAGGCTTTAACGAGAAATCTTCCCGCTTTTTCAAAATTTTTGCGTTCCGCGGCAATCACAAACGGCATGCTTTTAAACTACTCCAATGCCGCAAGAGAATCCGGCGTTTCGGTGAAAACAATCAGAGAGTACTATCAAATTTTGGAAGATACCCTGATCGGTCGACAACTTGCACCCTGGAGGAAAGCAAAAAAAAGGCGCCTTATCGAAACGGCCAAGTTTTTCTTTTTTGACACGGGAATTGTGTCCAACCTGTTGGAGCAGCGCTCGGTTGCACCCGGGACGAGCGAATATGGAAGAGCGTTTGAACATTTCATCCTTCAGGAATGCTGGGCATACAGACACTATAGCAAACTCGAATTTCCCATTAGCTTTTGGAGAACGGCCAGTGGTTCAGAGGTAGATTTGATCCTTGGCGAAGCAGAAGTCGCTATTGAAGTAAAAGCTTCGACCCATGTTACCGATCGGACTAAGGGCCTCCATCTTTTCCTTGAGGAGAACAAATGCCGTAAAAGTTTTATCATTTCCAAAGAACAAAGACCGCGAAAAATATCGTCTCAGATCACCGTGCTGCCCTGGCAGAACTTCTGTGAGATGCTGTGGGCAGGAGATATTTTATAATCCTTTTTAGGAATGCCGCGTGGCCGATGGCGGCCGTCGACTGATTATCCATTTTGAGAAAGCGCCAAGAGAAGACTTGACTTCTGTGTCACAAAGTTGAAAATCTGTTTTCCCATAGGTTAGTAGAAGATTGATCCGGTGTGACCGACAACATGGCCGAGAAAAGGGGTTCGTAATGGCAGCCGCAAGCGTTACATCGTCTATCCATCAGCGACCGGCCGAACTGCTGCAGCGTCTGATCCGGTTTGACACCACCAACCCGCCCGGCAACGAAGCCGAATGTATAAATTTTATCAATGCGCTGCTGACCGGTGCCGGGATTAAAACCACCATCCTGGCTCGCGCTCCGGAGCGTCCCAACCTGATCGCCCGTATGGCCGGCCATGGCAGCGCCCCTCCCCTCTTGCTCTACGGCCACGTGGATGTCGTCACAACCGAAAATCAGCAATGGCAACACCCGCCCTTTGAAGGAAAAATAGTGGACGATTTCGTATGGGGCCGCGGTGCCCTGGATATGAAGGGCGGGGTGGCGATGATGCTGGCCGCTGTCCTGCGGGCCAAAGTCGAAGGTGCGCAGCTGCCGGGAGATGTCGTCCTGGCCATCGTCAGCGATGAGGAAAATCTCGGCGGCTATGGTGCCGGATTCCTGGTTGAAAACCATGCGGATGTGTTTGCCGGCATCCGTTATGCCATCGGAGAATTCGGCGGCTTTTCCTTTTATGTGGGCAGAAAAAAATTTTACCCCATCATGATCGCCGAGAAACAGGTTTGCTGGCTCAACGCCACGGTCCGGGGCCCGGCCGGGCACGGCTCCTTGCCGGCCCGCGGTGGCGCCATGGCAAAATTAGCCGGGCTGCTAGGGAGACTGGATCAGAAGCGTCTGCCGGTCCACATCACGCCGGCCGCCCGGCTGATGTTCAAGAATATGGCCACCGCCCTGGGTGGGCTCAATGGATTGATCCTCGGTCAATTGCTCACCCCGGCTCTGACGAACATCGTGCTCAACGTGCTGGGAGAAAAAGGACGTGTTTTCGATCCCCTGTTGCACAACACGGTCAATGCCACCGTCCTGCATGGGGGCGATAAAATCAATGTGATTCCCGGGCGGGTATCCGTGGAGCTGGACGGCCGCCTGCTGCCGGGTTACGAACCGGATGACATGATGGCGGAGCTTCGCCAGATCATCGACCACGATGTGGAACTCGAAGTGATGCAGTACGACCCGGGGCCGGCCGAGCCGGACATGGGGCTTTTCGATAAACTTGCCGGTATTTTGAAAGAATTCGATCCAGAGGGCACTCCGATTCCACTTCTATTGAGCGGCACGTCAGATGCAAGGTTTTTTTCAAAACTGGGCATTCAAACGTACGGCTTTTTGCCCATGCCGCTGCCGCAAGATTTCAATTTCTCCCAGACCATCCACGCCGCCGACGAGCGCGTTCCCGTCGACGCGCTTGATTTCGGCACCAAGGCGATTTACGAATTGCTTAAACGTTTTGAATAGAAAATTTAATAACTGGCTACAATTACTTTTTTATTGCGCTTCCGGTTCGGTGCAGCTTATACCGTGCCGGCCCAGTTAAATAATTTGTAGGATTGGAGCGCAGCGAATTTAACAGGGGAGCCTTGTACCTGTATTTTATTTAGAAGCTATCTCAAAAATTGTAGTTTACGTCCAAGGGCAAGGCGTCGATTTGGTTTTAAAGCGGAGCGTACACGCTAGTACGTGAGCATTTAAAACCAAATCCCAACGCAGCCAATGGGCGTAAAATGCATTTTTGAGATAGCTTCTATATATTTATGGAATACCCCGTCCCTTGTTTACTGAGCGAAAAAACGCTCGCAAAGATAGCTATTGACAAATTGTCGAAATCTTGTAAATTGAATTTTCAATATTCAATTTGCAAATTACTATGCTGAAAAGAACGCTCGCAAAAAAGCTGAAAACTGCTGCCAAACAGTATCCGGTGGTAACGCTTACCGGCCCCCGTCAGTCCGGTAAAACGACACTGGTTAAAAAGACGTTTCCAAATTACGAGTATATATCGCTGGAGGAGCCGGATCAGCGCGCATTTGCCATAGAGGATCCGCGTGGATTTCTGTCCCAGTTCTCGAATAAGGTCATACTCGACGAAATTCAGCGAACACCGGATCTGTTTTCTTATATTCAGACTATCGTCGACTCAAGGGATATTTCCGGTCAGTTTGTTTTGACCGGGTCCCAAAATTTTTTGCTGCTGCAGAAAGTCAGCCAATCGCTGGCCGGTCGCTGTGCCGTTTTACACCTATTACCATTTTCTTTGAGCGAACTTAAGGAGC
>JAFDCJ010000537.1 GCA_019312835.1 Deltaproteobacteria bacterium
CACCATGTCATTGTGTTCGCTGCGCAGCTCATCGAACCAGTAGATCCATTTTCCTGCCATGGTGACGTTTCCTTTTTCTAACGGAAATGAGAGCCCCGCTATTGTCTTCAGGGGGCTCTCCTCTCCGTGGGTTAACTGTTATTTATCCAGAATGTAAACGGTCCCTAGATTGGCATCCACTTTAACCCTTTGGCCGGATTTGATCTTCTGGGTGCCTTCGAAGACGTTCATGACCACCGGGATACCGTACTCCCGGACGACAATGGCGGCATGGGAAAGACTGGCGCCACGATCCACGATCACCCCCTTGATCATGGAGAAAATGGGCGTCCAGCTGGGCGATGTGGTGGCCGCCACCAGGATGTCCCCCTCCTCTACCAGGTGAAGTTCATCTTCGGTCATGATAACCCGCGCTGGACCTTCGGCCATGCCGGGAGACCCGCAGGTTCCGTAAAGATCGGCTTTGAGTTCAGGGCGCACCTCCGGCATGGCGCCGACAACCACCTTGAGGGCAATGGGATCATTGGACTGTACCAATACGCCCATGGCCTGATCCAGATCGAATCCTTCCTTTAACATCGCAGGCGGATTGGGCGTCTTTTGCCATTCTTCCCACTCCGCCTTGCGGCGCTCTACGATGTAGCGCAGGTCAAACTGGTCGGGATTGATTCCGGCCCGCCGGACCTCGTCGGGTATTAAGAAAAACATGTCTTCAGGATCATCGATAGTCCCTTCCTGGGTCCACCGTTTACCCAGGCCAAGGGCGCTGCGCCGCATCATAGCATGGGTATACAGATCTAGGTAATGGTCGTGTTCTTCGCTGAAAACACCACTTTTTTGGGCCAGCCGCATCAATTGCTCGAACCAACCCCGTTGCTCCTGGGGAACTTTGGCGAGCACATCTTTTTCGGCTGCTTCCCGTTGTTCCGCAATCTGTTTACGCTCCTCGTCGAGATTAAAACTCCCGCCTTTTAAGAGAAACTGTTTGACGTTCCCGAGGGCCGGGGTGTGGTCCTCCACCCAGGTGGGCAGATTTATTTCCGACATACGTTGCATACGCCAGCCATCTTCATTCATAAAATCCATAAAATCCTTCAGAAATGCTTTGCCCTTTTCCGTTGAGGCAAGCGCAGTCGCGATATCGGTGGGCTCATTTTGGAGGAATACATCCGCCAGCCCATCTTTCTGGGCCCGCTTGGAACATTCCCACAGGCGCCGATCGACCTGGAAGACCTTGTTGTCAAAGCCGGAGACCAGATTGTGGAAAAGCGGGGAAGTGTCATCGATAGCGGCCAGCTCCCGACACATGTTTTCAAAAAGAATATAGGCCGTGTAGGTACCGTACATCATATACATGTGAATTTCCCACATGCGGCGGCAGGTGTTTATGGTTTCTTCAAAATTGTCCAGCAGTTCTATGTTGGTGGCTTCATCCAGATTAAGGGCTTTGAGGCTCTTATAGCGGCCTAAAATCTCATCGACAAAACCGTTCCACAAACCGTCATAATCCTGTATGAAAGGCAAAATTGCCTTGCGAAACCGTTCCTCTCTGCGCTGCTTTTCCTCTTCCGATTTTACCAGGAGCAGGGTCAAATAACCCCCTCCATTCATAAATCGCCAGTCCCAGCCTTTTACCGTCGGCAGGCTCAATTTCTCGGCCCCGTACTGCATACCGTGTCGACAGAAATTTATCCAGAACCAACCGAACATCGGCGTCCACGGCGGCACGGAATGGGTGCCGTCCAAAAACCAGGCCGGTGATTGTTCGAAATCCCTTTCGGGGTCGAACTCCAAACCGGGGACAACATCATACATTTTCATGTTAACCTCCTTTCTGTGAGTTGACACATTTAAATTGCCGGCTACCGGCATGTGATCGGAAAAAGATTCCAAACGTTTCCGGGGCATAGGATTTGCTAAAACCCCTGAAAGATGCCGGTGCAGCTATGACTGATCGTTTCTGCCCGGCGATATCGAATCGCTGGGTGGTGTGTGTGTTTTTATATCTTCAACTGCCTCAGGCAGATCCAGTTCTTGCAGCCGCTTGATGCCGGGTATGCCGTCGGCAGTGTAACCGAGGGCCTGGTAATATTCGTCCAGCAAATGCTCCAGATGGCTGACCATCTGATTGGTGGCTGGTCCGGCCTGCTGCAGGGGTTCTTGGCGCATGCGTTTGGGCAGGGTGTCGTCTTTGCGATCGAATCCCTCGCGGACGTTGAAACACCTCTCGATACAGACGATGCGTTCTCCGATATCAAGCAAATTCGCGTCATTCCCGAAATCGTTGATGCCTGTGGCGGCCAGCAGTAGCCGGGCATACATGGCGGCGTCCAATCCCGTATTGCCGAAGGTGCAGGCGATAAGGGAATCCTCGAGGGCCTGCTCCTTTTGTACCCGGGCAATTAAATCGCCTTTGCCGGTTTCAACCAGAGGATCTGCCTGGCCTGAAAATTCCTCCCGGGGACGGCCGTACATGTGGCTGCCGCCGATGTTTGAAGTGGCCATGCTGAGGGCATAGCCCTTGACGCCGCGCGGCTCATATCCCGGAAGCTCCAATCCTTTGATATGCATGGCTACAGCGGCGGCCCCGCTGCCCAGCTGCTCAGCGGCCCTTTTGACCCCTTCGCCCAGTAGACGGCCGAAGCCCTCTCTTTTGCCGATTTTTTCAATCAAAGAAAAAAGCGCCTCTTGATTGCCCCAGGTGAGTTTCAGACCGTCGGCATCGGCAGATGAAATAATGCCCCGGGCGAACAATTCGCAGGCAAAGGCAATACAAACCCCCGTACTGATCGTATCGATACCGTAAGCGTCGCATAGGGCGTTGGCATCGATGACGAACTGCCGGTCGGAGAGACCAACCAGCGGGCCGAATGCAAAAATGGTTTCGTACTCCGGACCGTCGATCTGGGAGCCCCCGAAAGGTCCTTGCATGACCTCTCGCATACCGCCGCAGCGGGTCATACAGGAATAACACCCGGCTCGGGCTTTTTTTAATTTCAAGAATTGGTCTCCGGATAAGTCCTCGATGGTTGCGATGCTCCCTTCCTGGTAGTTTTTTGTGGGCAGAATTCCCATCATGTTCACGATTTTGGTGATGTACGGTGTTCCCAGAGTTGTCATGGTCTGTTTACGAGGGTGCTCCTTTAAAATGCCTACCTGGATTTTGATCAACTCCTTATAGGCTGCGGGGTCAAACGGGGACGGTTTTTTAGTCGGGACATTGATCGACACGGCCTTCAGGTTCTTGGAGCCCATCACTGTTCCCATGCCGCCACGGGAAGCCGTGCGTTCGCCGGAGTGGATGACCGCATAGCGGATCAGGTTTTCACCTGCGGGGCCAATGCTGGCCGATTCGGTGCGGTCGCCGTGTTTTTCTCTCAGCTGCGCCTGCAACTGGCGGTAGTCCAGTCCCCAGAGATCGGACGCATCCAGAAAATGGACGCCGCTTGTGTCAATGTGAATATACATCGGGGCCGCTGCCTTGCCTTCCAGGATGATAAGGTCGTATCCGGCATGTTTCATCCACACCCCGAAATTTCCACCCGAGATGGAGCGGAAAATGGTACCGGTCAAAGGGCTTTTAGACATCACTGCCCATTTTGAAAATCCCTGAAGACCGGTGCCGCCCAGGGCTCCGATTAGCAGCAGCAGTTTGTTTGCGGGGGAAAGCGGATCTACACCAGGCGCCAGCTCGTCGTAGAGATAAATCGCGCCCACTCCCCTGGCTGAAATGAAGCGGGTGGTGTGGCGCTGGGGAATTTCTTCTTCCCCGTAGGTGGCGTCGTTGAGCTTAATCCTGAGAAGCTTACCGGTGAGTGTGCTCATGGGTCTCCTGTGCAGGTTTCAAACGCTGCCAGTTGTGCGTGTTAATTCGCCCATACACCTATATTGCTTAACGGCCGCGGTCAGCTGTTGATATGTCCGGAAGGTACGAGAATTTTACAGCCGTAATTGGAGACTAACTGGAGCAGTTTCAAGGTCAACTGCTGGTAGGCCGGGTTTTCCAGCATTTCACCGATCGTTGCCAGATTATCGGCCCGTGTTTCATCTATGATATATGGGGTGGCGCCCACCGCTACATTCCACCCACCTACGAGCGTAAGGCCAAAGTGTTTCATTTGCGGAAGGTGAACCTGCTCTTCAAAGGCCAGAAACGCATAAAAATCTGCAGGATTGATATTAAAGTGCTGGTTAAATTTATATCCGTGCTCCACCTCCGGTATGTCGGGATCCATCGATTCAACCGGGACCAGGAGTTTGGACTGGTAATCCCGTACAAGCTGCAAAAGGCGGTTACGAAGATCGAGGAAGATCGGCGCCATGATCAGACTTTCCACGTCGGTTACGGTTGCAGCAATACCTTCGGTGATGAAATAAGGACCTTCACCTGAGGCGACATGCCAGGAGCCAACCATCTTCATGAAACCGGTTTCGTTGATGCGGGGCACATATTCCTGGGTGAAATAGGCATCGAAATCCGATTTGGCGGCATGCAGAATATTCCAGTATTGAACCAGTTTGACTGGCATTTTTTCTCCTTCAATGCAGGACTCCGGAATCAACCATAATCTTGCTGCCGAATCCGTCGACCATTGTCAGCAGCTTCTCCGTGAGTCGACGATAGCGCTCACTGCCGATGGCGTCCATAATGAGTTTAACGCCGGGACAGGCGCCCTCAACGACCATATTGGGGCCTGGGCCGATGGCCACATACCAGGCGCCGATCATTTTGACACCCAGCTCCTCCATGATGGGAAGGTGCTCGTCTTTCATAAACGCAATATAGTCATCAATTTTATCGTAGATGACATTATAGTGATGGTTGAAACGATAATTTTTATCTTCGGGAACGACCCCCTCGATGGGGCCGGCGGGGACGAGAAGCTTGCTTTTGTAGTTTGTGATCAAGAAATGCAAAAGGTGACTGAGTTTCTTGAATTCATCCAGCTGCAGCAGACCATGGACATCTTTTACCGAGTCCGCCACGCCTTCCATGATGAAGTAGGGCCCCTCGCCCGAGGCGACATGCCAGGAACCGACAATTTTGAGGTATCCTGTTTCATTGATTTCGGGGATGTAGTTCTTCGCTATAAATTTGCTAAATTCGTCCCCCCTCTCGGAAAGCACATCCCAGTATTGAATGAATTTTACGGTCATGGTGTCACCATGTGTGAGGCCCGCGGTACAGGGCAACAAAAGGTTTTCGTCAGTTTCGCGAGTCCTGTGCCTTTTTTCTTGGACCTATTGTCAGTGCATGGCCCGTCCGCCGTCCACCAGCAGGGTTTGGCCGGTTATGAAATCGCTTTCAGCTGAAGCCAGAAAAACGGCGGCACCCGTTAAATCCTCCGGCTTCTCAAGCCGGCGAAGCGGTGTTTTGGACGTATCATACTTATCTACGTCGGCCAGACCTCTGCTGGCTTCGGTGTCCGTAAAGCCGGGCGCCACGCAATTGATGCAGATATTGTACGGGCCCAATTCAACCGCCAAAGCCCGGGTAAGGCCAATAATCCCGCCCTTGGAAGATACATAATGGGCAAATCCATGGGAGCCGGTAAAGAAGACCTCGGAGGCCAGATTGACAATTTTACCGTAACCTTGCCTCTTCATGCTGGGAAAGACCGCTCTGGCCGTCAAAAAGGCACCTTTGACATTAACCGCCATTACCAGATCCCATTCGGTCAGGTCGATTTCA
>JAFDCJ010000538.1 GCA_019312835.1 Deltaproteobacteria bacterium
CCGCGCTTCAACCCCAGCTCGAGCAGTCCACCGGCAGCCCGATTGATAAGCCGATCGAGTTCACCATAGGTAATCCGGTGTTCTTCAAAAATAATCGCCGTTTCGTCTGGATTTTGCTGGGCATGAGGTTTGATGATGTTCGACAGGTTCATAAGCAATTCCTCTGAAATCGGCCTGAGACTGCTAAAAGCAAAATTGTATTTAAGTTAGGAAAATCCCCACCTGGATAGTTTTGTTTATCTTGGGCAAATTTGCATGTCAATAGAATAACCCGCCGAAGAAATTCATTTGAAACGAATTCAACAGATGCAGATCATCAAGTGTCATGCCCTATAAAAAGCGGCATAATGCGACGTCACATCTGTGCTGACAGGCTGACAGCTTAAAGACGCCTGGATTCCCGTCCCATTTTTACGGGAACAGGCCTTTGCGCTGGAATACCGGATTATTCGCATGACAGAGCGTTATATAGACTTGAGCTGAATGGTCGACAGGAAATCGAATCTTTGAAATTGAATCTTTTGTTTGCGGATGAAACGCCGGCCAGGCAAACCAGTGGGAATAGAGTTTCGCAATCGGCTCTCCCCTTTGATTGCGCAGCGACCTTACACTTCAGGAATTTTAACGATATAAAAGGTGCACGGTGGCAACGGGGAAATAAAAAACTCACCCCAAGCAATCAAGCATGCTTGTGATGAGTTTTGCATACGAACAGATGACGGTGAAAAACTGTAGCGTTAAGTTTTAAGATCGGCCGCTTACAGAAAGTTATCCGGCGCGTCCGTCATCACACGGTTCATCGAAATCATCGAAGCGGGAATGCTCCGCGGTCGTACTGAGCCCACAGGCTTTCAAATCTTCAGCCGGCTTCATGGCGTTGCCACAGCATTCAGGTGGTTTTGTTTGATCGGCTCCGACTTCGGTGGTGTTCCCGCAACTCGCACATTCATATACTTGCATATCTGCCATCAGTGTTCCTCCCTGTATTTACGAATTATTCTTGGATATTTTTCATTTTTATTACCGTTAAGGTAATGAATTAAACGGTTTCTGTCAACTTCGAATCCAGCTCATTTGAAAATCTTTAAAATGGGTTTCAACTCTCGGATTCGGTTCCAAGGCTGAAAGTGTGCGAAGTGAACATCAGCTTCTGGCCTCACACAAAGACGCCAGGGCGCAAAGATTTTTTTATTTAAGTAGTAATGCTTTGCATGAGAAATAAAGCGGCTAACCGATGATTCCGACCACCGCACCGGTCATGCAAGTCGCCAGGGTGCCGGCAATGATCGATCTCACGCCCAATGCCACGATCTCATTGCGGCGAGAGGGGGCCATTGTGCCCATTCCACCGATCATGATCCCGAGGCTGCCCGGATTGGCAAAGCCGCACATGGCATAGGTCATGATCAACAGACTGCGGGGGCTCAATGCATCCGGCGGCAGACGACTCAGATCGATATACGCCAGCAATTCGTTCAGAATCGTCTTGGTCCCCATCAAGGTGCCGGCAGTAGCGGTCTCATGCCAGGGGATGCCCATCAGCCAGACAACCGGCGCCATGACAATCCCCAGCACTCTCTGCAACGTGACGGGCTCACCGCCGAAATTCGGCAAAAGCCCCAGGATCAAATTCGCAAGATAGACCAGCGCCACCAGTACCACCAGCATGGCGATGATGTTAATCAGCAATTCAACTCCCTGAAGGGTCCCCTTGGTGACGGCATCCATCGAACTCGAGGCGGGTTCCGCTGCAGTTAATTTTCCCGTGGTGGGCGCTCCGGTTTCCGGCACCATGATTTTGGCAATGGTAATCGCGGCCGGCACACTGATAATCGAAGCGGTTAGAATATGTCCCATAACGTCTGTAATCTTATCGCTTAAAATACTTGCATACAGCACCATAACGGTCCCGGCGATAGTGGCCATACCGCAGGTCATCAGTGTAAAAATCTCACTGCGGGTCATGTCCTTTAGATACGGTCGGATAAAGAGCGGCGATTCCACCATTCCAACAAATATGTTGGCCGAAACACCGAGCCCCTCAGCGCCCCCTACCCCCATGGTTTTCTGCAAAGCCCAGGAGAACGCTCTGACGACGACCGGTAAAATCTTCCAGTAAAACAGCAGCGCCGACAGCGCGCTCATCAGAAGCACCAGCGGAAGCGCTCTGAAGGCCAAAATGAAGCTTGCGCCGGGAAACGGCTCCTTAAAAGGTAAATCCGCCCCGCCCAGGTATCCAAAGACAAAAGATGTCCCTGCGGTGGTCGCATCCTGCAAAAACAGCACCATTCGATTCAAAAACAGGAAAAATTCTCTGAATACCGGTAGTTTTAAAAGTATGAGGCCAACCACCAGCTGGATGCCGATGCCGACGACGGCAATCTTCAGGCTGGCTTTTCGGCGGTTTTCACTCAGGCACCATGCAATGCCGGCGAAAACCAATAATCCTGCGATACTCTGGATAATCATGGCTAAATCCTTTCTTTTTTTGCAAAAGAAATTGACCCAAACCATTTGTTTTCGTGCTGGACATCCCGCAGCGGTTGACCCGTACATTTATTTAGCGAATCTGCCTGTGAGACCTGAGCTATCTTTTCTGACCGCAAATCATCAATCGGTTGTTCATGAATCCATAATCGTCATCGGCATCATGGGGCGAAAAATCAGCGTGAACTTCGATGCGGGTGAACCCGGCGCCTTGCAATAATACCGACAGGCGGCCGGCATCATAAAGTCGAATCGAATAGGTCCGATCGCGGATCAGCCCCCGGGATTTGTTCATAACGATTTCACGGGCGCAAACCACTTGCCCCTGAATTTCGCGCTGTCGGCAGACGATGGTTTCCTCGCCGATTTCATGCCAGGCACTGGGTTTGAAAGAAGCCATAACCGCCGCTCCGTCGGCGACATCCACCAGTATCCAGCCGCCGGGTTTCAGCACCCGAAAGGATTCCTTCAGGATTTGGGAATCGGATCCCTTTTCGCGGATGTACCCCAGGGAGTTTCCCATAATGATGACATGGTCATAGGTATTGGCGGGCATGTTGATATCGCGGGCATCGCCACAGATAAAATCAATTTTTAAATCATCCCGGCCGGCTTTTGCCCTGGCGATTTCAATCAATGTTCGCGAATAATCAAAGAGGGTGCAGGCAGTGAAGCCCCGACTGCTGAGCTCTAAACTGTGGCGGCCGTGTCCGCCGCATAAATCG
>JAFDCJ010000539.1 GCA_019312835.1 Deltaproteobacteria bacterium
AGAGGTCGGATGACCTTTCTATAGAGTCAGAGCCCTATGTAAACAAACAGAGCTGACAATTCTGAATTAACATCTGTCCTCTGTTTTCTGTCATCTGTCTTCTGAAACTTTAATATAAAACGGATCAATTAAATTCGGAAATGAATTTAACGGACCAGCTTTGCTAAAATGATCATTCCAGCCCGTGACTGTCACCGCTGAGCTGGATGAGTGCCTCCAGATATTTTTTGCGGGTGTTGCGTATAATATCATCAGGCAGCCTGGGTCCCGGTGGTTGCTTGTTGTAATTAATGGATATCAGATGATCTCTTACATATTGTTTGTCGAAGCTCTGCTGGGCACCGCCCGGCTGATAGGTCTGCTTGGGCCAGAAGCGCGAAGAATCCGGTGTTAGTACTTCGTCGATAAGAATGAGGTCATCGCCGACCAGGCCAAATTCGAATTTGGTATCGGCAATGATGATATTCTTTTCAGCGGCCATTTCAGCGCCCCTTTTATAGATGGCAAGGCTTAAATCCCTTACCTGGGACGCCCGCTCCTTTCCAATTCTTTTCACGGTTTCTTCAAAATCGATATTGATATCGTGAGCACCCAGTTCTTCTTTGGTCGACGGGGTAAAGATAGGTTCCGGAAGTCGATCGGACTCCTGTAGCCCCGGTGCCAGGGGAATCCCGCAAACGCTGCTTGATTCTTGGTAGGACTTCCAGCCTGAACCGGAAATGTAGCCCCTGACCACGCATTCGATCGGCAACGGTTGTGTTTTTCTAACCAGCATACTGCGCCCGCGAAGGGTTTCGGCGTATGGTCGGCAGGCACTGGGGTACTCATCAACATCGGCGGAAATCACATGGTGTTCAATGATTGGTCTCATGATTTCAAACCAGTACAGCGAAATTTGAGTTAAAATAATGCCCTTGTCCGGAATTGGATCCGGCATGACCACGTCAAATGCTGATATACGGTCGGTGGCCACCATCAACAGGTTGTCGCCAAGATCGTATACGTCTCTTACCTTACCCCTCTTGAGCAGATTCAAATCTTCAAAATTAGTTTCGCTGACAGGCGTTCTCATTTCGCAATGTCCCCTTTTTGGTCTAATGTCAATTATTCGCTATCGGATGCAGGTGGCGCTTGCGGGACCCCGCCGCTGCTGATGAATTTTTTTAACAGTTTGGAAGCGACCTGATCCAGTTCAATAAACTGAATCCCGATTTCATATTTGCCTTCGTCGCTGGAGCGGACATGAACCGGCTTCCCCTTCAGATCCAGCAGATCCTCTTCCAGGCTAATCGTCAGCTGGATAAGGTGATTGGGTTCAATCGGAAAATGGGTTTCCAGTAAGATACCGGATTCGGAGATGTTCAGTGTTCGTCCCATGCCCTGTTTGATAATATTCTCATCTTCGTCCAGACAAATATAAGACAGATTAAGGGACTTGATACGCTCGTGTTTTCTTTTGTTTTCAGAAGTCATGGCTTTTTCTTTTTTTGTGGGAATTAGAATTGTAAAACGACCTCTATGGGGTTGATATTGCCACCGGATGTCTTGATGCCCGGTTGGTAAGGGCGACCTTAAGCCGCCAGCGATTTTTTATAATAATCACACGCAATCAGCGTGGTCACGGAAATACTGGTTGCCAGGTGTGCCAAAATGTTTTGCAGGGTCGACGAAAGCTTTTCATGCTCTTTTTGCAGGGCCACGGGATCTAAGGCAGCTAATTTAAGGTTTGGCGATGCAAAAACCGATGCCGCCTGCGGTTCATTGCCCATATCCAGAAACGGTACATGCCCGAAAAAATCACCTTTCTTAAGGTGGGCCAGCGGTACAATACCGCTGTCGGTTTCCCGGGCGACAATGGCATCACCGGAAGTAATTCTGAACAGGCGCTCTTCCCCCTGGCCTTGCTTGATCAGCGGCTTTTTACCCTCGATGAGACCGGCGGTGTTTTTTTCTCCGACATAAATATCCACGGCCATGCTGGTAACATGCTTCAATCGAATGTCCAGGGCTCTGACAAATTCCCTGTAATCAATTGATTGAGCGGCCAGCTCACTGGTCATCAGTTGTGAGTCCAGCATGCCCAGCTGAATGTTTCCGGCCGCAGTAACCGTGGCACTGCGAACATTATCAGCCTGCAAGAGCGAAGCGACGCTGCCTAAAAATGCGCCATCGCCAATTCTGAGCATCGATAGCGTGCCTTTAGGGGTCTCCTTAACGATTTCGGCGATGCCCTCCAGAATGACCCAGATCCAGTTTCCGTGATTGCCTTCTTGAACGATTTCATCACCATCGTAGAAGCTTTCTTCATCTACGACATAAGAATAGTCTACCAGGGGCCCTTTGATCAACGGCAGTGACCCCGATTTTGCAGCCGTGTCGGAGGGCTTTGAACCTGCGGAAGCCGGTCCAATGACCTCAACCTGCCCCTCATCGAGAAGGCGCAGCCCATCCAATATGATCTCCATCCGGCTTTTGGTGATGGTTTTTTCGACGGTGACATTTTCCTGGACGAACTCGAACTGACCGTCCAGCCAGCCGAACAGGGAGAACAGGGCATCGAGTCCGGTCCGGGAACCGTTGGCGGCATTGATCGGGTTGCCTTTGTCGATATAGATGTAACCGGGTTGCGCAGCCTGGGCATTGTGTATGGCCACGGTACCGGAACTTCCGGTTGTGCCAAGTAACTGCAGCAACTCACCTAGATTCAAAAAGCTTAAATTGCCTGCAAATGCTACATCACCGGACATAAAAGAAATTAACCACCCAAATTAAGTTCGTTTTGAATTGATTTCAGTACCAACTTCAGGCAAGCGTTAAGGGTTTTGCCGACGCCGTCACCCTTTAGGGCGCTGCCCGGAAAGGAAGGAACCTTTAATTGTCGATTTAAATCATGCTGCATTTTTTCAAGCGGCATCAGGGTAATATTGGCATCGGTGAGGTCGCGTTTGTTATATTGCATAACCAATGGAATCTTGAAAATGCTGACATTGTATTCTTTCAGGTTTTGTTGGAGATCTTTCAACGCCAGCATGTTTTTTTCACGCCGGACTTCTAGCGAATCGGCGACAAAAACAACGCCATCGGCGCCCCTCAGGACCAATTTTCGGGTCGACGCATAGCGAACCTGTCCCGGTACGGTATACAACTGGACGCGGACATCACAACCCTTTAATTTCCCGAGCTCGAGGGGAAGAAAATCAAAAAAGAGGGTGCGGTCACCATCCGTGTTGATAGAGACCATATCCCCTTTGACTTGATTTTTAAAAGCTTTGTGAATATATTCGAGGTTAGTCGTTTTGCCGCACCGACCGGGTCCGTAATATACGATTTTACACTCGATTTGTCTTTTCTTTAGATTAACTATCGCCATCTGAATTAACTCTTTGAAAATCCAACTTTTTATAATATCACAATCAAACCAGGTCCGAAAGACAAATAATAAATCTTGTGTAATCTAGAAATAATTATACTATTTTGCTAGCACCTGTCAACAAGTGCCGATCGATTAAATTAGGTTGACAATCCAATAATTTGTGTTAACAATCGTTCTCTTTTTCTAACCCCCTGACATACAATTTTTAGGATGCTGCGGATCTTTTCCAAAAAGGGGCAGCTACGAATTGACACGAACCCCTATGAATTATGGCGCAATCAAGAAACGGCGCCACCGATTGCCATCAGTCAATCAGTAGTTTTGTAACAATTCGTTCGAATTTGTGGCTTTTTGCAAACGGATAAGGTGTCTTGACTCGTACACAAGGGAGGAAAAAAAATGGACAAAAAAGTTACCGTCATTGGTGCCGGAAATGTTGGTGCGACTGCCGCCCAACGACTGGCAGAGAAGCAACTGTGTGATGTGGTTTTGGTGGATATCGTCGAGGGCGTCCCCCAGGGCAAGGCGCTGGATTTGAACGAAGCAGCCCCCGTAGAAAAGCATGACTGCCATCTCACAGGTTCGAACAGCTATGATGAGACCACCGGATCCGATATCGTCATCATCACCGCCGGCATACCCAGAAAACCGGGGATGAGCCGTGATGATCTTATCAGCACCAACGCCGGCATTGTAAAATCGGTCACCAAAGAAGTGGCCGCACGTTCTCCGGAAGCGATTCTCATTATTGTCAGCAACCCGCTGGATGCCATGTGCCACGTGGCTTTTGATGCATCCGGTTTCCCCAAAGAGAGAGTCCTGGGTATGGCCGGTGTGTTGGATTCGGCGCGCTTTAGAACATTTATCTCCATGGAGCTGGACGTGTCCGTTGAAAACACCCATGCCTTCGTGCTGGGTGGCCACGGAGATACCATGGTGCCGCTACCCCGCTACTCAACCGTTGCCGGGATTCCAATTACTGAACTGATGGCCCAGGATCGCATCGATGCCCTCGTGGAAAGGACCCGCAACGGGGGTGCCGAGATCGTGGGGCTTTTAAAGACCGGCAGCGCCTATTATGCACCGGCATCCGCTGCGGTGGAAATGGCTGAGTCCATCCTGAAAGACAAAAAGAAAATCCTGCCCTGTGCCGCCTATCTGCAGGGCGAATACGGCCAGCAGGATCTGTTTATCGGTGTCCCGGTGAAGCTGGGTGCCAAAGGAATTGAACAGATCATTGAAATCACGCTGACCGACGAAGAAAAGCAGGCACTTCAAAAATCGGCCGATGCCGTTCAAGAGCTCAAGGATCTTTTGAAGACGCTGGGCTAATGGGGTTCAGTTAAAAGCGAACCGTAGAACAGCAGAATTTCGAATATTGAATGTCGAAGGATGGGATCGCTTCGCTCTGTCTTTTCTGTTGTAAAAATCGACAATAATCATTCCTTCGACATTCTAGATTCAATATTCGTTATTCGTTATTCGCTTTTGAATCAAAAACCTGAACGCAGAACCCTGAACCTTTCACTTTGAAAGCGCTTTCAGAACCGCTTGTGCGACCCTGCGATTGAATCCGGGCAGTGCACGGATCTCATCGGCATCAGCTGTCCGGATATTTTTTATGGTCCCGAATCGGTTCAACAACGCCGCCTTTCTTTTGGCACCGACACCCGGAATTGTGTCCAGAACGGATCGCAGCGATTTTTGTGTGCGCCGTTTGCGATGAAAGGTGACCGCAAAGCGGTGGGCTTCGTCCCGGATACGCTGCAATAGCAGCAGTAGCTCCCCTTCCCTGCCGAAATTCAGGGGATTGGATCTGCCCGGCTTAAAGATCTTGTCCCGGCTCTCCCCCCTGTGCTCATCCTTTTTGGCGATGCCAATGATGTCAAATTTTCCATCAAGTCCCAGATCCCTGATAACTGTCTGTGCGATGTTAAGCTGCCCTTTGCCGCCATCCACCATTAAAAGGTCCGGATATGGCTTCGAATCGGCACCTTTGCCAAACCGGCGCTTCAGGACTTCAGCCATATAAGCATAGTCGTCATGTTCGCTGACGGTCTTAATCCGGTACTTGCGATAGTGACTTTTGTGGGGACGGGCGCTTTCGAATACAACCACCGCCGCAACGGGTTCGGTCCCGGAAATATTGGAGTTGTCAACGCATTCGATTCGAGACGGTAGTTGACTCAGCCGAAGTTTTTTCTGAAGTCGCAGCAGCAGATCCAATTCAGCCGAATGTGAGGCAATGACATTTTGTAATTCATTTTCGGCATTGTGGACGGCTAAATTTACCAGGCGTGCTTTTTCGCCGCGTTGGGGGTGATTGATAGGGGTCTTTTTCTTTTTGATCTCCCGCAGCCATTCCTCTATCAAATCGGTATCACTTAATTTGACGGAAGTCAGCAATTCATCCGGCACAAACGGATGGCGTTCGTAATACTGCCGAATAAAGGCGGCCAGCATTTCGTCTTCCGTGGATATGGTCTCGCAAAACTCATAGTGGCGGGTTGCCGTGAGAAATCCATTGCGTACAGTGATAACCGTTATTACCGAAAATTCCGGCGATCGGGCCAGGGCAAAGACATCACGATCCTTGAAGTCGGTGGTGACGGCAATTTGTTTTTCGATGGTTCGTTCCAGGGAGAAGATCTTATCTCTCAACCGGGCTGCTTTCTCGAATTCATGAACCTGGGCAGCAGCGTTCATCTGTTTTTTTACCTTGCGAATCAGGTCCGGAGTTCGGCCCTGTAAAAACATAATCGCTTCATTTACCTGCTCCTGGTAGACGGCCGGATCGACATCAAGACAGCACGGTGCCAAGCACCCTTCCATCTGGCAGTGGAGACAGGGGCGGGCTCGGGTTTTAAAATCCTTGGCTTTGCACTTGCGCAGTTTAAAGGTCTTGTTGATGGTGCGCAGGGTTTCGCGAACGGCATGGGCGGATGCAAAGGGGCCGAAATACTTGGCATCATCAACGCCGATTTTTCTGACAATTGAAAAATTCGGGTATTTTTCCGTAAGATCGATCCTTAGCGACGGATAGCGTTTGTCATCTTTCAGGATGACATTGTAACGTGGCTTGTGTTTTTTTATCAGGTTGGATTCGAGAATCAGTGCTTCTTTTTCGGTTCCGGTGATGACGGTCTCGAAATCATCTACCTTGGCCACCAGGATACCGGCTTTTATATCCTGGCGGCCGGAATTTTTGAAATAGGACGACAGTCGTTTCTTTAAATTCCTGGCTTTGCCGATATAAATCACCGCACCGGATGCATCTTTCATCAGGTAGACACCGGGCTCGCCGGTGACGCGATCTAGCTTGGATATAAGGTCATTTTTGGGGTTCATGATTGGATTTAATCATATGGGATTGTGTTTGAACATCGAACGTCCAACGTTCAACATCGAATAAGGATGTTAATTCGCTTCTCAATTGTGTTTCTTCGGTTTACGATTTCTGTTTTTCAGCTCTGCTCATTCAACGTTCGATGTTGGATGTTTGATGTTCGACGTTCGTCCTTTAACGGTTCGATATTCAGTCGGGTTATTTTGCCTAAACCTCCAGTACGATCAACCGTTGCAGTGCCTTGATCTGATCCCTAAGATCGGCGGCCTTTTCAAATTCTAAATTTTTAGCTGCCGCAAGCATCTTTTTTTCAAGGTCTTTTACTGCGGAATCAATATCATCCAGCGTTTTATATGTTTCAATGGCCTCCGCAACATGGTCGACGGCGGGCGCTTCCGCTTCGGTTTCAAATTCAAAAATCCGGGTAATGTCTTTTTGAATGGTTTCGGGTGTAATGCCGTGGCGTTGATTATAGGCCTGCTGAATTTTTCGGCGGCGATCGGTTTCATCAATGCATTGCTGCATCGACTGGGTGACGACATCCGCATACATGATAACTTTGCCCCCCGCGTTTCGGGCTGCACGACCGCAAGTTTGAATTAATGATCGGGCCGAACGCAGAAAGCCTTCTTTATCGGCGTCCAAGATGGCCACCAGGGCGACTTCAGGGATATCCAGACCTTCACGCAGCAGATTGATCCCCACAAGCACATCGAATTCGCCCACTCTCAGATCTCTGATGATGTCCATGCGTTCGAGGGTGTTGATGTCGGAGTGGAGATAGCGAACTTTGATTCCCAGATCCGAGTAGTATTCGGTGAGGTCCTCTGCCATGCGTTTCGTCAGGGTGGTGACCAGGACCCTCGCATTGCGCTGCTGATGGATGGCTATCTCTTCAAGCAGATCGTCGACCTGATTCTTTGCGCTGCGAACATCGATGAGCGGATCAATCAAGCCGGTCGGTCTGACAATCAGTTCGACCAGCGACTCTCGTGCTTGCGAGAGTTCATATTCGGCCGGGGTGGCCGAAACATAGGTGACCTGGTGTATGCGTGCCTCACTTTCTTCAAACCGCAGCGGACGGTTATCCAGAGCTGATGGCAGACGAAATCCATATTCCACCAGGGTTTGTTTGCGCGATCGATCCCCCCGGTACATCCCGCGTAACTGCGGCACCGCTATATGACTCTCATCGATGAACATCAGAAAATCGGGCGGGAAATAGTCCAGCAGGGTTGGCGGCGGTTGCCCTGGTTTGCGCCCGGTCAAGTGGCGGGAGTAATTCTCAATTCCGTTGCAATAACCGAGTTCCTGGATCATTTCCAGGTCAAATTGGGTGCGTTCTTCGATACGCTGGACTTCAATCAGTTTGTCTTCCCTGCGAAAATGATCCATCCGTTCCTTGAGTTCTTCGATGATGGATGCCATGGCTTTTTTGAGGGTGGTCTTCTGGGTAACATAATGGCTGGCTGGAAAGATGGTGGCCTGTTGCAACCGTTTGGATACCGAGCCGCGCAACGGATCTATTTCTGAAATCTGCTCAACCTGGTCGCCGAAAAAATCGATCCGGACGGCGATGTTTTCCTCGTAAGCCGGGAAAACTTCCACCCGGTCACCTCTGACCCTGAACACGCCCCGGTGGAAATCGATGTCGTTACGCTCATACTGCATGGCAACCAGTTTGAAAAGAAATGCATCCCGTCCGATTTCCATGTCGACCTTAACATCAACCCGCATGCCCAGGTAATCTTCGGGGGCACCCAGGCCGAAAATACAGGAGACACTTGCAACGACGATGATATCTCTGCGGGACAGCACCGAACGGGTGGCGGAATGCCGCAATTTGTCGATCATTTCGTTGATGGACGAATCTTTTTGAATGTAGGTGTCACTGGATGGGATGTAGGCTTCCGGTTGATAGTAATCGTAGTAACTTACGAAGTACTCAACGGCATTGTTCGGAAACAGCTGTTTGAATTCATTATAAAGCTGGGCTGCCAGGGTTTTGTTCGGGGCCAGAACCAGCGTTGGTTTGTTGACCTTGGCGATAACATGGGCCATCGTAAAGGTTTTGCCGGAACCCGTGACCCCCAGCAGAATATTTTGACGCTTTCCGGCCAGTAAATTAGCGGCCAGCTTTTCAATTGCCTGGGGCTGGTCGCCGGTGGGCTCAAAATCGGAGATTAGCTCAAAATCGGACATCTTCAGGTGTCCCCTTAATTGAACACAATAACTATCTGGAATATTTTGATTTTTGAACGGCAGAAAATCAATGGTCAAGGTTTCAGGTGTCAGGCTGCAATTCTGAATTTACTATCCTGACAGCTGACACCTGAAACCTTTTTTAAGCCGGACTGATTCGGCTTAACTGTTGAAATTGGGGTAAGCCATTAATATCCTGCTCAGGTTAAGCGACCAGCACCACACTCATGGCGCCGATACCTTCGCCCCTGCCGATGGGACCAAGTCCTTCGGTGGTCGTGGCTTTAATATTAATGCAACTGGGGGCAACTTCAACGGCCCGGGCAAGGTTTTTCTGCATGGTTTCGCGATAGGGACCTATTTGGGGGGCTTCGGCAAAAACGATGGTGTCGATATTTTGAACGGCAAAACCCTGTCGACGAACCATGGCACTGGTGCGGGCCAGTAGCTTCAAACTGGATATATCTTTATACTGGGGATCTGTATCTGGAAAATGCTGACCGATGTCTCCCAGTCCGACCGATCCCAGCAAGGCATCACAAACCGCATGTACCAGCACATCTGCATCCGAGTGCCCCTGCAAGCCCTTTTCAAAGGGAATTTTTGCACCACCGAGAATCAGTGGGCGCCCTGTCACCAGTCGATGAACATCATATCCTATCCCGATCTGCATTGTGAAAGCATTCCTTGTAATTTTAAATGATTATTCGGTATGTGAATCATTTTTTATATCACAAATGAACATCGGGGTAAAGCCGGGGCTGATACCGCCGGGCCGTGTCATAAACACACCGGCTGACGTTGCCTTTGGTGGCGCCCGGTATGCGTCTGGAAAGGGAAAACCGTCAAATCAAAGATCGCTCAAGTTATTGGGAACTTAACCGATTTAGCGCTGGTGAGATGGTTTCTAATTATTTATCATCCATTACGCATAAAACTTGACCTCTTTTGAGCACTGGGTATATGTTTAATTTTTATATTGAAACTACCTCAAGACGGTACAAGTGAAAGGATGGCGTGATTTGGCCCCACCTAGCGTGAAACTAGCTCTCAGTGACAGCGAAGCTAAATTGTTGCTCGAAGAAGCAGGCATTGCCCTGCCCCCGGAACGGTTTGTATCCCAGCAAGCGGATGTGGCGGCGGCGGCCGACAGCATCGGGTATCCAGTGGTATTGAAAGGAATTGGGACCAAGTTGATGCATAAAACCGAACGGGGGCTGGTGCATCTCAGCCTTAACGATGCGGGCGCGGTCGAGGAAGCCGCCCGGATGATCAGCGCTGAGGCCGGCAGCGAGCTGGATGGCTTTCTGTTGCAGCCCCACATCAGCGGTCGCAGGGAATTTGTTGCCGGATTGCTGCAAGACCCGCAATTCGGGCCGGTGATCCTGTTCGGTATCGGCGGTGTCTTGACCGAAGCTTTCGCGGATGTTGCATTTCGTCTGGCGCCGCTCACTGAAACCGATGCGCGTGAAATGCTCGGTGAAATTCAAGGCAAGGCCCTTTTGGGTGCTTTCAGGGGCGAAAAGGCCGTCCGGCAGTCTGAGCTGATTCAAATTTTAATGGGACTGTCCCACATCGGTGCAACCCATCCGGAACTATCCGAAATTGATATCAATCCGCTACTGGTCTCCCCGGAAGGTCGGGTGACGGTTGTGGATGTCCTGATGGTCGCCGGTGGGGGTGCCGAAAAAAAAGACTTTCTGCCGCCCATCGCGCCGGACGCCATCGGTTCGCTGTTTTATCCCCGGAGTGTCGCCATTGTTGGCGCTTCGGCCCAGATAGGAAAATGGGGCCACACCCTCACAGCCAATACCATTAGCGGCGGGTTTAAAGGTCCCATTTATCCGATCAATCCCAAGGGCGGCACGATTGCGGGGAAAAAGGCTTATACGTCCGTTGCCGAAGTTCCGGACGAAATCGGGTTGGCGGCCGTAACCGTGCCGGCCGGCAAGGTTCTTGAACTCATACCCGCGTTCAGGGCAAAAGGCATTCGCAATATGCTGCTGATCACTTCCGGCTTTGGCGAAACCGGAGAGGATGGCAAACGCCTGGAAGCAGAACTGGTGAAAGTTGCCCGCACGGCAGGTGTCCTGGTGCTGGGCCCCAACACCATGGGCATCTGCAACCCCCACAATAATCTGTATTGCACCGGTTCACCGATCATGCCCCGGCCCGGCTCCACTGCTCTGGTGGCGCAATCCGGGAATATGGGTATTCAACTGCTGGCCTTTGCCGAGCAGCAGGGTATCGGTATCAGAGCGTTTTGCGGCTCGGGCAATGAAGCCATGATGACGATCGAAGATTATCTGGACGGCTTTGAAGTGGATACCCTGACCCGTACGGTGATTTTATATGTCGAAAGTGTTAAAAACGGCCGGCGTTTTTTTGAAGCCGCCCGACGGGTGGGCCGCCGGAAACCCATCGTGCTGTTGAAGGGGGGGCGCAGCGATGCCGGCAACCGGGCAGCTGCCAGTCACACGGGAGCGATGACATCGGATATCAAGATATTTGAAGCTGCCTGCCGGCAGGCCGGCATCGTGCTGGCCAAAGAGCCGATGGATCTCCTGGATCTGGCGGCGGCCTTCTCTTCCCTGCCGCTGCCCGAAGGTCGCCGGGCCGCCATTGTGACCCTGGGCGGCGGCTGGGGGGTTGTTACCGCTGATTTGTGTGCGGAGTACGGTCTGGAGGTTCCGGGGCTCTCACCGCTGTTGATAGAAAAGATGGACCAACTGCTGCCGGCCTACTGGAGCCGATCGAATCCCATCGATCTGGTGGGCATCCGGGACCCTGCCGTGCCCCTGACGGCCCTGGAAGAACTCATGAAGTGGGAAGGCTGTGACGCGGTCATCAATCTCGGTATCATGGGCCGCCGGATCATGGTTAAAAGATTCGGTCAATCGGTCCTGAAGGCCGATCCCCTGTACGACCAGGCGTTTGTCGATCAAGTGAATCAGCAGTTTCTCGATTTTGAAAAGCAGTATATCGAGCACATCGTCAATTTAATGGAAACGTATCAAAAACCCATCTTCGGCGTCAGCCTGTTGCCCGACGAAAAGAATCAAACCCTTTACCGGATTGCCGGCAGCGACTATAAAGGCGTGTTTTATCCAACCCCGGAACGGGCGGTCAAATCATTTGCCAAGATGTTCGAGTATCATCGATTTTTAAAGAATTTTTTTTAGACTTGTGGTTGGGCTATGTGTGTGATAGAAACGCTATTTTATTTTTTATGGATGGCGAATGAAAATGATAAAAAGAAATTTTAAATATAAATACGATTTCGAGATCGGATATCTCGTCAAAAGTCCTTGCAAAAAATGTCTTCAGAAAAAGACCTTTCCTAAATGTGCGCCCAAATGCGTCCTGCTGGATAAGATCCATACGACCCTATCCGAAGCGGTATCCTGCACCCGGCGCATCTAATCAATAGCTCTGACTTTAAATAAAGCGGTACCTCATTTCGACATTCGGTATTCGTTATTCGATATTCGATATTTTTATGTGATAGTGACAACAGCCACTGAGGACAAGTCATTGTCTCAACCTATTATTTATTCGCTGACAAGCTTTGTAATCACGGCCCCCCAGGTTAGGCCGGCGCCAAGACCCAGGAACATGACGGTGCTGCCGCTGCCGATGACGCCCATTTCCAGGGCTTCATCAAGGGCAATCGGGATGCTGGCCGCGGTGGTGTTGCCGTAGCGCTGGATGTTGTGAAACACCTTGTCCTCGGGAAGCTTCATGGCCTGCTGAAAAAACTGGTTGATGCGCAGATTGGCCTGGTGGGGAATAAACAGATCGATATCCTCAACGGCCAGCTCTGCTTTGGCCAGTGCTTCCCCCACCACTTCGGGAAGTTTTTGAACGGCCAGTTTGAAAATGGTCTTGCCGTCCATTTTGGGATAATGCCGTCCCTCTTCGATGGCCTCTTTGCTGATTCGGGGGTTATTGCGCGAGGCGCCCAATTCAACCGACAGGCTTTCGGCGTAGCGGCCATTGGCATGCAGAGCTGAAGCCAGAACCCCGACAGGTTCATCCGATTCAATCCCTTCGACACAGACGGCTCCGGCACCATCGCCGAAAATCACGGCCACATCCCTGCCCCTGGTGGAGATATCCAGACCGGTACTGTGAACTTCGGCACCCACCAGAAGGATTCTATTGGCCAGGTTGCTGCGGATGTAGGCATCAGCGGTGGTCAGGCCGTAGAGAAACCCGGTGCATTGCTGTCGAATATCCAGGGCCGGCGTGGCGTCCAGGCCAAGTTTGTGCTGCATCAGGCATCCGGGGCCGGGAAAAAAGATATCCGGACTCAGGGTTGCAAAAATGATCAAATCGATGTCTTCCGGTTTCCATCCGGCTTCCTCCAGCGCGATTTGCGAAGCCGCGAGTCCGAGATCGGATGACCCCACCCCACCCTCTGCGGGCACCCAATGGCGCTGCTCGATACCGGTTCGCTGCCGGATCCATTCGTCGGAGGTGTCCATCCACCGGGTCATATCATCGTTGGTAACCACCCGCGGCGGGAGATAGCGCCCGGTCCCTCGAATAACTGTGTATTTCATCATCATCGCTCCATAACTAAGGGTTCAAAGGTCCAGGGTTCAGGGTTAATGGTTTAATTTTCTTTGCAGGGTTACATTAATACCTCTAAGCCATTATGTCCGGAATCGCCGTGGGTTCACAGCATTCAACCTTTATACCCAAAACCCTGAACCCTGAACTTTTCTATTCCCAAAGCGCCTCGCGCAATCCGGAGGATCGCTCAATTTGGCGTGAGACTGCGGTTGTCAGCACCGGCTCCGTCCCCCAGATCGATACTTTCCGCCGGGCCCTTGTCAAACCGGTATAGATCAGCTCCCGCGTCATCAGCGGATAATCCTTATCCGGCAAAATCAGTATGACCGTATCAAATTCCGATCCCTGGCTCTTGTGCACCGTCATGGCGTAGACCGTCTCATGCGGCGGCAGCCGGTGGGGCAGAAAACGCCTGATCTTACCGGCCGCATCCTGGAAATAGACATACAAATGGTCTTCCGCAGAAGCATCTGGATCCGGCAGGGTGATCCCGATATCGCCGTTATAGAGACCAAGACCGTAGTCGTTTCTGGTAATCATTACCGGCCGGCCCCGGTACCATGGTTGACTTACCGTTGAATGATCGCCGATCAGATTGCTGCGCTGCAAAAGCTGTTCGGCCAGAATGTTGACGGCCTTGGCACCGTAAGGGCCGACTTTAAGGGCACATAAAATCTTAAACTCATTAAACGCACCCATAGCTAACATGGGGTCTTTTGTTGTCAAGTATTTTCTGTAACCCTCGAGGATGGTTTGCCCCAGTTGACGGTTCAGCTCGGTGGGCGTGCTTATGGCGACCCACTCCACCGCTGCTTCAGCCGGGTTTTTGAGCAATGCCATTGATGTATTAATATCACCGCGATTAATGGCCCGGCTGATTTCTCCGATACCGCTCCGGGATGCAAAGCGGTAGTTTTTGGGTAATACGCAAATGCAATCCTGCAGCCCGGCGGCCTTTTCAGGCAGGTGCACGACCTCTTCCAGGGCAATCTCGGAATACGTTGCAATCTGTTTGAGAAAATTTTGGGAAAAACCCTGTCTGACATGTCCATGGCACACATCGCCCAGAACCGAGCCGGCCTCAACCGAGGCCAGCTGGTCTTTGTCACCGAGGATCAACAGCCGCGCATCCGGCGCAACCGCCTGCATCAATTTCGACATCAAGGCCAGATCCACCATGGACGCCTCATCAACCACGACCACATCGGCCGGCAACTGGCGCTTCCGGTTGTAGTGGAAATACGGCGTACCGGCTATGGGCTTCAATAGCCTGTGGATGGTAAAAACCTCATTGGGGATGCCGTCCTTTACCGTCGGGCTGCAATTCAGATCTTTTTTGACCTGCAGGATGGCTTCCCCGAGCCTGGCCGCAGCCTTGCCGGTGGGGGCGGTCAGACAGATATTTAATTTGTTACCGTCGGCACATGCCAATATGAGGGCCAGAATGCCGGCAATCGCATGGGTTTTGCCGCTACCGGGGCCCCCTGTAATGATGCACAACCGCTTGAGCAATGCGGTAACAGCCGCCACTTTTTGCCAGTCGGCCCCTTGCCCGTTGTCCGGAAACAGACGGCTCAGGATGGCGGTGACGATGCGGGGATTGAAATCGGCCAGTTCCCCGGCAACCCGTTGCCGTATAGCGGCAGATAACTGGTTTTCATATTCCCAGTAGCGATAGAGATACAACCGGTTATGGTCATCCAGGATCAACGGGCGCCGCTGACCGGGGTGGCCGACAGTGGGGTGCGCCCTCAATTTGCGACGCCATTTAATCGTTGGCGGACAGATGACTGGAACCGGCCCCGCCGGGTCTTTTCCTACAACTGAATCGGCCGCGGCATCGAGGTTAAGGCAAATATCGCCGCCGGCCGTTGCCCGGCTCACCAGTGCAGCCGCCAGAAAAATATCCGGATCCGGATCATTGGAACAAGCCAGGATAAACCTGGCAAAGTGAATATCGATCTCCGAACAAATGCCGGCGGTCTTCAGAGTGGATATGTAGTCTTGTATGCTCTCTTTGCCCATGATGCGCTGTGTTTGCCGGTATATATAGGTTTCAGTGTTCAGGTGTCAGGTGTCAGTTTGCAGCGATTTACCATTGGCGACCTGACACCTGAAACCTTTTCAACTCATTTATACCCCGGTATAAGCGCTAGCCCCAGGGAATCGATGAGATCCGCGCCGGGCCGATCATAGAACACACCGTGCGGCAAACCGGCCTGTTCGTTGACGCCCCTGATGAATATATAAAAAACGCCACCGAAATCCTTTTCGTAGCGGTAATCAGGCTGCTGATAGCGTAAATACTGATGCAAGGCCAGGGTGTAAATATGGTACTGCAAAATGTAGTGATTGGCAGTCATGACTTCCAGCAGCGCAGCCTGATCATAGCAGTCAGGGGTCGGTCCAAGATAGTTGGACTTCCAATCCAGCAGGTAGAAGCGCCCCCCGTGGTGAAATACCAGATCAATATAGCCCTTCATGAATCCGGCGCAGGGGCTAAAGGAAAGCCTTTCCAGACGGGCGGGCAACTGCTCAAATGTATGCGAGCCGTCGATGGCTTGAAATACATTTTTAAATGTGCCGGGTGTGACCGGATTCAACGGAAAATAAAATTCCATTTCA
>JAFDCJ010000540.1 GCA_019312835.1 Deltaproteobacteria bacterium
CCAGGTAGTCATCGAATGTCTCGTATCCACGGTTGAACCAGCTGTAGCTTTGATGCTGCCAGCCGAAATATCCCATCTCGAGAATCTCATCTCGCCATTGGGGCTCGACAAACAAAAAGCTGCTCCCCGACAGGTTGTGGCGCCGGCACAGCTGATCGATTGCATCCGACATGGCCGCGGTCAGGCCCGCCGCATCCTCCCCCGGGGCAATCAAAAAACGGTAGCCTGACATCGGTGTAAAGGGGCTCATCCCGACAATTTTGGGGTAATAGGCAATTCCCAGACGGGTGGCAACGTCCGCCCACACGTGGTCGAAGACAAATTCACCGGCACTGTGCCCTTTGATGTACATGGGAGCTGCGGCCACCAGATCCGGGCCTCGGCGCACGGTCAGGTGGTAGGGCAGCCAGCCGTTTTTGGCCGTGGTGCTGCCGGAGCGCTCCATCAGCCGCAGCCAGTCCCATTCGAGAAAAGGTGTTGGCAGCGGTTTTGCCAGGGCATCCCACTCATCGCGGTGGATCTCGGCTATGTTCTGAATCCAGGAAAGGGTATATGCAGAAGTTGGTCCTTGGCCCATTGGGTCACCTTTGGGTAAATATAAACTCAGGTTCAATCTAAGTCCGAAATCCGGCGCTGTCATCTTCTTTTTAGCTATTCAGGCTTCGTTGGATTTAAACCCGGTTTCCGGCACTTTACCTATTTCTTGACAATTAACCTCAGATAAATAATATTAATAAGTTAAGCTACAATACACGTGGTAAAGGAAATACCAATATGCCGATTTATGAATTCAGGTGTTTGAAATGCAATGATTGCTTTGAGTTTCTTTTGAGAAACCCGGAAGAGCAGATCGAACTCAGATGCCCCAAGTGCAAATCCGAAGATTTTGAGCGGGTGATGAGTGTGTCGTGTCATACCGTGGGCGAGGGCGGCTCCCCGGGCCAATCGGCCCGGGCCAAAACCCGCAACTGTCCCAGTGGCTCATGCACGACTTACGATATTCCCGGGCACAGTCGTTAGTTGCCCGGCCGCTGTTATTTTCGATTGTATGTTAAGATAGCTACGCCACCAACACACCTAAGCCCCAAGTTAACCGGTGTCCCTTGATCTTCTTTTTTCCTGGTGTTTTGCTGGCAATTTATTCCGGTCAGCCGGGATTGGGTGCGGGCCGCGGATTCTGATAAAAAATGAAACAGGTACACCTTCAGGAAAAGCAGCAGTTTAAAAAGCTGTTCAAACAGGAACACATCGACGATTTCGAAGATCGGTTCAAGGTGCTGGAAGCCTTCCTGCAAACCGAAAAACATGTGACCGTCGAAGAAGTCCATCAAATGCTTAAAGACAACGGCTGGGATCTGGATCCCGAGTTCGTGCGCGAGACCCTGCAGTTGATGTGCCGTTTCGGATTCGCCCAGCGGGGACGCTTTGACAATGGCGTGATCCTTTATGAGCACCGGCATCTGGGCCAGCACCATGATCATATGATCTGCACCAAATGCCGCAATATCATCGAATTCGAAGAGGGACAGATCGAGCAGCTGCAGATCAAGATCGCAGCCGCCCATGGTTTTCATATGCTGCAGCACAAGCTGGAAATCTACGGCATCTGCAGCAGCTGTCTGCAGGACCGCATCCAGTTGATGCCGTTGACCCTGGCCAAACCCGGCGAACGCCTGGTCATCAGGGAAATCAGGGGCGGAGCCGGCTCTAAAATGCGGCTGATGACAATGGGACTGCGCAAAGACGATCGGATTGAAGTGATTTCCAACAACGGGCAGGGTCAACTGGCCGTTGCCGCCGACCTGAAGCGCTTTGTGCTCGGAAGAGGCCTGGCGGAGAAAATCATGGTTGAGCAGGACCAGCCGTAATGTACAATTTTGATTTTAGCTTTTAATATCCAATTTGTTTTAATGTTTTTTCTTGATCAGAAGGAAGTTCATTAAATCCCAAATTCCAAGCACCAAATTATTCACCCTGTTAAATGATATGACTGCATTTGAACCCGCTTATATCCGAGCTTATGAAAAGGGCGTGCTCCAGAAAAGGGCAGCCAAGGCCGCCGGCCTGCTGAAGGCCTGTATACTCTGCCCCCGCAAGTGCGGTGTGGATCGTCTCGATGGTGAAACCGGATTCTGCAAAACCGGCCAACTGGCCTGGGTTTCCAGCTACAGCCCGCATTTTGGCGAAGAAGCCCCCCTGGTCGGGACCCACGGGTCCGGGACGATCTTTTTCACCCACTGCAACCTGCTGTGCCTGTTTTGCCAAAATTTTGACATCAGCCACCAGGGCCAGGGACAGGAGGTCACGTATAATGAGCTGGCAAGCCTAATGCTTGCCCTGCAGAATCAGGGCTGTCATAACATTAATTTCGTAACCCCTTCCCACGTCGTGCCCCAAATCCTGGCGGCGCTCGAGATCGCCATCGAGCGCGGGCTGAATGTGCCGCTGGTATTCAACTCCGGTGGGTATGATCGGGTGGCCACCTTAAAATTGCTGGACGGCATCGTGGATATTTACATGCCGGATTTTAAGTTCTGGGATCCACAGGTGGCCGAAGCCAGCTGCCAGGCGCCGGACTATCCCGAAGTGGCGCGTCGGGCCCTGGCTGAAATGCACCGGCAGGTGGGGGATTTGCAAATTGACGACGACGGTATTGGCCGGCGCGGGCTGTTGATCCGCCACCTGGTGTTGCCCCGGGGCCTGGCGGGTACCCGCGAGGTGATGCGATTTATAGCCCGCAGCATATCGCCCTCAAGCTACGTCAATGTCATGTCGCAATACAGACCCTGCGGTCGGGCGGCAGAGGTACAAGGGCTTGAATCACATCTTTCGGTTGAAGACTACCGCCTTGCCGTGCAGGCGGCCGAAGCGGAAGGTATCAGCCGTCTGGACCAGCCCCGACACCGGTTTATTTTCAGGTAACCAGCGAATTAAAGCGAACTCAACATTCGTGCCGGAGGGTAATGCTCAGCTCAAACGGTACCGGAGTAGTGGAGTGATGGAGTATTGGAGTGATGATTTTGAATGAATACATCTATTTATCAAAGATTTCGTTCCCTATTTTTGATCTATTACTCCACCACTCCATTACGCCATTACGCCATCGTTCCAAGTTATTAAATTCGCTCATTGTTTTGGATGATGACCAAACTCTAAAAGTGCAGGTAAGATGAGTTCTGGCAATATGGGAAAGATCTTCGCCATAGGGGACATCCACGGCTGCTACGATCAGCTCCTGGAACTGATGAAAAAAATCCCCATCGACTTTAAGCGCGACACGCTGGTGTTTATGGGGGATTATATCGACCGGGGTCCAAACTCGGTTGAAGTGGTCGATTTTCTTATAAAATTAAAAAAACGCGTGCCGGGTATCATTTTTTTAAAAGGCAACCATGAAGACATGCTGGAAAAGTATTTGAACGGGACCGACCGCTTTACCTATCTGTTAAACGGCGGTCAGCAAACCCTTGACAGTTACCTGAGCCGATCGGGCCACAGCGGCAACCACCCCATTCCCCCCGAGCACATGGAATTCTATAAATCCCTAAGACTCATATACGAAACCGAGGATTATATTTTTGTCCACGCCGGCCTGCGCCCCAAAGTCGCTATCGAAGATCAGGAAACGGAAGACATGCTATGGATTCGCGATAAATTCCTTCATACCCGCCATGACTTCGGCAAACCGGTGGTCTTCGGCCACACCCCCCTGGGCGAACCGATGGTAGAAGCCAATAAGGTCGGCATTGATACCGGTGCGGTTTTTGGCAACACCCTCACCTGTGTCCAACTGCCTGATATGGTGTTTTATGCTGCCTGATTGCCAGGGATCTGGCGATCCCGGTTCAAAGTTTCAGGGTTCACCGTTCAGGTTTGGTAAAAGCGAACCGCAGAATCGCATAATATCGAAGGGTTGTTTCGCTATGCGTAGTCTTTCTATGAATTGGCAGAATTCATTCCTTCGACATTCGATATTCGACATTCAATATTTTAAATTCGCTTTTGAATAACCTCTGAACCCTGAACCGCTGAACCTTTGAAGAGCAGAAAAACTTTTATTTGACAAATTACGGGGGATTCAAATACCATCACGGGTAGGCGGGTTTGACCAATGGTGCGTGAGACAGGCGCCGATCCCCGGTGGGGGAATATATCCATAAAATTTTGGAATTATTAAAAATAAAATGAACGGACCCCTCAACATGAAACGCTATTCCATTGCTCTGACTGTGCTGATTGTCCTTTGCGCCGGAACCGTCATGGCCGAGCGGTTGACCATCATTGCCCCGGTGGCCAATATCCGTTCCGGACCCGATGCAAAATCGGACCTACTGTGGAAAGTGGAGAAATACTATCCCATCATCGTGGTTAAAAAATCAGGTTCCTGGTATCAATTTCGGGATTTTGAAGAGGACTCGGGGTGGGTGCACAAATCGCTGGTCGGCAAGGTAAAGGCGATTATCACGAAAAAAGATTTGTGCAACATCCGCTCCCAGCCCGGCACCAAGTCCAAAATCCTTTTTACGGTTGAAAAAGGAATTCCGTTTAAAGTCCTCAAAACCGAGGGCCGCTGGCTGAATATCGAACACGCCGACGGTGACAGGGGCTGGATTCACGACTCGCTCGTCTGGTGACCTATGGCGGAATTTGAATTCAAAAAAAACAACCGCCGGCTCATAGTGGGCATCGGCTCTGCTCTGGTGGACATCCTGGTCCACGAAGACGATAAGTTTATTGAAAAAACCGGTGCGGCCAAGGGCGGCATGACCCTGGTGGACAATACCTGGATTGAGCGCATTCTGGCGAACAATTCCGGCGCACCGGCCGTCGTTGCAGGCGGTTCGGCCTGCAATACCGTCGTCGGCGTCGGCCGGCTGGGCGGCAACGCGCGGTTTGTCGGCAAGTGCGGGGTCGACCAGTGGGGACGCCAGTATGAAAACGACCTCGTGCAGCAAAATGTCGATCCCGCGCTGCTGCGATCCGAATCCCCCACCGGTCGGGTGCTGTCCATCATTACCCCCGATGCGCAGCGCACCATGTTTACCTATCTGGGGGCGTCGGCCGAAACCCGCCCGGAAGACATCAGCGCTGCCAGTTTTGCAGACGCCGCTGTCGTCCACGTCGAGGGCTATTTGCTGTTTAATCCGGATCTGATCGAGACCGCGCTTGCGGCCGCTAAAAAAGCCGGTGCGTTGATCTCACTGGATCTGGCCAGCTTCACGGTCGTCGAGCAGTCGTTGGAGGTGCTTGAGCGCCTGGTGGCTGACTACGTCGACATTCTGCTGGCCAACGAAGATGAAGCCCGGGCCTTTACCGGGCAATCAGATGAAACGTTGGCATTACGAACGCTTGCGCAAAAAGCCGATATTGCCGTTTTAAAAGTCGGTCCGCGCGGCAGCCACATTGCCCACGACGGGCAAACGATTCACATCCAGGCGCTGGGCGACGGATCGGCAGTGGACACCACCGGCGCGGGAGACCTGTGGTCAGCCGGCTTTCTGTTTGGCCTGGTCAGCGGTTATCCGCTTGATAAATGCGGTCAGCTGGGCTCGGCCTGTGGCTACGAGGTGTGCCAGGTAATCGGTGCCAGTATACCTGAAGAGGGGTGGACGCGAATTCGAAAACTATTGTAATTGCCCTGATGACACAAATAATATTTTGCTTGTAAATCAATTCAATAATTCATACTGTAGCTCAAAAATAAATCCGAATTTCATGCCTGGTATTTCCGGCCAAGCCGGACAGGGAGGCTAAATGGCGAAAAAATACAAAAAAACCCGCAAGGAGCTTTTAAAGGAACCCGATGAGTTTATGACGCTGACCGGCCGGGTGATTGGATTCGCGGTCGATCACCAAACCCAGCTAACCTATGGATTGGGAATTGTTCTGGTGCTGGCGGTCATTGTCTCAGGCATCCGCTTTTTTTCAATTCGGGCTGAAAACAAGGCTGCGGACATGTTGAGCCAAAGCCTGATCGCTTACAGCGACCTGGAAAACCAAAAAAGTCCGGACGAGCTTTACGGTGCCGTATCAGGCAATTTTCAGCGCATTGTGCAAAAGTACAGCGGCAAAAAAAGCGGAAAATTGGCGCGCTTGATCTATGCCAATATTTGTTATGATGCCGGTCGATACAAGGAGGCCATAGATTTGTATAATGCCGCCTTAAAGGATTTTGAAACCCATGCAATGATTCACAGCCAGATACTCAACAATCTGGGCTATGCCTATGAACAGCAAAAGGACTATTCAACCGCGGTCAGCTATTTTGAAAAAATCTCTGAGGCTCCGGAACAGGTCCTGCGCGACGAGGCTCTTTTTCATCTGGGCCGGCTGTATGGCAAGCTGGGGCAGCCCGAAAAAAGCAAGGCGGCCTATCAGAAGATCGTATCTGACTATCCGGATTTCATTTATATCGATATGGTCAAGGAGCAGATTTCGGGCTGATAAAGGTTTCAGGTGTCGGGTTTCAGGTTTCAGGTGTCAGGAACGACGCAAATCTGAAGCAACGGGCTCTATGAAGTCTACATATTATAGGTGGTAAAAATTTGAATGAGGCGGGCACTGATGCCCGCCTCACTTTTTTCCGCTTACTGATTTTCATCCTGACACCTGAAACCTTTCACTAAATAGTTCCACCGGCTCGGGAAAATACCTATTCTGGTTGGAGCCTTTAAACCGGCTTACCGTTTGGAGCTTACATCCAGATTGTACTTTTTTATTTTCTGATTCAACCCGCTTTTACCGATTCCGAGCATGGCGGCCGCATGGGCCTGCACGTTGTCGGTCATTTTCAAGGCCCTTTCGATCATGGCTTTTTCAATGCTTGCCAGGGTTTCATAGAGCGGGGCGTCGGAGGGGATGCCCTCCAGGTGCAAGGCATTGTGCACATTGTCTCTGAAGTCCTTCGGCAGATCCGATACCCGGACGGTATCGTTGGGGCATAAGATCATGACCCGCTCGATCAGGTTCTCCAGTTCACGCACATTACCGGGCCAGCTGTAATCAAAAAATAATCGGTCCACTTCCTGATCAACCCCTTTAACGGGGATATTGACTTTGCGTTCGGGCGCGTACTTGTCGATGAAGTGATTGACCAGCAGGCGAATATCCTCTTTGCGCTGTTTTAGCGGCGGCAACTCGATTCGGACCACATTTAAGCGGTAGAACAAATCCTCGCGAAATCGACCCCTGAGCATTTCTTCTCTCAAATTTTTATTCGTTGCCGTGATGACCCGGATGTCAGCCGTTATGGGGCGGGTTCCGCCCACCAGCTCAAAGGTTTTTTCCTGCAGCACCCGCAGTAGCTTGACCTGAAGATTCTGGGACAGCTCCCCGATTTCGTCGAGAAACAGGGTTCCGTGATCGGCCAGTTCGAAGCGCCCTTTTTTTCTGGCCACCGCCCCGGTAAAGGCGCCTTTCTCGTGTCCGAAAAGCTCGCTTTCCAGCAGGTTTTCGGCCAAGGCCGAACAATTAACCGCGATAAACGGCTTGTCGCGCCGCGAACTGTTGAAGTGTATTGATTTGGCCACCAGCTCCTTGCCGGTGCCGCTTTCGCCCTCGATCAGCACCGTTGCGTTTGAAGGCGCAACTTTGCGTATGGTTTCGAACACATCTCGAATGGCTTTGCTTTTGCCGATGAAATTGCCAAAGCGATACTGGTACTCGACGGTCTCGCGCAGTAGCCGGTTGTCTTTGACAACCTGATAGAGGGAAACAGCCTTTTTAACATAAATCGTCAGGCGCTCATTATCAAAAGGCTTCAGGATATAGCTGTAAGCCCCTTTCTGCATGGCCTCCACAGCCTTATCAACGGTGCCGTGGGCTGTCATCATGATCACCGGCAAATCAGGATCCAGCGCTTTGATGTTTTCCAGCAACTCGATGCCGTCCATGCCGGGCATTTTCATGTCCGTCAGAATCAGGTCCAGATCCGATGATTTCTGAATATCGAGGGCTTCGTGTCCACCCTGGGCGGTCAGGACCTCATAGCCTTCATCTTGCAGAACCTCACTGAGCACCAGCAGATAATTCTTTTCATCATCAACAACGAGAATGGTTTCCATAGTTACAGACTTTCCCCATCAATATTCAAACGCTAAACATGCATCTGAGCCTTACCACTCAGCAAACATAGCCTGTCATAAGTTAAATAGTTGATTAGTTGATTAGGTTAAATGAAAAGTAACAAGTAACAAGTGACAAGTAAATAGTAACGAGTATTCAACAGCCGGCGACAACTTCTCAAACCTTCTGTAAAACATTCAATCCGAAATCCGCAATCCCAAATCCGCAATCGAATGAATCCCAAATCGCGATCTATTCCTCTTGCTGCGAAAGATCCACCGGCAATTCCACGGTCACCCGCGCCCCGCCCTCTTCCCGGTTCAGAATCTGGATGCTGCCGCCATGAGACTCAATGATATTTTTTACGATCCCCAGTCCCAGTCCCGTGCCCATCTCCTTGGTGGTGAAAAAAGGATCCCAGATTTTATCCACGACATCTTCATGAATGCCACGGCCCTCGTCGTCAAAATCTATGGTCACAAGGCCGTCTTCAGCCCGGATCCCGACGGTAATGGTCCCACCGTTGGGCATCGCCTGCATGGCATTGATAAAAATATTCAAAAAGGACTGATAAAGCATGTTGGCGTCGGCCTGGATTTCGGGCAGCGAATTTTGATAGCTCTTGGTAATGGAATAACCGTTTTCTTTGAGCTGCATGGAAAGATAGGTGATATTTTTTTCAATGATCTCCTCGATACGGCAGGGGCTCAGCACCGGTTTGCGTGGCCTGGCAAAGTTGATAAATCCGGTAATGATGTTGTTGAGACGGCTGGCCTCTTCCACAATTATATCCGGGATGGTGTTGGCAGGATCGAATTTGGTCACTTTCTTTTTCAACAGCTCGGCCGAGCTTCTGATAATCCCCAGTGGATTGCGAATTTCATGGGATATGCCGGCCGCCATTTCACCCAAGGCGGAAAGGCGTTCGGCTTTACTCAAGCGCTCTTTTAGCCGCAGCCTCTCCATGGCCCGCTTTTGGATGATCCCTTCGCCGCGTTTTACCACAAATATTAGAACCACCAGCAAGACCCCCATCACCACGGTACAGGTCAGGACGACCAAAATCTGAATATTGAAAATGGTCAGGTAATCTCCCGATAGATCCTGAACCACTTCAACCACACCCAAAACAGGCCCGGTTAATCGGCCCGGCTCAGGTTCAAACCGCAAAGGCGCATAGGTGATCAGCCGAACTTCTTTCGGGAAGCCCAGCGAAATTTGAATAAAATTGCCCCGCTGGATCAACCGTGAGGTAATATTGCCGTCAATGGCCTGATAATAACCGGTGCCGCCGTAATTTGCCCGACCGATTAGATCCCGGTCGAAACTGTAGGCAATCTTGTTGTCCATGCTGTAGATGTTGAGCGACTCGACCTTAAAGCTATGCAGGGTGCTGCGGACGACCTTGTCCATGCGCGTGAATTGTTCTGGCGTGCTGAGTTGAATTTTTCCGAACATAACGCCCATGGGAATGATAACCTGAACAAATACCTGATGATTCAGATTTTCAATTAAACTGTGGGCATAGTCCTCGCTTTTTTGCCGCTGCAGCGCTTTGACCCAGTGGGTGTTGAGCACCGACAAAATGATTGTGACCAAAAAAATCACCACGAGTCCGGTAAAGGCAAAGTATTTTACCAGACGAAACGGCTTGATTCTCTCTTCTGCTGGTTTGGTTTCCAAAAAGAAGGTTCCCTCTGTTAATAAGATCCTTTTAGTGAATTCTAAAAATTTCCCGGATGTAGAATAACCGTTTTTACCGGCAATTTAAAGCTTTTTCTCTCAAGTTAGATCTGTCCAAGCCGATATAAGTGCAGGGTTTTTTGTCAGATTCAAAATTTTGACACTTTTCTAGTCACACTTCCAACAGAAAATAATGACTAGCTGAAACGAGGGTTTTTGCAGGCTGCGGATTGTCGCCCGTAATTATTCTAACTATCTGAAAATATGTATATTTTAACTTTTGTCAATTTTTAAGTTAAATTTGGCGGAATGCTTTTGAATATTGGCTTGGAATTTGCAGAGTATCCGAGCATGATGCGAATTGTACCTGCAGCAAACATGACAGTCGGACAATCCACATCCACGGTTGCTACCGGATCAAACATAGGCGAACATCCGATATTTTGCCGGCCTTAACGGTCCCGGGTCGGAGGTTGTTGAAAAACGTTACAAGTCCTCGCTCCACTAGATATGGTAATTTTGATAAATCGACAGCACAATATGGTGTAATTATATCTAATTATAGGTAAATGATAGCTAATTAGATTTGACTATTGGGCAATAATATGTGATCATTTATTTATCAACCTCTCAGTTTCTGAACGTTTTACAGAACTTAGAGGTCTATATTCAAAATCATTTTTTGCTCAATATCGGAAAACCAAATCTATGGGCACCAACAGTCTAAAAAAAACCAGAGAATCAATGCTAATGAGTAAGGCTGAATTGGCTCGAAATGCGAATGTTTCGCCCATCACCATTACCAGAATCGAAAAAGGTATGCCGTGTCGCATGGA
>JAFDCJ010000541.1 GCA_019312835.1 Deltaproteobacteria bacterium
AACCGCACCAACAATTCAAAGGGGGTCAATGCGATGTCTATTAAGGTTTGTTTGGCAGGAGCAACGGGTTGGGCCGGCTCATCACTGGCCGCCGGCGTGTTTGCAGCCAAGGACATGAAGCCGGTGCGAGCTCTCAGCCCTATGTTGACGGCGCTTTGCTGGCCATCCGCAAGGTGGGAACGTTTATAGGATTGAAGAGGGGGCTGGACTCAATCATGGATTTCAATTAGAAGTGATTTCAAAACCTCATCTCACGCCCAAATACTGCGTTGCGATTCGGTTTTAAATGCTCACGTACTAACGTGTACGCTCCGCTTTAAAACCGAATCGGCGCCTTGTCTTTGGACGCGATCTGGGGCTTTGAAACCACTTCAAGAAATTAATCTAAAAAAGGAGCGGCCATGAAAGATCGTTTGCAAGTGGGCCTTGAGTATGAATTGCGGTTTCGGGTGCCGGAAAACAAAACCGTCCCGGCGCTTTATCCGGAGTCTCCTGAATTCCAGGTCATGCCCCGGGTGTTTGCCACCGGGTATATGGTGGGCTTGATCGAGTGGGCCTGCATCCAGGCCGTCAACCCGCATATCGACTGGCCCCGGGAGCAGACCGTCGGCATCAGCATCAATGCCAATCACACGGCCGCCACGCCGCCGGGACTGGAAGTGCGGGTTCGGACCAAGCTGATCAAGGTTGACGGCAAACGCCTTGTATTTGAAACCGAACTGGATGATGGTGTCGATGTCATCAGCACGGGCACCCATGAACGCTTCATCATTAATGCCGAAAAATTCAAACGTAAAGTAACGGACAAAGCTGAGAAACACACATAACTGCAGCGCAACCACTGCAGTTATGACAATTGCCAACGATGCAATCATATCAAAGGAGGTAAGAATGTCGGAACAAAAACAAACCGCAGTTGTCACCGGAGCAAGCAGCGGAATCGGACGCGAGACGGCCCTCAAATTGGCCGACAAGGGTTTTGCGGTGATTGCTGCCGCCAGACGCATGGAGCGTCTGACCGCATTGGCCGATCAGGTTGAGGGCATCGCCCCCGTGCAGGTGGATCTTTCACAGCCCGCTGACACCGAAAAATTTTGCGACTATCTTTCAAAACTGCCGGATCCTGTTTCCGTGTTCGTGAACAATGCCGGCTACAGCGTTCGGGGTGTCCTGGAAGATGTTCCCATCGAGGCCGCCAGGCGATTGTTTGAGGTCAACCTCTTTGCCCTCATACGCGTCACCCAGGCCTGTTTGCCGGCGATGCGCCGCCGGCGGAAGGGAATTATCGTAAATCTGAGCTCCATTGTCGGTAAATTTACCTTTCCCGGCAGCGGCATCTACGCCGCCTCCAAACACGCCCTGGAAGCCCTCACCGATGCCATGCGCATGGAGCTGGCGCCTTTCGGAATAAAGGTGGTGGCCATCCGCCCCGGCCCCATCGCAACGGAATTCAATGACGTCGCCACCGAGATGACCGGTGACCTGATGGCCCGCACAGATTCGGATTATAAGCCAATTTACCAGACGGCCGGCGAGCATACGGGTAAATTGTTTGCCGATCTGCATATTCCCGGCCCTGAACTGATCGCCAACTTGATCATGGAAGCCGTGCTGTCGGAAAGGCCCAAGATCGTCTATTCCGCAGGACCGATTAACGATGAGTTTCTCGGCAACCGCGCTGAATTCGACGACGAGAAATTTCATCAGTTCATGCTGGAAAAATTCGGTCTCCAAGACCTGAAGGTATAGACAGGAGCAAACCCGTCATGCTGACCATAAAGCCGGTTGATCCGGCCCGGTCGGAAGTAATCCGGCTCATTGAACAATTGGACGAGTACCAGGCCTCGCTGTATCCGCCCGAAAGCAACCATCTGGACTCGATTGATGAGTTAGCCGGATCCAATGCTTTGTTCCTGGCAGCCTATACGGGCTCTGAGATCTGCGGCATCGGATCGGTTAAGCTGGTCGACGATTACGGCGAGATCAAGCGGCTTTATGTCCCTTCAGACCACAGGGGCCAGGGCATCGCCGCAGCCATCATGAGGGAATTGGAGAACCACCTCACCGATCATGCGGTTAGATATGCAAGGCTCGAAACGGGTATTCATCAAAAAGAGGCGATCCGGTTATATGAGAAACTGGGCTACCGCCGGATCGGACCCTTTGGGGAATATAAAGAGGACCCGCTGAGTATATTCATGCAAAAAAAGCTGGCGTCATCACAGCGGCCGGAAAACAGAGGACCCTCCTTCGCCCGGAGGGCTTCGGATGGCAGGCAGATGACAAAAATAAAAAATGGCAAAGGAGCACCCGGTTGTCAGATTCGAAGCAAATAACTCCTTCCTGGTTGGGTTCATTTATGAAGCAGCAGAAAATAGAGCTCTGGGGAGTGGCCGACTTGCGCAATTTCGATACGCCTGAGGATTCCAGTGGCAAGAAGTTTCCCGGTGCAGTGTCGTTTGCTGTCCCCATGACCCCTGCCATCATGGCCGGGATCCAAACCGGTCCCAATCAGGCCTATGCCGATGAATACACCCGGGTAAATAATCGTATTAATGAAGTTGCCGACCGGCTGGCAGCCAAAATCAGGCGCAAAGAATTTCAAGCCCTGGCGTTGGCTGCCTCGGTGCGATCAGATCCGGTTGACATAAAAGGGGATTTCCCCCATAAAACCGCGGCCACCCGGGCCGGGCTGGGCTGGATCGGCCGCCACTGCCAGCTTATCACCCGCCAGTTCGGCTCGTGGATCCGTCTGGGAACCGTGTTTACCGATATGCAGGCGGCATACGCAACACCGGTGGAGCGCAGTTATTGCGGAACCTGCACGCGCTGTGTCGGGGCCTGCCCGGCCGGGGCGCTCCAGGGCAATGCCTGGGCGGCGGGCATGCCGCGGGACAAAATTCTGGATGTTCGCTCTTGTGACCGCTGGAAAAAAGAAAATTACTATCAATTTCACAAGGGGCATAACTGCGGCATCTGCTCGGCCGTCTGCCCATATGGTCTGAAGCGTTTAAGACGATAAATTATCTGTGTTTTCAATGGTTGCCTGAATCTGGCTGTTTCTATAACCAAGAAAATTCCAAGCACCGATAAACAAATAACAAACAATATCCAAATTCGAAATTCCAATGACCCAAACATAAGGAGAACTAATTTAGAAATACAGTCGTAATAATCATTTCGAAAATTTTTTCATTTCGCCAATGCTTTGGTCATTGAATTTTGGGATTTATTTGAAATTTGGTGCTTGTGATTTGGGATTTAATTGTCCGTTTTTTTCAGTAGCAAATCTATTAAAACCAATCGGAATTTTTAACAAGCCAAGAGGCGTGTAAGAATAAGGAGGACAATTAATTGGGTAGCTCGGCAATTTTGATTGTTGTAGCGGTTATCGGCGGCATCTCGGTCGCGCTGCAGGCCCAGATGATGGGACTGCTGGATAAATCCATCGGTACCCTCGAAGGTGTGTTCGTTACCTATGCCGGCGGTGGATTGCTGATCGCGTTAATTTTAATCTTTATGCGGGGGGGCAACCTGGGCGCCTGGCAGAGCGTACCCTGGTATGCTTACTCCTCTGGTGCGCTGGGATTGGTCATCGTTGGTGCCATCGGCTACAGCGCACCCCGTTTAGGCCTTGTGGCTACGTTTACCATCATCGTGTCGGCCCAGTTTGTCGTCGCGGCTCTGATTGACCATTTCGGTATTTTAGGCGCTGCCACCCGGCCCCTGGATCTTTCACGAATGCTCGGCATTGCGCTATTGCTGGCCGGTATCTGGCTGACGATGCGGTAGGCTATGACAGCTGAAGGAATGATAAATATGAAAATCCAGATCATTAACGTTCCCTATGATTGTGGTTATAAAGAAAAGCGCCAGGGACTGGGACCCCAGCGTTTCTTTGAGCATCATGTCGTCAGCCGACTCGAGGCCGACGGTCATCAGGTGGCGATTTCTCAAATCGAATCCCGGTCCGATTTTACCATCGAGGTTATGACCGCTTTTGAGCTCAACCGTCTTCTGGCCGCTGAAGTCCGCGGCGCTGTTGCAAACTCTTGTTTCCCCGTGGTTCTGTCGGGCAATTGCAACAGCTGCCTGGGCACCATCGCCGGAATCGGCCCTGACAACCTGGGGGTTGTCTGGTTCGATGCCCATGGTGAATTCAATACCCCGGAGACGACCCTGAGCGGATTTTTGGACGGGATGCCGCTTGCCATCGCCACCGGGCGCTGCTGGACATCGGTGGCTGCGACCATACCGGGCTTTCGACCGCTGGCCGAGGAAAACCTGGTGCTGGTCGGTGCCCGCGACCTGGATGCCGAGGAACAACGGCAACTGGAAAAAAGCGGGATAAACCTTATCCGCACCACAGACGGGGGCAACACGGAAATTCTAGAAGGGATCGTCGCCGCCCTGACCGCCCTTAAAAGCCGGATCAACGGAATTTATTTGCACGTCGACATGGATGCCTTTGAAATCGGCAGCGGCGCCGCCAATCATTACGGGGCGACCGGAGGGATATCACCGGAATTTATGGGCAGCGCGATTGCCCTGGTCAAGGAATATGTTCCCATCCGGGGCTGCGCCGTCGCCTCCTATGACCCGGCCTTCGATAAGGATCGCAGGTTCGTGGAAGCCGGCATTCAAAGTATCCGGCAAATTGTGGGATCCTAATCAAGCGGGAGCGCTCAATTGGGCGTTATTCGTCAGGGGTTATTGAGACAAAAAGGATTGAAATCCAGGGTTAAATATCAGTGCGTTCTGTGTTGGCACAGAAAGTCGTTATCAGAATCTAATAACGAATAACCAATAACTTCCTATTGGTTTTCCTTTTAAAACCAGTTGGAGACTCAACGCACCATCTTGCAGATACCCCGGCCGATCCAGAATATTCCCAATCCATCGAAAACATAGTCCAGCCAGGTGGCATCGCCCATGAACACCGACCCGCCGACGACAAACCCAATGCCGATCAGTACAACACCGGATATAATATCGCCGAGGCCTTTGATCCCTTCCTTGGGCGTTTTTTCTCGGGTGGCAACCGGCTGAGATGCGGGGATATAATCGACATCGGTGGCATCTAAAGAGTCAGGCTTGTAGGTCATCGGCGGCGGTTCGACTGCTTTTTGCACAGCCGGAGCTGCGGCGAATTGCGTGGTCTCCTCGACCTGGCAGATCGCGCCCGCGTTGCGCAGCGCCCGTTGATATTTTAAGGCGTTGTCATAGTCCACGTCCCTTTTCACAACGATCGGCAGGCTGGCAAATAATTGATCGATTTTGGCTGCATCCGTTTTAAACAGCGACGCCAGGTTGCGCTTGACTTCCTTGATCTCACGACCATCCGAAATGGTTCCATTAAAAACCAGTTGATATTGGTTCATATCTAGGCCTCCATTCTTAGACAGCCATTAAATTCCGCTAACGGAAATGGACCGCCCTTTAGAAGCTGACAGCAGGATCTGTTTCTTTTGCGTCAATATGGAATTTCGGCATATATTGAAAATACTTTAACTTATGATCGCATGGATTGGCTTTGCGAAGCCTGTCGGAAGGTATTAAGTCGATTACCGGATGATTATTGCAGTTACCAGGTTGCCGTGCACCCATCAACAATCGGCCACAATCTAAAAATCAAGGTCAATTCTGAAGTTGGCCGTAAGGATGCCGACCGGGACGACCCCCACGTCGAAACCCATTTTATGCCAGGTGACGCCAAAGGTGGCGAGCGCATATACGCTCATACCGGCCACATTGATCAGGTCATCACCATATCCGCAGAGGAGGCCGAAACTATAGCCGATATCAAACCGCCCGTCATAAGAAAACGGTCTCAAATACACTTCTCTGGCAGGTCCTAAAAACCAGGCGCGGTCATCTTTGCTGTTGATAAAAGTGCCGGCGGTCAAGCCCCCATATCTAAATCCTAACAGGTGGCCCTGGTC
>JAFDCJ010000542.1 GCA_019312835.1 Deltaproteobacteria bacterium
CCGAACGGGAACAGGAGTATTTTCAGATTATCAATTCCGAGGGTTCCCGATTGTCCCGGCTGATCAACAATGTTCTGGACCTGGCCAAACTGGAGAAAAGGCAGCGAAAGCTTAATCTGGCCAGAGGAACATTTGAAGAGGTGGTTGCAGAGGTTCAAACGGTCATGCAGGCCAAGCTGCGGCAGGAAGGCTTCACTCTGAAAATTCTTCATGAGGACATCGCCCCGTTTCAATATGACCGTGAAGCCATGATTCAGGTATTGATCAACCTGATTGAAAACAGCATCAAATTTTGCTGCTCAGCGCTTAAAAAAGAGATCACGATTCGAATCTTCCAGGAACCAAAGCGCGTAAAAATTGCAGTTTCCGATTACGGACCCGGGATTCCGCGTCATGCGCTTAAAAAGGTTTTTGATGATTTTTACAGGGTGGACAATGATCTGGCCCGAAAAACCCGGGGTACCGGCATCGGTCTGGCTCTGGTCAAAAAATTTATCAAGTTAATCGGAGGGGACGTCACGGCAAAGAATAACCCGGCAGGCGGCTGCACCATAACCATTTCCCTACCCTGCGGCGATTAATATGCCGGTTGGTTATTTCAAACAAGGCGGCCGAAATAGTTGATTGCAAATCAACTTTTTTGATCCAGGGCATCTCTGACGGTTTTTGAAAGGCTTCGAATGGTAAAGGGCTTCATCATCAACCCTTTAATCCCCAAATCCTTGGCCCGCTGTTCATCCATTTTTTCGCTGTAGCCGGTGCAGATAATGACCGGGATGTCAGAGCGGATTTTCATCAATTCCGCTGCCAGGCTATCCCCGGTCATGCCGGGCATCGTCATATCGGAAATTACCAGGTCAAATTTGTCCGGCGCTGCCCCAAAGGTCTCGAGGGCGTCATCCGGGCGGGTTTGCGTTTCCACCCGATATCCGAGTTTTTTCAACATGCTTTTACCGAGGTCAATGAGGGTTTCCTCATCATCGATGAACAGAATGTGCTCGTTGCCTTTTGGCAGTGCTTTTAACTCTTCGGTTCCTGATTCCATTTGTCTCCCCATAACCGGAAAGAGAATATCAAAACGGGTCCCTTTGCCCGGTGTACTTTGAACCCGGATGCCGCCGCCGTGTGCCTTTATGATACCATGGACGACAGCCAGTCCCATGCCGGTGCCTTTGTCCTGTTCTTTGGTGGTGAAATAAGGATCAAATATGCGATCCAAGGTCTCGGTATCCATACCATGGCCCGTATCGCTGATGCTGAGCTTTACATAAGGACCTGGATTGAGTTCAGGATATTGAGCGGCCTTTTTGAGGTCCAGGTCCACATTGTGCAATTCGACACTCAAAATACCGCTCTTACCCCCCATGGCATGGGCTGAATTGGTGCAGAGATTCATCAGCACCTGATGCATTTGGATTGGATCAGCAAAAATAGCATCCAGGCTCGGCTCGATACGATGTTTGATTTCAATGGTGGTCGGCAATGAGGCGCGCAGCAGTTTTAATGCTTCTTGAACAATGGGTGTTAATAAAATGATATTTTTATCCTGTTCGCTTTTACGGCTAAAGGCCAGAATCTGTTTTACTAAATCCTTGGCCCGATGACCTGCCCTGAGCACCTGGTCGATGTTGTAATGCTCCATCGAGTCTTTTTTAGTATCGTATAATGCCATCTCAGCGTAACCGATAATCGCACCCAGGATGTTGTTGAAATCATGAGCAATGCCGCCGGCCAATGTTCCAATAGCCTCCATTTTCTGGGCCTGTATCAGCTGAGTTTTTAATTGTTCCCGTTCTTTCTGTGCGTCTTTTATGTCGCTGATATCCCGGGTAATGGTAAGAATGTGTGGTTTATTTTTGAGTTGTATCAAAGTTGCCGACATCAAAGCGGTTATCACCCTGCCGTCTTTGAGACGGAATTTGGCTTCCAAATTTTCGACCTTGCCCTGTTGAGCAATTCCTGCTGTCAGTTTTTCGCGCTCATTGGGGTTGTGCCATATATCAAGGTCGGCTGCTGTTTTGCCAATGACATCCTCGGCTGTCCAGCCGGTCAATCTGGTGAAAGCACTGTTGACATCAAAACAGCGCCCGTCTTCTGCTTGGATAATGGTGACGGAATCCGGAAACGTTTCATACACCGTCCGCAGGCGCTCCTGGCTTTCCTGCAGGGCCTGCTGGGTTTTTTTGTTTTCCAATGCATTGGCAAACACCTGGCCCACGATCTTCAGAAGAGAATTGGTGTCTTCCGCCCACATTTTTTCGTCTCTGACCGAATCCAGCCCGATAAACCCCATGACCTTGCCGCTAATGATCATCGGCACGGCCAATATCGATTGAATACCCTGTTGTTCAAATTCCTGCTTTTCTTTGATCGCCTCAGAGGGCAAGTCAGAAAGGCGGGGGACTAAAACCATGTCTCCGTGCAGGAATTTATTCATGGCCCATGGAAAAGTATCCACCGGGTCATTTTGAATACGCTCAATGGTCGGCTCGATTCCCTCAGCGCACCATTCATGGGTGCAGGATACGGATTTTTGGTCGTCGGAGAATTGGAAAACATAACTGCGATCCGCATCGGCAAATTGGCCGATCTGCTTAAGGGTATAATCAATTTC
>JAFDCJ010000543.1 GCA_019312835.1 Deltaproteobacteria bacterium
CATCCGGCATCTCAAATCCATGGTTCAGGCTGAACACCAGGAGGGGACCAATATTATCGACATCCGGGTGGAGTCTGAAAATGCCCGGGAAGCCGCCCGGGTGGCCAATCAATTTTCCCAATCCTATCGTGAATACAACATCCGGGAGAAGAACAAGAAGACTTTCGAGACCAAAACCTTCATCGAGGAGCAGCTTAGCTTGACTTCCAATCGGCTAAGGCTGGCAGAGCAGGAGCTTCAGGCCTTTAAAGAAAGCTATGCCCTGATATCGCTGGATGCGCAAACGCAAAATACCTTAAACCGCTTGTATACCGTCGAAACCGAGTATGAAAAAGTAAAAATCGACAAGGCTGAAGCAAAATCCCAGCTTCAAATGATTAGTGCTGCCACGCAAAGTCAATCCTCGGATCTAAAAGGGAGCTTCTTTACGGCCTCACCGGGCTCTCCCGTGTATAGCCTAAAATCCAAACTGAGCGAACTGCTGCTGCAGCGGCAAACTTTATTGATCAATTTCACGCCAAAGCACCCCAAGGTCCTCGAAATCGACGACCAGATCGATGCCGTGCTGCACGAAACCCAAAAAGAGCTTCAATCCCTGATCAATGCCTACAGCGCCCGGGAAGCTGATCTGTTGAAAAGAATGGGGCAGCTTCGCAGGGAAAATCTGAGCTTGCCCGAAAAGGGGCTTCAGCTGGTGCGGCTCCAGCGCGATGTCGAGCTGCAGGAGTCCCTGTACTCGCAATTAAAGGAAAAATACCAGGAAATCCTGATCCAGGATTCCGGCAAGGTGGAAGAAGTCACCGTTGTCAAACCGGCCGTGGTGCCGGCAGAGCCGTTTAACATCCCATCCAAATTAATGATTGTTGTGACCGGCATCGTGATGGGCCTTATCATCGGAATCGTTTTCGCTTTTCTGGTCGAGGTATTTGACACCTCCATGGGCACCATCGAGGACGTGGAAGAGCTGCTGAGTGTGCCGGTCTTAGGGGTCATCCCCCAGCTTGGGACTGACACCAAAGGGAAGAAGCGATCCGGCACACTCCCGGAAAAGGATAGATCACAGGATTTGGTCACGCATTATCAGCCCAAGTCCATGGGGGCGGAGGCCTTCCGCGCGTTGCGGACCAATCTCCAGTTCCTGCGGCTGGAGATGAAGGGCAAGCTTTTCTTGATCACCAGCTCCTTTGTTCAGGAGGGCAAAACGCTGAACGTCGTCAATCTGGCCCTGAGCATGGCCCAGGCCGGCAACAAGGTATTGCTGGTGGACGCGGATCTGCGCAAACCCCTGGTGCACAAAGTCTTCGGCCTGTCCAGGGAACCCGGCATAACGGACTATGTCCTGGGCAACTACCACTGGAAGGAAGTGACCAATTCGATCTCGGATGTCATGCTGGGCGATTTCGGCATCGATGATATCCTGCAAACGCCCGGCATGGACACATGAATTTTGTAACCGCCGGCACCAAACCCCCCAACCCGACGGAAATACTCAGCTCATCCCGTTTCAAGGAGTTTTTGACGGAAGCGGCCAGGGAATATGACTTCATTTTCGTGGATACCCCTCCCATATTGCCGGTGGCCGATGCCACGGAGATAGCTCCTCTCATGGACGGTATTTTCCTCGTATACACCGTGGGCAAAATCGGCCGCGGGGCGCTGAAACGGGCTAAATCCACCCTCGACAACGTGGAAGCCAGGGTTCTGGGTGTTATTTTAAACAACGTCAAGCCGGAGGCGGGTCCGGAATACTTCCGATATCACTCCCATTATTACTACGGTTCCGAAACCAAATCAGATAAAAGAAAGCAGAAGTTAAAAAACTGGCTGCAACGCCCCAAAGGATTGAGCGGCAAAGGCAGCCGCCTGAAATGGATCATTTTTTTGGCGGTGCTGGTCTTATTGGCTCTTGGTGTCTACTGGCAGGATTTGCATCGGCTCCTACCTGATTGGTTTTCGGCGCTTGAAGGGTTCATCCCCGATTGGTTTGCGATGATGAAAGGCTTTTTAGCATCCACCTGATCTCCACCAGCCATATGGATTTTAATAGAAGCTATCTCAAAAATAGGACTTTGGTTCAAGGTCGCGGCGGGGCCGAGTTTTAAACCACACGAATACATCAGTATTTCGAGGATTTAAAACGAGGTACCAACAATGACCTTGGGCCAAAAGACATTTTTGAGATGGCTTCTAAACGAATTAGAGGTGATCGTTGCGGGCGTTTCTTGTAACCATATTATTTTTACTGGTCGCCCTGTTGACCGGGTTCTTTATCACCAAATACCCGCCGTCAACCATGCTGCTGGGTGTGCTGGCCCTGACCATCTTCACCGTCTCCTTCATCAACATCGAATGGGGGCTGTACATTCTGATATTTTCCATGCTGCTGTCCCCGGAAATTATGACGGGTGAGACAACGGGATCATCGCTGGGCAGAGGGGTTACCTTAAGACTGGAGGATTTCCTTCTGGCTGTTATCGGGCTTAGTTGCTTTGCCAGAACTGACGTAAAAAAAGAGCTGGGCCTGTTTTTAAGAACACCGCTGAATAAGGCCATTTTGTTTTATGTTCTGGCCTGTATCCTATCCACCGGCTTTGGGATCATGGCCGGCCGGGTGGGGTTGAAAACCGGTTCGTTGTTCGTATTAAAATATATCGAGTATTTCATCGTATTTTTCATGATGGTCAACCATGTTCGCAGCACAGATCAGATCAAACGATTTGTGTTTTGTCTTTTTTTAACCTGCTTTATTGCCGCAATAATTGGAATTTTTCAGATTCCCGGCGGGGGCAGGGTCAGCGCCCCGTTTGAAGGAGAAATCGGTGAACCCAATACGTTTGGCGGGTATCTGCTCTTTATCGGGATTGTGGCGGCAGGCTTGCTGGCCAAAACGCAGAATTTAAAAACCAAACAAATCTCCACTGTTTTAATCCTTTGCATCATCCCTGCATTTCTATTCACCAAGTCCCGAACCTCCTACCTGGCACTTATACCGGCCTTGATGATGCTCGGCTTTCTGACGGAGCGCAGAATCATTATCGTCGGGATCCTGTTGCTTTCATTAATCATCAGTCCTCTTTTCCTCCCAAAAGCGGTCAAAGACAGGGTCATGTTCACCTTCACCCAGCCCGAGGCACAAGGACAGATTCAGATCGGCGATATCCGTCTGGATACCTCCACTTCTGCCAGACTGGTGAGCTGGAAAGAATCATTGGAAGCCTGGACCAAGCATCCGGTGCTGGGCTATGGGGTTACCGGCTATCATTTCGTAGACGCTCAATATCCACGTGTGCTGGTAGAGACCGGTATCGTGGGTTTGATCGCCTTTTTCTATCTTTTATTCTCCATATTTAAGATGACTCTGGTCAACTTAAAAAAGATAAAAACACCTTATTTCCAGGGTTTGGCAATGGGTTTTCTTGCGGGATTCGTTGGGCTTGTCGTTCACGCCATCGGTGCGAACACCTTTATCATCGTTCGGATCATGGAGCCATTCTGGTTTTTTGCGGGTATCATGGTGGTGATGCCGGCGATGGAGGAGCAGCCAGCCGAGCAGCCTGCAGCGGTTGTGGCGCGCCGCAGGGTATTGGTTTCCAAATCTTAATATATCCTCAATCTGAAGCTGCTATTATCCCCCCTTCCGACTCAATCCACTGAGTAGTTCAGGGGTCGGGGGGTTCTCTCATTACCCCCTTGTCATGCCCGCCTGCGCGGGCATGACGGAAAAACTCCCCGACTGCTCAAGTAGTTAAACATCTTTGCCGTGGGAGCGGCTTCCAGCCGCGATGAATCAATCACATGATGCTTCAAACATAAATCGCGGCTGGAAGCCGCTCCCACGAAATGTTAAATTTCGTAGGAGACAAAATAAATTCAGAGCCGCTCCTACCTCTGGTAGAATTTTGATCACCTGCTGCCTCGGAGCCAGGTTGACGCTAAAAATAGTCCGGCGATGGACTTGGCGTCCTGGATCTCTCCCTTGCCGATCATGTCGAAGGCGTCTATAAAATCAATTTCCTGCACGTTGATGATTTCATCCGCATCCAGATGTTGTTTGGCCGGCAGAAGCACGGTCGCCAGATAAATATGGATACGCTCATCCGAATAGCCGGGCAGCGGGGTGATCTCGCCCAGCTTTTGCCATTCATCGGCCGCGTAACCTGTCTCCTCGATGAGCTCCCGCCGGGCGCAGGTGAGGACGTCTTCGCGGGGATCGAGGGTCCCGGCGGGGATCTCCCAGATATATTTTTTCAGGGCATGGCGGTATTGCTTGAGCAGCAAGATGCGGTGGTCGTCCAGAAAAGGGACGATGGCGGCCGCGCCGGGATGCTCGATGAATTCCACATCGGTGGTGGTGCCGTTTGCCAGGGTGATGTTTTCTTTCACCAACTCGAATACTTTTCCGTGGTATATACTCTTGCGATTGTTAAGTTTTACTGACATAGCTCATTCTCTCTAAATATATTTTGTAAATTCCATTTCATCCCCCTCCCTCAATCCCTCCCGCCAGGGGAGGGAAGTTAACACCTCCCCCTTGACGGGGGAGGTCTGGGTGGGGGTGAAAGATAATTGCTTGGATTCCAGGGGTTTTTTAAGGTTCTATTTGTCTATTACAATTAATTTAATTTCATCCGAATTAGCCTTGAGCTCCGGGGCGTACATGGCATAGGCCCGGGTGGGCAGGGCGCTGAATTTTCCCGGTATCTCGGCCCGCAGGCGGTAACTGACGCTGTGGCGGCCGCGTGCCAGGCGATGCACGAAGAAGCACACCTTGCGGTCGCGATATTCTACATAGGCCCCGATGTCGTTACCGTCATAGCCGCTGCGAACGTTGACGGCCTCGAATCCGGCGGCTTTCATATCCTCGAACACCAGGTATTCATAATCGTTTTTGCTCTCGATCACCAGCTCCACTTCGACCAGGTCACCGCTTTTCACGGAAGACAGGTTCGCCAGCGGCTCGCGCTCATATTTTTCCACCTTGCGATCCACCACCTGGCCCCGGGTGCCTGCATCCTTGACTTTTTTATCGACTTCGAGCAGACGGTAAACCCGCCGATCGGCTTTTATTTCCAGGCCCTCGCGCGTAATAAAATCCTCGAGGGTGAAGTAGTCCAGGTAGGCATTGAAATAAATGGGGCCCCTGCCGGTTTTTTTCAGGGTCAGTTTATGTTCGCCGGTGGTGATATCAGCGCCTTCCAGGACAA
>JAFDCJ010000544.1 GCA_019312835.1 Deltaproteobacteria bacterium
CTGCGGCCGCCTTGGCCGTTTTTTTGGGCGGTGTTGATTTTTTAGCTGCAGCCGCTTTTTTTGGGGCAGATTTTGATGTTTTCTTCTTTGGTGCGGGTTTGCCTTTCTTTGGCTGACTTTTCGCTGCCATTTTCATTCCTTTCATCTGAAAAATTGGTCATCTAATCGTAAACTAAATTACCCCGTAAAATCTGTTGACCTATATACCAAGATAATTAAAATCGTTCAAGTCGAACAGGACCCTGGTTGATAACGTCACCGAAAATCATATCCGACCTGAGCCAGATAATCTATCGGGATTGCAAATAAAATCCCAAATCTCAGGCACCAAATTACAAATAAATCTTACCCGCCCCCGGCGGATCAAATCACAATATTCAATGACCGAAACTACCCCTGGAGGAATTTTATTAAATTGTCAGCCTTCAAGCCAATTCCGGTTATGGTTTTGAATTTGGGATATTGGAATTTGAATATTATTTGTCATTTGGAATTTGGTGCTTGGAATTTGGGTAGATAGGCTCCTGATATTGTTTTAAATACTATACCGGTTATTTTCAACTTATTCTTAATGATTGACGGCGCGTTGGACGGCGAGCATAGTCACATCATCGCCTCTGGGGGCTATATCGATAAACTCAAACAGGCTGGCTTTGATTCTGTCCAGCATTTCGGAAGCTGAATTGAAGGGCTGCTCGACAAGAGATTGCAGCCGTTTGCGGGTGAAGATTTCATCATCGGGCGATCGGGCCTCGGTGACCCCATCGGTATAGCCGATGAGCATATCTCCCTGCTCGAATTGAATCTGGCCGGTATTATAAGCGGCGTTGGGCCACATGCCAACCGCCGGCCCGGTGGGGTCGAGGGCCTTTTTTACGCCTTTAGCATCTATAAGGTAGAGTGGCTCGTGACCGGCATTGATGTAGCAAAGCCGGCCGGTGGCGGGATTCAGCACCCCGAAGAACAGGGTTGCAAACATCCCCTCGTCCCCATGGGTTTGGGCAATGTAGTTGTTGGTAAACGGCACGGCCTGCAGGCGAATAGCGGCCTTGTTGTCCGAACACGGTTCGGTCGCCACCCGGCTGCCGGACGGATCGAAACCACTGATCGATGCCGGCTCGCTTTGGGTGGCCTGATCGGCAAAAACGCGGATCAGGCTGCGAAACAATGCCATGTAAAGGGCGGAGCCCACCCCTTTGTCACACACATCGGCGATTACCAGGCCGACATTGCCATCGGAAAATTTAAACACGTCGTAAAAATCACCGGAGACTTTGCCGGCAGGGAAAAAGGCGGTGGCGATATTCCAGTCCGGAAAATCGGGGATGGTGCTGGGCAAAAATTCTCGTTGAATCTTCTGACCCTTTTCCAGCTCGAATTCAACCATTTTGATCCGGTCCCACTCGCGCAGGCCTTCAACCATTTGGTTGAAATTATGGGATAGGATCCCGATCTCATCATTGGAGGCGACCGGCACCGTTTGCGACAGGTCACCCCTGGCAACCTGGGCGGAGACTGCCGACAGGTTTTCAATCGGCCCGGCAATCTTGCGGGCAAAGTAGTATCCCAGAAACCGCAACAGGACCAGGGTAATCAGAAAAAACACGATAAAATGCTTGATCTGCCCCTTCATGAACCCCGCAAATCCTTCGCTGGCAACCCCTATTTTGAGAAAATAATGATGGGCATCCTCCGGGCCGGTAATATTTACGAAAAGCGCCAGCGGCCCGCCGGTGGAAAAAATGTTGCCGTCCGAATGTCCGAAACGTCTTTCCAGCCAATGATCGAGCCTGGGGGTATATGCATCGGCGACCGGTTCGACATGTAAAATGGGGCTGTCTGAAAAATACAGTCGCGACCACACCGAACCATCCGTCGGTTTGCTGTAGATGGACACATCCGAAGCCAGGTAAAAACTTGAGGAAATATTGGCCAGCATATCCAGCAGGCGGCGAAGCTCCGGACGCGATTGGCCGACGCCCTGCAAGATGAAATCAGGTTGGCTGCTGCCTTCCAGAAGTGAAAATTGATGGTGAATCGCCCGGCTGGTTGAATTCACAAAGTGTTTTTTGCCGGCAATGGTGTATAAAACCGACGTAACCGCAAATATGATCAGACCGAAGATCAGAAAATACAGGGTTATCCGTCGGGCGACGGTGGGTTGCCAGAAAGAACAAAAACATTTTATGTGCTCAAAAATTTTCATCTGTGTCGCCTTTAATGGAATCTGCCTGCGCCAGGCCATATCAGGTTTTGAAGCCACTTCTATCTTTTGAGAACATATGGCCCCTTGATATGACAGTGTCAAATTTGACAATGTAACAATGTGTAACAAATACTGCGCCAAAAAAATGGGAGGATATTTTTTAAGTAATTGTTATCTTGATAAATCTTAAGACAGCTGCAAATAAGATGCCCGGCTCTCCCGACGTCGGAGCAGGACATTCGGGATTCAAATCAGGCACATTTCCCGGCGCAGGCTTTGGGTATGATGGGTTTCATTGGTCAAGAATCTACTGGTTCTGTTTAACCTCGGGCGTAATGATGATGTCGATGCGCCGGTTCATCGCGCGGCCGCTCTGGGTTGCGTTGGATGCAATCGGGCGCATGGAGCCGTACCCCACAGCGATGATTTTCTCATAGGGCAGGGTTTCATTGGCCACGAAATACTGGCGCACGGCATCCGCTCTTTGCTGGGAGAGGTGCTCGTTTAAATCTTCAGACCCGGTGCTGTCTGTGTGGCCGCCGATAATGACGTCCGGCTCCCCAAACGTTCGAATGGCGCTTTGAACCTTGCTGAGAAGGGTGTAATTTTCTGGAAGAATCACACTTTGTCCCACCGGGAAATGCATGGCCTTCAGGCGGATGATGACCTGATTCTGCTTTTTATAGACTTCGGCTTCGTGGGGTTTGAAATAATGCTGGATGCTGCTGAGCTTTTCATTGAATTGCTTTTCGGCCAGAAGCCGCTCCTTCTCTTTTTGCTCCTTGATGGTTTGGCCTTCCAGGTTGGCAATATTTTTTTGAAGCTTCTCGATTTGGTCCTGCTGCTTTTTGGAATTTTCAATCATGAATTCGTGATCGGCTTGCTGGGCCGAGATGGTGGCCACTATATTTTCCAGCTGCTCATCAAAGGCGTGGTCCCGCATGTCGGGAGCGCCGAGTTTTTGGGTGGTTTGATGCAATATACCTTCCGCCCACAGCACAATCTGCTCCGGATCCATGTCATCGACCTTTTCAGTCTCAACCGCCACCGGGTTTATGCGGCGGGCCATAAAAAGGGCTTCAGCCGCCAGCTGGTGCATTTTTTCTTTCTGGTACGGATTTTCAGTTATGAAATTATCGGCCTCGGTCAGTTTTTCTTGCGCGGCCGCAAATGATTGCGGGGCGATTCGATGTTGACCCTTTTTTCGCGCTTCGTCGATAAGCCTGCGAACCTCGCCGATGGTCTGGATCTTAATGGAACGCAATTCGATTCGGCGATACTGCTCGGCGACGGCCGCCTGCCGGCGCTTGGCATAGGCCAGGTCGTTTTTTTCGATGGCGCCGGTCAGGTCTAGAAAACTATATTCTACAGCGGTGTACTCGCTTCCCAGATTCATGGCCCCGGCCTGCCTGGCGAGGTCACGGGCTTTGATGGCATCCGGAATGGTGGATCGGGCGGTTTTGGCAATGGCTTCAGCCTGCTGGAGCTGGGCCCGAGCGGAGGCGACATCTTCTAGGATATCGGATAGTAGACTCCCCTTTTCGAGTCCGGCTTTGGCGGCATTGAGGGAAGTTTCAGCTCTTCTGAACCAGGTCGGGGCGAGGACGTTCACCTGATTTTTGCGGGCCATGGCGATGTCGTTGTCCAGGTCATTGACAAGCTGCTGGGGGTTTTCCGATTTGGAGATGGGGGTTACTTCCAGCTGATGCCCGGCGCATGCCGTCAGCATGAATACGGCAGCCGCCAGCAGGCTCAAGACCAGGTTGATTCTGTTTCTCGACGGGCTGTTCATTTTTTATCTCCCTTCTTTGTGGCCATCAAAACAGTTCAGACTAAACCATAATAATTTTAGTTTTTCAATCTGGCAAGCGTAAAGAACATTTTTTTTCCTTGCGCTAACCGAGTCAGCGACCACCCGCAAGGCGGGTGGCTTGGATTTCCGGCCCGAAGCCGGATATCCAAAAGCACATCCGTGCTTTGATCGTTGCGGTTGCCATCCGCCTCCGGCGGATTTGAAAACAACCCCTCGATGGCCTTTGACCTTGGAATCCTCGCCGTGATATAATATAACGCTGCCTCAAATGAAAACAAAACATACACATAGCAATGCCTCTGCCGACGGTATTCCCCGGAATCGCTGCTTGTCCTGCGGTACATCGGAGAATATGCGCCGCCGCAAATACTGCTCCATCGAATGCCGGCAGCAGCTCCGCTATCATTTAACCCTCCGGACCGGCCTTCTCAGGGCGCTGAATACCCGCTATGCAACATTTTACTTTACCCAAGCCGTTATTATCCTGGACGTTTTACCCTATGGTTCGGCCGAACTGTTTAGCTATATCTTCCCGCGATCCGACAGCGGCAAGCCGGTCGATGATTTTTGTACCCTGTCCAACATCCTGGGCAACGCCTGGTGGGCAGAGAGAAACCGCACCAATAAACGCTACCTTGCCACCCGCTTCATACTTGAAAAAGCCCAGGCCAAAAACGCCGATTCGGTGCCGATCAAACCGATGGAGGTTAAAGAGCCGGTCAAGCTGAAAAAATCGCTAATGTTCCTCAAGCTGAAAAAATCGGATTTGAACTCACCGGGCCTTGAACGCAAAATAAAGTCCGCCTACCGCAAACAGGCCAAGCGGCATCATCCCGACCTGGGTGGCGACGCAGCCGGCTTCAGAAAGCTTCATGATGCCTATGAGCAAATGCTCAGGTGGTCGGAAAATCCGGTTTTTATCAGACGCCGGGGCTTTCCGGACAAATGGTTTTATGACGGCAGTACTGTTAGATGGGTACAACCCGCACCCATGTCCAAAAAAAGCTCATAGCTTACAGCTCATAGCTGATAGTCAAAGAGAAAATATCCTTTTTTCTATGAGCTATGAGCTATAGGCTATGAGCTTTGTGTTAGGAACATAAACCGCAGGGATCTGCAGGAACCAGATTAATGAAAAGACCACATATCTATCTATCAATTGCGGCGGCAACCATTGCCTGCACGTTCTCCAGTTTGGCGTTGGCCGGTATGTCGCAGCCGGATTGCAGGATAAAGCCCTGCGGGGCAAAAGCCCGGATCATGGTTTCAGGGTTGGCAGCGGGGCAACGCAGAAATGCGGCCATTGGGGTACCGGTCACATAGGCGGCAAACCCGGCGTATTCCAGCACCACCGGTGTGCGATCGGGTTTTTCCAGAGCAACGGCCGTCAGGATGCGGTTAAGGCGCTGGCTGTATAGCGTGCTGTTTTTCACCCTTCGGAGGCCTTTATCAGCTTGCAGCCGATGTGGAGCCGGATGCCGGAAGATAGTATCGCAGGGCATAATCCCTGACCATCCGGTCGGCACAAAATCGCCAGCCCAGAATTTGCATGGACGCCTTGACCCGCTTCAACCACTTGTGGGGAATCCCGCTCTCATTGCGCTCGTAATAAAGTGGTATAACCTCCTGCTCCAACGTTTGATACAGAAACTCGGAGTCTCGTCGGGTCTGCTCCTGGGGATCACTGTGCATCCCTCCGTGGCCGATGGCAAACCCATTGCGGCCGTTAAAGGCCTCGTTCCACCATCCGTCCAGAACCGAAAAGTTCAAACCGCCATTGAGAACGACCTTCTGCCCGCTGGTACCGCAGGCTTCCAGCGGTCGCCTGGGGGTGTTCAACCACACGTCCACTCCCTGAACCAGGTGGCGGGCCACGTTATAATCATAGTCTTCCACAAAAACAATTCGTCGCTTGAGTTCGGGTTTATTGCCATACTGAATGATGCGCTGCAGTATTTTTTTGCCTTCGTCGTCGCGGGGGTGGGCTTTGCCGGCAAAGATAATCTGAAGCGGCCGATCCGGATCGCTTACCAGGCCGATCAGTCGTTGGGGCTGGGATAAAATCAGATCTCCCCGTTTATAAGTTGCCAGGCGGCGGGCCGAGCCGATCGTCAGGATGTTGGGATCAAGGATCTGGTTGAATTCGCCCGTGGTATCTTTATCCCCCAGCCGTTCGGCCCGACGAAGCAACCGTCGCCGGACAAAATTTATCAACCGCATGTTGAGGATCTGGTGGATTTCCCACAGTTCGCCGTCATCGATGTCAGCCACCTTTTCCCACATGTCCGCGTGTATCATCCGCGTGGGCCAATTGTGGGACAGCCGTGTCTCGAACAGCTTATGCATTTGCGGCGCGATCCAGGAAAGCACATGCACACCATTTGTAATGTGGCCGATGGGAACCTCGGCCTCGGGCCGATTCGGCCAGAGGCCTTGCCACATGCGCCGGCTGACATCGGAGTGCAGGGATGACACGCCGTTGGCGTGTCGTGAACCCTTCAGGGCCAGGACCGTCATGCAGAAGGGCTCGGTCTCATCGGCGGGATTCACGCGGCCCAGGGCCATAAATCCTTCGTGCGACAGACCTAGCTTTTCCCGGAAAACACCCAGATGTTCCTCCACCAGCTCCGGAGCGAAGCGGTCGTGTCCGGCCGGCACCGGTGTGTGCGTGGTAAATACGGTATATATCGCCACCCGGCGCAGCGCATTTTCAAACGCAATGCCGTCATCCTGCATCACCCGGCGGACTTCTTCAAGAATAGCAAAGGCACTGTGGCCCTCGTTTAGATGCAATACGCCCGGGAATATGTTCAGCGCCTGCATGGCACGGGCGCCGCCGATGCCCAGCAGCAGCTCCTGTCGAATCCGGGTGCGATCGTTTCCGCCGTAAAGGCGGGAGGTCAGCATGCGGTCCTCATCCGTGTTCCCCTCGACATTAGAATCGAGCAAAACCAGTCGCACCCGACCGATCTGAAGTTGCCAGCACACGGCTGCAAGGACGCCTTCGCGGGTATCGATGCGAACGGTCAGCGGTTGGCCGTCGGCCAGGGTTAAGGGTACCAGCGGCAGCTGCGCTCGATCCAGATCGACATATTCTTCTTCCTGCCATCCTTCCCTGTTCAGGCGCTGGATGAAATAGCCCTGGTGATACAAAAGGCCGATTCCGATCAATGGGATGTCAAGATCGGAGGCACTCTTGAGATGGTCACCGGCCAGAATTCCCAATCCGCCGGAGTAAATCGGCAGGGATTCGTGCAGGCCGAATTCGGCTGAAAAGTAGACAACCGGCTGATTCCCAAGATTGCCGCAATGCATGGCGCCCCAGGTCTGCGGGGCGGTTAGATATTCATTCAACCTGCGAAAGGCGTGATTTATGCGGCTGTGAAGCACCAACTCCGATGCGCGTTGTTCGATTTGTTCCGGGCTGATCCGGTTTAAAAATGTAATCGGGTTGTGATCTACCTCCCGCCAAAGATGCGGATCCAGGTCCGTAAAAAGCCGGATAACCTCCGGGTGCCATGTCCACCACAAATTTTGCGCCAGTGTCCTGAGACGCTGATGAAGGCCATTGGGTGAATTTTCCATCGTGACGTCTCCAATCATAAAATGTGTTTCTAAAAATGGGTTCTAAATCGTTGCCGGCTGAAACACATCGTAGAGCAGCAAATCTTCAGCCACATTGAAAATTCTGTGTTTCACCCCGATGGGCACCCGCACGACAACCCCCGGCTTCAACTCCAAATTGCCGGCGCCTTCAATATACATCTCCGCCCTGCCCTGCAGCGGATACAGGATATCGGCCTGGGTTTCATGGATATGTTCGGGAACCTCGATGCCGGCCGGGACTTTTACCAGCACACAGGTAACGTCCAGGCCATGGTCTTTTTTTGTAACCAGGGGCCTGATTTCCACCCCCTCTGCAACCGGATGGGGTGCCCAGGGTATACTGTCTATGTTGGTGCAAAATTCCATATGACCTCCTTTCGCGATATGGTACGGCACTAAAATCAGTAAAAATGTCCACCGGGTAACAACTGAAGTTCAAAACCCTATCTAAAGAGGAGTGTTGGAGTGATGGAGTATTGGAGTATTGCAAAAAGATGGCAGAATTTTCATCCATTACTCCATTACTCCGCTACTCCAGCAAATAATAATCCTTATTGGACGGTAGGTTAACGAGCAAAGGGGCGTATGAAGGATTGCCCGAAAATTTAGCACACAGCCTGTCGGAATGCAAATCGGAAATTATAAATTAGGGGACGTCCATAAAATTATAACTTTTTCCTCACCCCCCCCCGGAGAAATATTTAAAATGCCGGAAAGTTATAATTTTAGGACGTCCCCTATTTTGACAACTATTTAACTAATTTATGCTTGCATCCGAAACCGAATAACACTACGTATGATCATCAAGTAATTGGAGGTCAGGCATGACGCTTCTCAAAAAACTGATCATCACCGTTCTGATACTGGTATTTGCGCTGGTGGGTCTGAGCGTAAAGACCTTTTATGATGCCGGCGAATTCAAGGAGATCAATCCGCATTTCTCCGGGGAGGTAACGACGGTTGCCGGGGTGTTGAGCTCGGAAGACATTACGATTCATCCGCCAACCGGAATGGCCTTCATATCCTCTGATGACCGCCGGGCCCACTGGTCCGGGCAGGGCCAGTCCCGGCCGGGTGCCATTTTCGGGTTGGACCTGAATTCGGCCAACCCCCAACTGGTGAACCTGACCGCCGATTTCCCCCACCAGTTAAACCCCCACGGCATCGGCTTGCGGGCGACACCGGACGGCGACCTGTCCCTGCTGGTCGTCAATCATCGTGAAGAGGGCCACTTTGTCGAAATTTTCGATTATCGGGAAGACAAACTGGTTCACCGGCAGTCGGTTTCGGGCGCTTTGATGCACAGTCCCAACGATGTGATCCCGGTTGGCCCATCGGCTTTTTACGTCACCAACGATCATGGCAACGCCACGGCGCTCGGGCGTATGGCCGAGGAGTACCTCCAGCTGGCGCGATCGTATGTCCTCTTTTACGATGGCAAATCCTTTCGTAAAGTGGCCGAGGGACTGGCCTACGCCAACGGCATCAACATAAGCCCGGACGGCCGCACGGTGTATGTGGCCGCAACGGTGGGGCAAAAAATCTACGTGTATGACCGCGACCTGAATACCGGCGATCTGATGCCGCGCGGTAGGATTGAAGCCGGGACCGGGGTGGACAATATCGAAATCGACCCTAAGGGTGATTTGTGGATCGGCTGCCATCCCAAGCTGCTGACCTTTGTCAAATACTCCAAAGACCCTCAGGCATTGTCACCCTCCCAGGTCATAAAGGTGGCGCAGACGTCACCCGGACAGTACAATGTCACGGAAATCTATCTGGACAACGGCCGCCCCCTTTCAGGCTCCAGTGTCGCAGCCGTCTTCAAGGACAAATTGCTGATCGGATCGGTTTTTGACGAGCGCTTTTTGTTATGCCGCCTGGAAAAATAGCCTGCCGACAATTTGAAACACAACTGCAACCCATAAGATGACAAATAAAAACATTATTTAACCACCTAAAATTTATAGATATATTCACAATACCCCCCACGCGCCCCCTTTCAATCCTTGAATTTTTTAACAAAACATTTCTAAATATTAATTGTTTTTTATATAAACATATTGACACAAAAACAATTTGATACTATATTTGAGACCAGATTTGGTTCCCCAAAAGGAGCATACCCATGCAAAAATGTCACTATTGCTTTGAACTTGCCGGCGACCTGTCTGAGCTGAATACGTTGTGCTGGCATCTGGATGAGTGCGGCAACAAGCTGGAGCTGCCCCAACGTTGCCGGATCGAACTGAATTTGAGCCTGGACGAGCTGTTTACCAACATTATTTCTTACGGGTTCGAAGACGCATCCGAGCATCAGATAAGATTCTCCCTGTCAAAGGTCGGCGATACCCTGGTGGTAGAGGTCGAAGACGACGGTATGCCGTTTAATCCGCTCGATGCGGCCGCTCCCGAAGCTGACCGGGACTTGGAGGCGATCAATATCGGCGGGCTGGGAATTCACCTGATGAAAAAAATGGTGGATGATATCGATTACCAGCGGGTAGCGGGCAAAAATAAGTTGACCTTGAGAAAATGTGTTGCTGCCGCATAGGGCCGCCAATACCTTCAAACCCAGGAGGGCAGGCGCGAAAAGCAGAAAGAAGTTGTCGTTCTAAGGCTTTCTTCGCTGCATGGCCGCGTGCTCGGCTGCCAGCTCTTTCAGCAGGTCCTGGACGCTCCAGGATTCAGAGGTGGGGGTCAGGGTGGCCCACAGGGGCGGTTTCATACCGGCCTCACGGCTGCCGGACATCAGCAGGTGCAGCTCGTTCCGGGTAAGCCCGCTCATGATGATGGCGCGCGGCAGCTCGGAAGCGAGACCCCGGCCCGCGTTGTCATCCAGTGCCAGCACATCTGATATGAGGCTGCCGGCGTGTTCGGCGGTTACCCAGATGCGCGGTATGTCGGACAGCTTGAGTATTTCCAGCAGCTTGACGACATGGGGCTGGATGTCCCCGGAAAATCCGCAGAGCAACAGCTTGCGGGGACCGTACATCCGCTCGTCGGACGCTGTCACTTTTTCGAACCCACCATCACTCATCGTAACTCCTGTTATTAGTTATTGGTTATTCGTTATCTGGATCGGAAAAGACGGATACAAATTAGTTCGAACAGGCATACATAAAGACAGTGATTCGTGGGAGCGGCTTTCCAGCCGCGATCAATTGGGGGAAAAAAGGGGAATAATCGAGGCTGGAAAGCCGCTCCCACAGAATAATTTCATCAGATTTTCATATACTTGTCTAATATTAAAAACGCAGAGAACCTTCCGTACTATTAACCAATAACAAATAACGAATAACTGCCGGCCAACGACCACCAATTGCATTTTTGTATACCAAGTCGCTATTCATCAAAACTCATTCCCTTTAATCCACCACGGGCCCAAGGCGGCTGGCTATATCGACCGGATTGTCGATCACCTTCTGGGCCAGCATGATCTCCTCGGTCTGTTTCCAGGCCGCGATATCGATTTGGCCGAACTGAACCCCGGCCGAGGGCAGCATCAGGATACGGGTAGCCGGAAGCTGCTGGCGGACGATTTCTTCAGGGGTTTCCTGGTTGTACTTCAGCACGGTTTCGATGGCCTTGTCCTCGTTGTCCGGGTTCAGGGCCTCCTCCCAGGCCTGAAGCAGGGCCTGCATGAACCGCTTGACGGTATCCGGTCGCTCTTTTACCATTTTTTCGGTGGTGACCACCGAGTTGGCCACGAATTTGATTCCCAGCC
>JAFDCJ010000545.1 GCA_019312835.1 Deltaproteobacteria bacterium
ACCGGCCAGCAGATGGACCCGGCCGCGACCGTAGATGAATAGCCCGTTTTCAGGCTCCATTGCGATGGCTTTGTCGATCAGCGGGATGGCCTTGTCGAACTGTTCGAGCTGGCCGTAGGATATCCCCTGTTCGAAGTAAGCGCCGCTCCGCTTGGGGTCCAGCTCGATGACCTTCTGAAAATATTTGATGGCGGCTTTGTCATTGCCGTAGGTGGCGCAAAGGGCGCCTTTGTCAAACCAGTAATCGGCGTTCTTGACAGGCGCATCTTTTTTCATGGCCGTGCCGGTTTGGTACTCGGCCGGCTTGTCTGCGGCGGCCTGGGCCGTTTGCGTTGTGTCTTGCCGGCCAGCTGCTTTTTGGGCCATCAGTGGTGCGGATAAGCTGAGAAGAACAGCTAAAGCCAGCAGGCCGATAAAAAGAACTAAAAAAACAGATTTACATTTCATGGTATTTACCTCGGCTATCATGGTATCCGTTTGAAAAGATCGGAAAGCGCTGCTTTCCCGAATACGAATCATTATATGGTATTATCGGCACGAATGTCAAAAACTGAACTTTCTTTTGAATTTTATTTGTGCCGGCTGACCCACTGATGATAGCGGACCGCCAGCGCATAGGTATGCACGGCGCGTTCGGCGGAATCAAAGAAGGGAATACCGCCCCGGCACAGCTGCTGGGAGTATTTGGGGTCAAAGCCGGGGATCTTGACCGCCAGCAAGGGTTTTTGACATTCCTGCTGCACCCGGATCAACCCGTCGACATAGATTTGATTGGCTTCCGGCGTCAGGCCGCACCCGATAATGATGATGGCATCTACACCCGGATCGGCTGCCGCGATGCGGGCCGCTTGAAAAAATATCTCGAGATCAAAATGCGCCGTCAGGCTGACGTCGATGGGGTTGCGGACACTGGTGCCGGAGAATGTGATCAGGCGATCGAGGGCCGACCGGGTCTGGGAGGTGAATTCGGCCAGCCGCAGGCCCTGGCGACCGCAGGCCTCGGCCGCCGATACGGCCAGGCCGCCGGGGCCGGAAATGACGGCCATGCGGTCTCCCACATTGGGGGGAAACATCGAAAATCCCATCAACGCATCCGTCAGGGCCTCGAACCCCACCACCGGAATGGCGCCGCTTTGCTGCAGTATGCCCTGCCAGATATCGCGGGATCCCGCCATGGCACCGGTATGGGATGCCGAAGCCCGTGCTCCTTCGGGCGTCAGCCCCACCTTCCACATGATGACCGGCTTCTTGAGCGAAGCCTGCCTGATGGCATTCAGAAAGCGAGGGCCGCCTTTAATTCCCTCGATATAGGCGCCGATCAAACCCGTATCGGGATCATGGCCGAGGTAGCTTAAAAAATCGCCGGCGGTCAGGTCACACTCATTGCCGCTGCTGATCACTTTGCTGAACCGAATACCCTTGGTCTCGGCGATTGTGCCCAATATATTGGTCAACGATCCGCTGTGCGATATCATGCCCACCGGTCCCGGATCTTTCGATACCCCCGGGAAAAATGACAGCCCGGTTTTCGGGGCATAAAGCCCCATGCCGTTGGGACCGATCAACCGCATACCTCCGCCGCGCGCGGTCTTCACGATTTCGTCTTCGAGGGCCTGGCCTTCCCGGGTTCCGGTCTCGCTGAAGCCGGCGGTAAACAGCACTGCGCCTTTAACCCCTTTGGCGACACATTCACGCACCACATCGAGAGCCTTTGACTGCGGAACCAGCACAATGGCCAGGTCCACCGGGCCGGGGATCTCGGCGACAGCCGGGTAGGCCTTGAGGCCGGCAATCTCATCAGCCCGGGGATTCACCGGATAGATACGGCCGCTGTAGCCCTGTTCCAGAAGGGCGCTCAAAAATACGCTGCCGGTTTTCAGACCCCGGGGCACACCCACTATTGCGATTGATTTGGCGTTAAACAAACCATCGATTTGTGCTATTAGATCCATTGGCAATTAGTTAAATAGTTGATTGGTTGAATGGTTAAATAGTGCTGATATTTCAGAAAACTCGGGACAGTCAACTCCGTCAACTTAATCAATTAATCAACTTTTAACCCGTTTAATTCTTCTAAGAAGAGGAGCGTAGCGAATTAAACTGGGTTAATCAACTTATAAATATGATCAAAAAACCATTTCTTGCGATCTCAACAGATTTTTCCTTGAACAAATTTAAAAAATTCAATAGGTTTCTATGATTAATGGATTAAACGGAGGAGTACTCTTATGCAGGAATACAAAATTCATCCTCTGGCCGTCGGCATCAACGAAACCGATCAGGGCGTCATGACCTATCTCAGGGATTACGGCAAGCGGATCTATCTTCCGATTTACGCGTTTTATCTGAGCGGCGGCGATAAGGACATCCTCGTGGACACCGGATTGGAGCAATTCATGATACCCGAGGGGGCTGAGGAGGAATGCGGATTTCAAATTCTTGAATTTGAAGATGCCCTGGCCACCGTGGATTTGAAGCCCGACGACATCGACATTATCATTCACACCCACCTGCACAACGATCATTGCGAAAACGATTACAAATGCACCGGCGCTGAAGTGTATGTCCAGAAGCGGGAACTGGAATTCATGCAGGACCCCCATCCGGTCGATCACCGCTATTATCCGGATGTTCTGGACGATAACCGCATCATCGAAGTTGACGGTGACGCCAATATCCTTGACGGTATTGACGTAATTTTTTCACCGGGGCATTCGGTCGGCGGACAGTCTGTGGCTGTGAACACAGCCGGGGGCAAAGCCATTATTACGGGGTTTTGCTGCAACGACAAAAATTTTCCGACAGCCGGACCGGCCGTCGCACCCGGGGTGCATATCGATTTGACCGAGGCTTATGACTCCATCCAGAAAATCAAGGCGATGGCCGATATCCTCATCCCGCTGCATGACCTCTCGGTGGGAAGGAAGAAACAAATACCATAGAAAGTTGATTGGTTGATTAAGTTAAATGGTTGATTAGGTAAAATATGATATAAGGGAAAGAGCTGAAACCTCCGAACCTCGAACTTAATCTACTTAATCAACTCAATCAACATAATCAACTTTATCATTAAGTAAATATAAACCATCTTGGCCTAATAATCGAACAACACCAACAGATAACATCATGGCCACAGTCAACGATCTCGTTCTGATTTATTTTGAAGACAAACCGCTTAGTTTTGCCCGGATTGAAGAGATTTTACCGGATGCCAAGCCGAACTGGTATCACGTTAAATTGCTCTTACTTCAAATCCCCCCTCAGGTGGTCACCTGGATTCTACGCGATGTCTACATTGACGGGGCTGAATTTACGATGAACGAAAAACGGATGCGATTGGATAAGGTGGTCGTGCCCGAGGAGCCCCCGCCACCGGACCCGGATGGCAAAGATCAAAAGGACGATGAAGACAAATCCGATAAAAAAACCGGCACTGCCAAGGTAATTTCGCTAAAAGACATCAAGAAGCAATAAACAGTGAATTCAGCTTATATTGTAAAGGAATGGATTCGATTTTAAATAAAAACATTTAGACAGGATTGACCTGGCGTCGCTAAAGCTATGCCAAGGCACGCAGGATTGTCAGGATATTATCTTTCAGGCTTTCCGGAAGAAAGCCTGAAAACCCTATGCGCCAGAGGCGCAAACCATTCCAGCTCAATAATTATGTTGTCTAAGTATTTATTTGATTACCAATAAAATCTTATATAGACGAAGCCATTCGCCGCAGGCGATGGGGTTTGACCGTTTTCATCCCCGCCCGCCTCGCCTGATCGGCTCGCGATGGCGGGCAGGCGGAAAACGGTCAAAAAATCTTGTATATCCTGTAAATCCTGTCTAAAAGAATGCTTTTTAAGATAGAATCCATTCCTTAAAAAATTCCGTGATGCCCCGTTGCTGCTACATGCCCAAAATGCACCTTAAATGAAATCTACGAACCAAATCGTCATCTCCGCCTCCAGAAGGACCGATATCCCGGCCTTTTACATGCCCTGGTTTATGAAGCAGATCGGCCAGGGCTTTTTTTAAGTCGTCAATCCCTTCAATCAGCATGTATCGGTGGTTCCGGCCACCCCCGGGCAGGTGCACACCATCGTATTCTGGTCCAAAAACTTCGGGCCCTTTATCGACAGGGCGTATGGTCGGCAGCTGCACGCCCTGGGCTATCACCTTTTTTTCAACTTTACCATTAATTCGGACAGCCCCGACCTTGAACCCCATGTTCCCCCTTTAGACGAACGCCTTCACCAGCTTGAATTCCTGACCGGGCATTATGGTGCGGATGCGGTGAACTGGCGTTTTGATCCGGTGTGTTATTACCGGACAGGGCAGGGCGGTTTGCAGGAAAAAGCTGAGTTGAGTCTGCCACGGCAGACTCAAACGAAACTCATGCCCTTGAGGCACAATTTGAGCGATTTTTCCCTTATTGCCGACTGCGCTGCCAGGTTGAAAATTTCACGCTGTATTACCAGTTTCATGGATCATTATCCCAAAATCCGTCGACGCCTCTCCTCCCGCCCGGATTTTGAGTTCATCGATCCGCCGCCGGCCCAAAAAGTAACGACCATTCTGGATATGGAGTCCCGCCTGGCGGCCCTGAACATACGC
>JAFDCJ010000546.1 GCA_019312835.1 Deltaproteobacteria bacterium
TGCTGGCGCCGACGCCGAGGCCGAGGGTCAACACACCGACGAGAAAAAAAGCCGGGCTCTTTCTGAATGCGCGAAGCGCGTAGCGAAGATCCTGCCAAAAGTCACCCCAAAAGGACCATCGTGGCCCTCGTCGCCTCGCCGTCTGTTCGTTTTGCTCCAGCCATCTTTCAATGGGAGGTCCCATGGTCTCTCCTTCAGCGCGGACCAGATCCCGGGCCAAACGGTCCCAGTCGGTTACATGCCGGCGTGCGCGAGCATCCGCCTCCCGCTCGGATGCTCCGGCGGATAGATGTTCTCGGTAGGCATCCTCCAGTTGGGAGGCCAACTCCTGGATGATCTTCTCCTCGCGGCAGGGATCCAGATCGGGCAGAGACAGATGACTTCGAACGTATGCTAACCAGTCACGCACGGCTCGTCTCGATGACTCGATGGATCGCGGCAACGAACTTGGACCAACTCTCTCGTTGCTCAGCGAGCGCCTCTTTACCCCGGGATGTCAGCTGGTAGTAACACCTCCGCCTCTGGCCTTCCTTCTCCACCCAGCGGCCCTTGATCCACCCTTTTTTCTCCATGCTGGCGAGCGTCGGGTACAGGGACGAGATGCGAAACAAAAGCTCACCGCCGGATCGCGCTTCGATGAGCTTGCCGATTTCGTAGCCGTGGCGCTGGCGGGCTTTTTTGAATATCACACCAGTGATATTACACTTGAAAAGCTGGAAGATCTTTTGCGTGATCTGGCGGATGGAAAGTTAAGTCATCAGCAGATCCTTTCCGAAGGCGGCCACGGGGCCTTCCTGCGCCGGGCCGTCAGTTTCAGCGCCGTCGAAACCATTGTTGCCACCGGCCCCAGGCGGAAAATGCTGGCCCAATCCAGGCTGCCGATTGAATTCGGCGCCCCCTGGGGCGACAATATGATGACCGGCACCGTCGGTTTGCTTGAAGCAGTGAGACGGCAAAAAGGGCTTGATCCGATCCTCTATTTATAAAAGGCCAAAAATTTATTTTAATCTATTAAAATAAATTGCATGCCGATTGTAGAATCAATTCAACTTGCCTCCCTTTAATTTTCAAAAAGGTATAATTGTACTTGACAATCGTACATATGTATATTTATTAAATTCAAAAGTACACACTTGAGAGCGATAAAAACGCGGCTTCATCTCAATATTTCACTATTACGATACATGTTGTCATATCCTGAATATCTGATAACGCTCAAAAGAAGGGAGGTATAATGAGTGGCACTGAGGTATGATTATAAGAGCAAAATAGAAAAAGGCTTTTATCATTTGGGCATCAGTGTCATTCGCTACCGCTGGGCTATTCTGCTGATGACGGTTGTGGCGGCCGGATTGGCTGTTTCTCAGCTCCCCAAACTCAGCATCGCCACATCTGTGGAAAGCATGTTCACGCGGCACGATCCGATACTGACCGATTACCAGCGGTTTCGCAGTCAATTCGGACGTGACGAAGAAATTGTGCTGCTGATCTCCTCCTCCGATATCTTCAGCCTTCAATTCCTCACCACGCTCAAACAATTTCATGAGGATCTGGAGAATTCCCTGCCGCTGCTGAAAGAGGTCAGTTCGCTGGCCAATGCGCCCTATATCGAGCCCGTGGAAAGCAGTGTGCGGGTCAGGGGCTTTCTCGATTACCTGCCATCGACAGAGGAAGAAGCGCAGCAGTACAGACAACTTGGCCATTCCTATTCGGGATTCGAGAACCGGTATTTCACTCCGGATGGCAAACATGCCATCGTTGTTATCAAAACGCAGGCGGTCTCCGCATTGTCGGCCGATGGCAAGCGATTGCGGGGCTATGCCCGGGGTGTCAGCGGGGCAGAAGCGCATCCTCGACCTGAAGAGCAACAGTCGATATCACAAATCGAGAATAATGCCGTTATCGGCATCGTTGAGGCCATAATCAGGGAATATCAAGCCCGGGACTTCAGGATCGCCTTCAGTGGAACGCCGGTCCACCAGTATCATGTCGAGCCAATGGTCCGCTCCAACATGAAGAAGATGTGTCTCGCGATCCTCATCGTTCCGGTCCTGTTAATGCCGATTCTGTTTGGCCGGGGCACGGGTGCTTATCTGCCTCAGGTGACGGCAATTCTGGGCCTGCTGATCGCTTTGGGATTGATGGCCTTGCTGTCGTTTCGCCTCAGCCTGACTTCGTCCATGTTGCACTCCATCCTGTTGTCCATCGGCCTGACCGCACCTGTTCATTTCCTGGTGGTCTATTACAGGTACCAAAAGCGGATCGGGAAGTTTCGGGGCATTATCGCCACCATGAAGCACTCCGGTTTTCCAATCGCCATGACCAGTTTCACAACAGTGGCGGGATTACTGTCATTTTCCTTCTCGGATATCCTACCGATCGCACATTTAGTGAATTTCACAATTAGTGGAATCCTCGCCATCCTGGCGTTTACGCTCTTCACCCTGCCGGCATTTCTCTCCATACTGCAGGTCGTCGAGGGTGTCAAACGGGGTGAAGCGAACTATGAGGCTTCTATTTTCAACCGAACCCTGTTGGCGCTGGGTCGCCTCGGGGTAACCCGGCCCTACTTAGTTTTGATTCTGTTCCTGGCGGGCACCCTATTTGGAGGTGTTAACATCTTCCGGCTTCATTTTTCGCACAATCAACTGCATTATTTTACTGAAGATACCGATTTCATGCGGCAGGTCCGGCTGATTGAAGCACAGACCGGTGGATTTCGGGCGCTGGAAATACTGATCGACACCCAGCGGGAACGGGGAATCATCGACCACGATCTGCTCCAGGCGATCGAGCAGCTGGATACCCGCCTGAGATCGGAGACGGATATTCAGGGGCGCGCTTATGTTGGTAAAACCCGATCTATCGTTGATCTCTTAAAGGAAATCTCGTGTGCAGCCAGCGGACAGGACCCTTACCCCTGCCCGATTCCTGAAGGCGAACCGGCCCTGGCCGAGCAATTCGATCACATCGGTCGCATGGTCCCAGAGGAGTTACGAAAATACGCGGATGAAGATCTGCGCAAAGGTCGTTTGACCGCCATGATGTACTGGAGGGATGCTGCGGATGATGTCGATTTCATTGCCCGGGTGCGTGAATATGCCGCAAATTTGTTCGACTCCGGTGTCAA
>JAFDCJ010000547.1 GCA_019312835.1 Deltaproteobacteria bacterium
GACTACAAAGCGCTGGGGCTATCCGATTTTGGTAAATCAGGAAACTACTACGCCCGCCAGATCGGACGCTGGTCCAAACAGTATGTTTCAGCCCAGACCGATGACATCTCCTCCATGGAAAATCTGATGAATTACCTGCCGCAAAATGTGCCACCCGATGATCTCACCTGCCTCGTTCACGGCGACTTCCGCATGGAGAACATGCTGTTTCACCCAACGGAACCCAGAGTCCTGGCCCTGCTGGATTGGGAGCTTTCCACCCTGGGGCATCCCCTCGGTGATCTGGCCTACAGCTGCGGCACCTACCACTTCAGTACGGCCGGCACTCCCAGCCTGCGCGGTATTTGCGGCGCGGAATCGGGGATTCCGGCCGAGTCGGAATTTATCGCAGAATATTGCCGCCGGACTGACCGGGCGGGCATTCCGAACTGGAATTTTTATATGGCCTTTGCTTTTTTCCGACTGGCCAGCATTTGTCAGGGTGTCTACAAACGCGGGCTGATGGGTACGGCCAGCTCAACCCAGGCTTTGGAGAAAGGCCGGCTCACCCGGTCAATCAGTGATCTGGCCTGGTCGTTTATCGAAAAAGGGAGCTGAAAGCGGCGCTGGATTTGAGGGAAAGGAAAACAGGCTGCCGTTTAACGATGAAATAGGGCAATTTAAACAACGTCAATCTCAAGCCCGACAAATGGGCGGGTCCGAAAATGATTAAAATTTGAGCATGCACCGCTCAGGAGGTGACCATGGGCAAACGGGTGTTAAAAACAAAGCTTTGCGATATGTTGGAAATTGAATATCCGATTCTTAGCGCCGGGATGGGACCGACGCTGATCGGCGAAAAAACCGGGGCACCGGTTGAACTGGTGGTCGCTGTTTCCGAAGCCGGAGGCCTGGGTGTGCTGGGCGGAAGCGGTTACACGGTGGACGAACTCCAGCAGGAGATTCGTGAGATCAAAAAGCTAACCGATAAGCCCTATGGTGTCGATTTGCTTCTGCCCAAATACCTGGATCTTAAAGGCGGTATCGGTGGCACAGATGCGGCAGAACTGCCACTGAGCGAGGTGCTCAAAACCATCCCGCAGGCCCATCAGGACTGGATTCATAAAATCAAGCAGGAGATGGAGTTGCCGGATGCGCAGATTATGATTCGTCGCAACACCACCACGATGTTTCCCAAGGAATCTATCCGGGTCTGTATCGAGGAAAAAGTGCCGCTTTTTTGCGCCGGACTCGGAAATCCCGGCTTTATGGTCAAGGATGCCCATGCCGTCGGGATGAAAGTGCTCGGCATCACCGGCAATGCCAAAAACGCCAGGCGAATGGCAGATTCCGGCGTCGATCTGCTCGTGGCCCAGGGGCATGAAGGCGGCGGGCATACCGGCAGAATCGGAACGATGGTGCTGCTGCCGGCGGCAATCGATGCCGCCTATCCTGTACCCGTCCTGGGTGCCGGCGGAATTGGCGATGGCCGTGGCCTGGCAGCTGCGCTTGCCATGGGCTGCGCGGGTGTCTGGGTCGGAACACGTTTCCTGGCAACCCACGAGGGTGGCGCGCTGGATGTGAACAAACAAAAAATCGTGCAGTCCACCGATGAGGGTACCCGCGTCAGCACCGCCTATACCGGCAAGACGCTGCGTGCCAGCTACAACCGGTTTCACGATTTATGGGAAAATTCGGGACTTGAGCCCCTGCCATTTCCGACCCAGGTTTTAATTTCTTCCGCGCTTCTGGCAAGTTTCGTTGAGGCCAACAAAACGGACTTTGTCGGCGGTCTGGCCGGCCAGGTATCCGGAATCATCAAAGACATAAAACCGGCCGCCGGGGTGCTGGAGGAGATGGTATCGGAAGCAGTTGACATTCTAACAAGAAAACTACCCGAAAGTGTCGTCGCCAAATAAGGCCCGGATTGCATAGGCGTGCAATCAAGCCGGATTCAAATTATTTTCCTCGTTCTGGCGGGGAAATTCCCAATTTACCCATCAGTTGTCCGACAAATTCATTCCCATCCGGTTTAAACGCAGGCAGGACCCAGGGCATCTCCTGCAATGTTTGCAGCAGGGTAGGCCACAGGTCGAAGGGGATGGAAACAATTTGCCGGTTTTCTGGAAACAGCTCCCTGCGTTTCATGCCATGGCCCATACCGGTGTTGAAATAATTCAGTTCCCCGGTTAAAAAGGGGTAACTGTACGTCCAGGCACAGCCGATGGCCGGTGAGAACTTGCTAACCCAGATTTTTGCCGATTGATAGCTCATTGCCCTGAGTATAATTTCCGTCTGATGGATACTGGAGAGCAGAATCAACAAATCGGGTTCGAATCCGAGCTTGTCCAACGGGGAAAAAGCAAGATAGTTGACGATGCCTCGGCCGATCTTTGGGATATGCAGGTAAAGCCGACTTGCAGAACGCGGTGCTTCAAAGATTTTCAACCCGGCACCGAATTCACCACTTGCAAAAGGTTCACTGATATCGGCCTGCCCCAATACATACAGCCCGGCTTCACAGGTATGGTTTGCGGCGTCGGCAAAAAAGGCGCGGCCTCCCTGTGCCTGCTTGAGCATTTCGCAGAGCGCCATTTTCCGGTCCAGCCGCTTGATCTTATCCGGCCGTTTTGCCAGGAATTTAACCCCGACCGGCGGCACTTCGAAATCGAACCTGTCCAGAACAGCGATATATTCTTTCGTGAGAATCATGGGAACCGCTTCTAATTTTTAGCTGC
>JAFDCJ010000548.1 GCA_019312835.1 Deltaproteobacteria bacterium
ACCGCCAAAACGTATTTTGGCGGTTACGATATCCTCAACTCCAAGGAGGGCATCCTCAAGGTCTTAAACAAACTGGCCGAGCTCAAGCCCAACGTCAAACTGTGGTACCGGGATGAAGGTCAGTTTCAGCAAGCCCTGCAGTCCGGTGAGATTCCCATGGGACAATATTACCATGATGTCACCGGTCTGGCGGCTGCCGACGGCCATCCCGTGCGCTCCACCTTCCCCAAGGAAGGCGGTGTTTACGACTCGGGAAGCTGGGCGGTATCCAAAGCATCCAAAAAACTTAAAGAGGCCTATATTTTTATCGATTACATGTGCCGCCCGGAAATCCAGGCCAAACTGTCGCGTAAAGTCGGCACCGCACCCACGGTCAGACGCGATGTTACCGGCCTGACCGACCAGGAATTTGCGGCGGTTTCCAGTGATATACCGCCAATCATTCCACGCTACGATATTTATACCGGTGAGTTGAGCGACTGGGTCAATCAGAAGTGGACGGAAATGCTTACCAAATAGATCAAACAGCAGACAAAAGGAATGGCGCCGAAGGGCGGCTCCATTCCTTTTGCTTTGGCAATTGTTAGACAATTTGTCCAAATTAAAAGAGGCCATGTCTGGGTTAACACTTGAAAATGTCGCCAAGTCTTACGGGGCGGTGGTGGCTGTGCGAGATGTGAATCTGCATCTTCCCGACGGCCAATTCGTCTGTTTCCTGGGCCCCTCCGGATGCGGCAAAACGACCTTGCTGCGCCTGATTGCCGGACTGGAAAAACCCAGTCGCGGCCGCATCCTGCTGGATGACGAAGACATCACCGACACCCCGGCTCACAAACGCAACTTCGGTATGGTGTTCCAGTCGCTGGCCCTGTTTCCGCATATGACGGTCGGTGAAAATGTCGGCTATAGCCTGCGGATCAGAAAGACCCACAAAGCCGCCCGGCGCCAACGCGCCCGGGAGTTACTGGATCTGGTAAAATTATCCGGTCTGATCGACCGGCACATATCTCAGCTTTCGGGTGGACAGCAGCAACGGGTCGCCATGGCCCGCGCGCTGGCGATTGAACCCAGGCTGTTCCTGCTCGATGAACCGCTCTCGGCGTTGGATGCCAAACTGCGGGAAGATATGCAACTCGAGCTGCGCATGCTGCAGCAACGCCTGACAGTGACCACCATCCTGGTTACCCACGACCAGAGAGAGGCAATGACCATGTCCGATCTGGTGGTGGTGATGGGACCGGATAACCGGGTTCACCAGATGGACTCACCGCTGGAAATCTATCGCAATCCGGCCGACACCTTTGTGGCCGACTTCATCGGTACCAGCAATCTTCTGGATGGCATCAGCAGCGGGTCCCGGGCGGTGACGATCGGCGATACGCGCCTGGAAGTCGCCGACCTGCCCGACGGGATGACGCCCGATACAAAAGTTACGGTTTCGGTGCGGCCCGAAGAAATCCATGTCTTACCGGGCGTTGAAAAAGGAGACAATCGCATGCATGGCCGGGTGTCCTTTGTGCGGGACGTCGGCTCCAGCGTTGAAATCTACCTGGATTGCAACGGGCTGCAAATCGTCAGTCAATCAACGCCCAAGGGACGACCGGCAGTACAACAGGGCGATCAAGCCACAGCCGTGCTTCCGCCGGCTGCCTGCGTGGTATTAAAATCATGATTGGAGAAAAACCAAAAGATCTGCGCGCCCACCTGCCCCTGGCGTATCCGGCACTGATGCTCGCAATCTTTTTCATCGTGCCCTTCGGTCTGATGGCGGCCGTCAGTTTTTTCCACCGACAACCCGGAGGGTTTTACATTCCCGCCTTTGAACTGGCCAACTACCAGAACCTCTACACGGCGCTTTTTGGCCGGACCCTGGTGTTCTCGCTGTTTATCGCCGGCCTGTCCGCTGCGGTGTGCGTTTGCATCGGTTTTCCGTTTACCTACTTTATTACCCGTATGAAACGACGCTCCCAGGTCGTGTGGCTCGTTCTCTTGATGTCCGTGCTGTCGCTGTCGGAGGTCATCATCGGTTTCGCCTGGTCGTTGCTGCTGTCACGCACGGCCGGCCTGTCCAATCTCTTGGTCTGGATCGGCCTGATCGAACGCCCGGTAGCCTGGTATCCGGGCTTTGCGGCACTGCTCTTCGGCATCTGCTACCTTGCATTCCCGTATACCGTGCTGGTGCTCTACCCGCCCCTTTCACGGCTGGATCCGGCTCTGCCCGAAGCCGCCCAAACACTGGGAGCCTCTCCCCTGCGGACCTTTTTTACGGTCGTGGTAGGATCGCTGCGCAATGCCATCGTAGCGGCCTTTGTGATGGTCTTCGTGTTCACCCTTGGGGCCTATTTGCTGCCGCAGATCCTCGGGCGTCCCCGGCATTGGACGCTGTCGGTACTGATCACCGATGCGGCCATTTATCAAACCAACATGCCGCTGGCGGCAGCCATGGCCATATTTTTCATGGCGGTCAGCCTGGTGCTGGTGGCGATCACCATGACAGTTGGCAAAGGAAAGAACATCAAAACAGCATGAGCAAAACCCTGCACAATATTTTCCTTGGTTTGATGGCATTATTGATGGGCGGCCCGCTGGTGGTCGTCTGCGGGGTATCCTTGAATGCCAAAAAAAGGCTGTTTTTCCCGCCGGAAGGCCTGTCCCTGCGCTGGTACATGGAGCTTTTGACTGAAAACAGCTGGCTGATTCCGGTCAAAAACAGCCTGACCATCGCCTTTACATCCAGTCTGCTGGCACTGTCAATTGCCCTGCCCCTGGCGTATTTTTTATGGCGCTATCGGGTGTTTTACGCCCGCGTGCTGTTTACGCTCGGTATTTCACCCTTTATCTTGCCGCCGGTCATCACCGCACTGGGTTTTCTTTCCTTTTGGGTTACGATCGGTCTCTACGGGCAGATCTATGCAACCATAATCTCACATGGCGTTTTTTTTGTGACCCTGCCGCTGGTGACCATTTCGCTGGGATTCGAATCCATTGATCATGAAATCGTTGAAGCAGCCGAAACCATGGGCGCCAACCCCGGCACTGTCTTTCGCACGGTCATCTTTCCCATGGTCCGGCCCTATATGATTTCCGGTTATGCCTTCGCTTTCGTATTGAGTTTGAATGAATACATCGTGGCCTACATGGTGGCCGGCTTTACCGTCGAAACGTTGCCCATCAAAATATTCAATGCCCTGCGATACGGGTACACGCCGGTGATGGCCGCCGTGACGGTTGTCTTTGTGCTGCTGGCCGCTCTGATCTTCGGGCTCATCGGGCGTTTTGGGGATCTGCCGAAATTGCTGGGAGCACTTAACCCGGAAGAAAAATAAAACGGGCTTCAAGGGCCTTGAAGCCCGTTTTTTGATCCGGTAAACCCAAATGCCGGCCAAAAAGCAGAACGGCAAAATTTTTTGGTATGAGGTGATGACGATGAGGATCGGAATTTATCAGGGTGAGGGAATACCGACTGCGAAAGAAGAAAACCTCGCGATCCTGCGCAGAGCCGCTATCGACGCGAATGAACAGGGTGCAGGGCTCATCGTTTTTCCGGAATTATTCCTAACCGGCTACAATATCGGCGACAGGGTTTTTGAGGCGGCCGAGCCAAGCAAGGGACCGTCCGCTCAAAAAGTGGCGGATATCGCCCGTAAGCTGGACATCGCCGTTTTATACGGTTATCCCGAAAAATTTGAAAAAAGAATTTACAATTCGGCCCTCCTCATCGACGCTCAGGGAAACATCCTTGCCAACTGCCGCAAAACCCATCTTTACGGCGATCAGGAAAACAGTGTCTTTCAGCCCGGGGATGAATTGATCCTCGCGGATCTGGACGGTTTGAAAGTCGGACTTCTGATCTGCTACGATATAGAATTCCCGGAGGCCGCCCGCATGCTTGCCCTGGCCGGCGCCGAACTGATCGCCGTGCCGACCGCCCTGATGGAGCCCTACTGCCGCACGGCCCGCATTCTGGTCCCGGCACGGGCGCTTGAAAACCAGCTTTTTGTCGCCTATGCCAACCGATGCGGGTCTGAAAGCAATCTTACCTACTGCGGGCTCAGCTGTGTGGTCGGACCGGACGGAGAAGATCTCGTAAGGGCCGGCACCAGCGAAGGATTGTTTATCGCCGACATCGACGTAAGCGCTATTGCGGCGGCCAGAGGGGAAAACCCCTATCTCGCCGACCTTCGGCCGGATCTCTATGCAACCAAAGTGAGAATCCAATAAGCTGTCATCCGCCGGCGATCGGCTGAAAAACACGCACGCGATCCCGATCTTTGAGCCTGGTATCGGCTTTCACCAGCACACCACCCACCGAAACCACACCGAGCCTGGTCCGGGGGATTTCCAGGTGATCTACCAGATCGGCCACACTCGATCCGTCAGCCAACTCAACCTCCAGGCCGTGGACGGGATCGTGGTCTGGAAAGCCGTTGCGCAGGGTCCCGAATAAGATGACCTGAATCTTCATCGGCCATACTTCCAATTAAAAATCAAAGGTCTTGTCCATTTCTTCAGCGCTGATCACAACTACCTTATTTAACGGCGGCAGGGGCTCTTCGTAAAACATTTTAGGCAGCCGGTCATCCTTGCTGGTAAAACCGGCCCTGCGGTTAAATGCCCGCTCGGCCTTCAACACGCTTAACCCGAGCTTCGACCAGTCATCCCCACCAAATGGTTGTCCCGACTTGGCCGCGATCATTTTATACACATTCTGAATACCCTCCGGGGTTGCCAATCCGGTTTGCGCAAAATCGCAGATCCCGACGCTGTCGACCGCCGCCATGTGTATCTGGGTGTTCCGGGAGGCTTCCACCTGGCCTTCAGCCGAAAACCGATCGAGGGTGCCGCCGAATTCCTTAAGGTTCTGGTCCACCACCCACCCGGCCGTATGATCTCCCCCCATGGGGCTGGTGGCATAGGTCACGGCCATCCCCTGGATGGTCCGGGGATCATAGGCCGCCATGCTCTGGCCTTTGATGACCGGCACCCGGTCATGGTTGAAATGTCTGCCCACCGATGCCGGACCGTTGCCGAGGATTTTGCCGAAATCGGTGCCGGCGGCAACTTCTTCCACCATGGCGACGGCGGCCTGCCCATCGCCGAATTCCCTGTAGCCGGCATCCATGGCCACCGCCACGGCCACCCCGGTGCTGATGGTGTCCAGACCGATATCGTCACACAGAAAATCCAGCCGGGCGATGGCGTCCAGATCGTCGTTGCCGATCATGCCCCCCATGGCCCAGATGGTCTCGTACTCCAGGGAGGAGGTGACATATCCGCCGGATTCATCAACATATTCATTGGAGCAATTGATGATGCACCCGGCACAGCCTTTGTGGGTGGTTTTGCCGCCTCTTTGTTTGATGGTCGCCGCCATGGTTTCACCGCTGATTTTGGTGGCGTTTTCAAACTGACCGCTGCGGGCATTGCGGGTCGGAAACGCGCCCACCGCATTGATCGGCTCGACCAAAAGGGCCGTGCCCAATTCAGGAAGCAATTGACCGCTGAACTCATTCGCCCTGACCTCCTGGGCGTAGGCTCTGGCGGCCTCCTTGAAGCCATCCTCATCTGCCAGCGAATCGGTTCTTTTGCCGCCCTGGGCCACCACGACGGCCTTCAGGCCCTTTGAGCCCATCACCGCCCCCAGTCCCCCGCGGCCGGCGGCCCGGCAGGGCCGACCGTCGGCATCGGTGGTCTGAATCGAAGCCGCCGCCAGCTGATACTCGCCGGCCGGTCCGATACAGGTAATGCTGTGTTTGGGGCCGAAGGCCTGCTTTAATTTTTCCACCAGTGCATAGGTGCGCAGGCCCTTGTACTGCCCGGCATCGATCAGCTGGGCGTCCCCGTTGATGTCAATTTTTAAGATGTAATTTTCACCTGATGGTGCTGCGCCTTCGACGATCAGCGCCGTCACCCCCAGACGCGCCAGGTCTGCAGCCACGGTCCCGCCCACGTTGCTTTCCTTGATACCGCCGGTCAGCGGGCTTTTGGCCCCGATCGAAAGCCGGCTGGTATTGATCAGCGGTGTTCCGCTCAGGTACCCCTGGGCAAATACGAGCTTATTTTCCGGCCCAAGGGGATCTCCGCTAGCCGGAACCTCATTGTTAATCAGGATCGATGTTAGGGCGCGACCGCCCAGAGCGACATAGTCCTCCGGTACGTCCCGGACACTGATCTTCTGACGGTTCATATCGACGGTTAGAAATTTCATGAAAGCCTCCTTTGCCAGAATCTGGCGGCAGGTGTTACACCTGCAGAATGAAAATTGCACTGGCGTCCTTAGTCTGGCGGATGGCCGTCTTCGTCCCAGCCATGCAGCCGGTAATAATCTTTCAGCATGATTTCCAGCTCTTGCCCGGTTATCCGTTTGCCGGAATCCTGCAGGGCCGTGTGCAGCGCTTTAGGCAGCCGCTCGTCTTCCGGCCCCATGCCCTCGCGCAGGTTGAACTTTCGGATCATGGTGGCAATGGCACCGGCCTTTTTTCTGAGGGTGGCTTCGTCGGCCTGCAGTCCGGTCACCCTGGGGATGATGTCGCCCAGGGTGTCCCACAGGTAAAAATCCCGGTAAAAACGACAGAGGATCAGGGTGTCGAAAATGGTCAGCCGGTCTTCAAACTCCAGGAACATCTCGGCCTTGCCCTCGATCTGCTCCGGCGCAATCATGCCGGCCAGCTCCGGCTTGTAAAAGGTTGCCCGCAGATGACAGGCACCACGGTCGGAGGTGGCATAGGCCAGCCCCATACCTTTGAGCGTCCGGGGATCGTAACCGGCCGGTTCCAGTCCTTTGACGTGTACAGCGATATCCTCGAGCCCCCATAGTCTGGCAGCGTGCTTGATCCCTTCGGCCAGCACGGCGCCGATCCCCTGCTTGCGCGCAATCCGGTGCAGTAATCCGGCGATGGCGTCCACGTCTCCGTAATCGATGGTATCATCGATTTTACCGCGGCGCGCCGCTTCGATCGTCAGACCGCAAAGGTTTCCGGCCGTAATCGTATCCATCCCCTGGCGGTCGCAGATGTCATTGAGGTAGGCAATTTCCTCGATGCTGTCGATCAGGCACAGCCCGCCGAAGGCATAGATGGTCTCATATTCCGGGCCTTCGATTTTCAACCCGGCATGACGCCCCTCTTTGACGGTGCCCAGCTGGCCGCAGGCCATGAAGCACTTGCCGCAGGCGTGGGGGGATGGGTCCATTTTTGCAATCAGCGCCTCGGCGCTGATCTTCTCCCACTGATCCCAGCTGCCGTCCTGCCAGTAGCGGGTCGGAAAGGCACCGGCGGTGTTGGTCATTTTAACCAGCATGGGGGTTCCCATGGTGCGGTAAGCATTGGCCGCGGCGTGGTCCTTAAATTCGGCCATAAATTCTTTGGAAAATTCCTTGACGGCTTTCTCGTCCGCATGGGCGCGTTTGCGGTTGCCGGTAAACAGGATGCCCTTGAGCTTCTTGGCGCCCATCACGGTGCCGGCCCCGGTTCGACCGGCCGAACGCCAGTAGTCGTTTTCCACCACCCCGAAGCGCACCAGATTTTCGGCCGCCGGTCCGATCACAACCGCCCCTTTTTTGCGATATTGCGCCTTGACGAAGCGCTCGTTGACGGCGTCCTCGGCGGCATAGGTCTCCATGCCCCAGATATCACCGGCCGCATGGAAATCGACGCCATCGGGGTGGACGGTCAGCACGGTCGGCTGCTCACATGCCCCCCTGATCACGATGGCATCAAAACCCGTCGCATCAATGGCATCCGGGGTCCGTCCGCCGGAATAGGATTCGGTGAACAGGCCGGTCAGCGGCGACTTGGAATAGACCCCGTAGCGGCAGGAACCCCAGAGGGTGCTGCCCGCCAGGGGCCCGTTGGTAAAAATCAGGTGATTATCCGGGGCCAGGGCATCGACACCGGCCGGGTTCATTTCCAGCAGCAGATGGGCTGCCAGGCCCTTTCCTCCCAGGTATTTTTCATAAACCAGCGGATCGACACGGCTGATCTCAAATTTCCGGGCGCCTAAATCGATCGCCAGTATTCTTTCATAAAATCCGTACATGCTATTTTCCTCCCTGTCCGCAATTGCGCGTAGGATTCCAGCATCGTCAGGCCCTTGCCGCCATGACACCGGCGACCGAAGCCTTGAAGGTCTGCAGCATCGCGTCGATATCTTCCTGGGTGTGGGCGGCGGAGAAGAAGGCCAGATGCATCCAGGGCAGGATAACATTGTTTAACCGGAAATGAAGCTGCAGCTCCGCCAGCGCATCCTGGTCCTGGCCCAGCAGATCGCGCGGGAAGACCGGCAGCTCCGCCTTGGCATGGATCTGGAACATGGATCCGATGCCGGTCATGCAGAAAGGGTAGCCTTTGGACGCACACCAGTCGTTGAACCCGTTGCGCAGAAATTCGCCTTTGGCCATCATGTCGGGATAAATGTGGCTGTTTTGCTGGAGGTACTTGAGCATGGCGGCACCGGTGGTCAGGGTCAGCGGGTTGCCGCTGAAAGTCCCGGCGGCCGAGAATCCGTCGTCGGTTTTCTGAGCGATGGCCACCATCTCTTTGGAGCACGCGACGGCGCCGATGGGCAGCCCGCCGCCGATAATCTTGCCGTAGGTCGCCACATCCGGCAGCACGCCGGTCAGCTCCTGACAGCCGCCCAGGGCCAGGCGAAATCCGGTAATCACCTCATCGAAATGCAGCAGCACACCGGCTTTGCGGGTGACATCGCGCAGTTTTTCCAGAAAGGCCGCATCGACGGTCAGCATACCGCCGCCCAGAACCGGCTCGATGGCCACGCCCGCCAACTCATGGGCATGCGCTTGTATTAATTGAAAAGCATTATCGTTAAACGGCAAAACCAGCACGGTATTTTTGGCGCCGTCAGGGATGCCGGCTGAGCCCGGCGACATGTGAGGACGGTCCTCCGGCCCCATGGTTTCGGGATCGGCAAATACGCTCCACTGGGCGTAGTCATGCCAGCCGTGGTAGCAGCCCTCGAACTTGGCAATCATGTGTTTGCCGGTAGCCGCCCGCATGAGGCGCCAGGCCAGCATGGTGGACTCGGTGCCCGTGTTGCAGACCATGGCAATTTCGGCGCAGGGCACGCATTCGATCAAGCGCCGGGTGAATTCGACCTCCCGGGTGTGGGGCATGCCGTAGCTCATCCCCCGCTCACACTGCTCGTGCAGGGCTTTCAGGACCGCCTCCGGCCCATGGCCCAGCACGTGCACCCCGAACGACATCGCACAATCAATATAGCGATTGCCGTCGATGTCCCAGGTGTAGGCGCCTTTGCTGTGATCGACATATACCGGGTAAGGCTCCATCTTGCGCGCCCCGCTGATCAGGCCGCCGGGAACCAGGTCTTTGGCCTGCTGCCAGAATTCACCCGATTTCGGTGTCCGGGTTCTCAACTCCTGTAATATGGCTTCTTTGCTGTTGGACATTGTCAAAAACTCCTTTTAAAAATTGGTCTAAGCGGTCATCGTATTTGTCGCCGGGATGCCCAGCGGATATCATCGATTTAAATCCCTTTTACCCCGGCTGTCGTTCCGAAATCAAGATGCACGGGAGCGCCGGTCATGGCCGCGGCATGGTCACCCGCCAGGAAGGCACACAGGTTGGCAACTTCTTGCGGGTAGATGAAGCGTGCGGCATCACCCTGGGGCAAATCGGTGAGCGCCTCCCTGAAAAACACATCCGGGTCCTTTGCATTCCTGGATGGTATTGCCGCCGTCGATCACAAACAATTGTCCGGTGATGTAAGTCGACTCATCCGAGGCCAGAAATGCAATCAGATCGCCGACCTCTGCCGGGGTTCCGGCCCGGCCCATGGGTGTGTTCTCTGCGGCAGTGCGTTCTTCTGCTGTGGATGACCCGGTGGCGATCCAACCCGGGGCGACATTGTTCACGGTAATACCGTGCCTGGCGACTTCAATGGCCAGGCTGCGGCTCATGCCGACCATGGCGGCCTTGGCGGCACTGTAAGCGGTCTCTCCCGGATTGCTCACCAGCGGTCCGGTAACCGATGAGATATTGACAATGCGGCCATACTGGTTTTTTATCATATGGGGCAACACCGCATGGGTGACGTTAAAGCAGGTATTCAGATTGCGCGCGATGGATTCATCCCATTCGTTCGGCGGTAAATCCGCCATCTGCAAAAAGGTTTCCTCTTTTCCCACCTGCACCATGCCGGCATTGTTGACCAGAATGTCGATGCGGTCGAAATCACGGATGACCCTGTCCACCAGCTGCATGACCTGTTCCCGATCCATGAGATCGGCCGTATAGCCGCTGGCCCGGCAGCCCCCGGCATTTAACGTTTTGGCCCTTTCAAATATGCGGTCGGTTGTCGACGTCAGGGCCAGCCTGGCGCCGCCACTGGCAAGGGTGCGTGCCGCGGCAAAGCCGATGCCGCTGTCACTGCCGGCGCCGGTGATGAGAGCAATCCGGTTTTGAAATCGCGTTTTAGCTGTCATGATTGGTCCCTGTTTAATTTTTATAGGATCCGTATTACCGCTCTTTCCGCGCGGCGGCGGCCAACTCAGCCATACACGCATCCCAGCCCTTCAGCAGCAGATCGATATCCTCTTTCGTGGTAACCGGTGACACCAGCATCATGTTGTGAAACGGGGTTATCAGAACACCGCGGTTGGCCAGGTAGAGATGGGTGTAAGCTATCAGGTCCCAGTATACCGCGGCTTTGGCTTCGGAGCCCTTTCTGGGCGGATGGGGCAGGAACTGCATTTCTGCCCGGGCGCCGCAGCGGGTCACGCTCCATGGCAGCGCGTGTTTTTCGATTGCCGCCTCGAGGCCGCTGGCCATACGATTAGCGCCGGCGATCATTTTCTCAAAGGCCTTCTCCGTGGCCACATGGGCCAGTGTCGCCCGTATGGCGTTGATGGCGAACGCATTGGCGGAAAGGGTCCCCCCGATTCCCAGCGGGTCGGAGACGGGTTTCCGCCCGAAGGAGGCATTGATTCGTTCTGCAATCCGGGCCGTGAAACCATAAACGGCGACGGGAATACCGCCGGCGATGGACTTGCCCAGGGTGATAAAATCGGGCTTCAATCCATGGGCCGCCGTGTAGCCGCCGGGGCCCGAAGAAAACGTGTGGGTTTCGTCAATAATGAGGTAGGCACCGTACCTGGTTGCCAGCTCACGCAGTTTGTCGTGATATCCCGGCTCTGGCAGTACCATGCCGCAATTGGTCATCACCGGTTCGGCCAGAATGCAGGCGACATCTTGATGGGCGAGGGCCGCTTCCAGGGCCTTTAAGTCATTAAACTCCACTACCCTCGCCACGGATTCCTTGACCAGTCCGGGGTTACTGTCGAATTCGCATCGCAACGTCACCTGTCCATGATCGTCCAGATGAACCAGGGCTTCGTCGAGGCTGCCGTGATAACACTCGTTAAAAACCAGCGTTTTGGGTCTTTGGGTCAGCGTCCGGCAGATGCGAATAACGTAGCGGTTGGCTTCCGTGGCCGTCATCGCCACCTGCCAATATGGCACACCGAAACGTCTGCCCAGTTCCCGGGCGATCCACGGGGCATCCTCACTGGGCAGCATGGTGGTAATTCCTTTGCGCACCTGCTCGGACACCGCCGCTGCGGTTTCAGGCGGCGAGTGGCCGAACATGGCACCGGTGTCGCCCAGACAAAAATCAACCAATGTATTGCCGTCGATATCCGTTACCCGGTTGCCGGAGGCGGAGTCCACATAAATCGGATGCGGTGAACCCCAATCGCTCATCCAGGGCATCGGCACCCCGTTTAGCAATACATCCTGAGCCTTTGAAAAAACGGCGGCCGATTTTGGGGTGCGTTTTTTGAAAAGCTCAACTTCCCGTTCCGTCAAGATTCTGAGCTGTTCTGCGCCAACAACTCGATTTGGCAGCATCTTTTGGACGCCTTTCTTTTCCGCGTATTTGAAGGAGAAAGTCTCTGACGCACTTCCTCCTAATTTGAAATCTCTTTTAGACCGGCTTCCAGGACGGCGAGGCCTTTTTCCAGCTGCTCATCGGTGATCACAAAGGGTGCCAGCACCCGCACGACGTTGCCATAGCTTCCGCAAACCAGAATCAGCAGCCCCTTGTCAAGACAATAAGCGGCCAGCTGCTTGGCCTCATCCGCGGCCGGTTCCTTGTCCGGGCCTTTGACGAATTCCAATCCCAGCATGGCGCCCAGCCCTCTGATTTCACCGATCAGGCTGAAATCCCTCTGCCACTTTTCAAAGCGTGTTTTGAGCTTTTCTCCCAGGGCGACGGCCCTGGCCAGCATGTCTTCTTCCTCGAAGACATCGAGCACCGCCAGGGCGGCGGCGCAGGCCACCGGATTGCCGCCGTAGGTTCCGCCCAGACCCCAGGCGTGCACGGAGTCCATGATGGCGGCCTTGCCGACAACCGCCGCCAGGGGCATGCCGGCCGCCAGGCTCTTGGCCACCACCACCAGGTCCGGCTCGACCCCCCAGTGTTCGATGGCAAACATCTTGCCGGTGCGTCCCATACCGCTCTGGATTTCATCGGCCACAAACAGGATGCCGTTGTCGTGGCAGATTTTCACCAGCTCCTGAAAATAACCCGGCGGTGGCGCAATGAAACCGCCTTCCCCCTGAACCGGCTCGGCCACAACGGCCGCCAGGGACTCCGGGTCAACCTGTTTGATGAAAACATCTTTGAGCTTGTCGGGGCCGACCGCGTCGCCGAAGGGCATGCGGTAGACTTCCGGTGCGAATGGTCCGAATTTCCATTTATAGGGCTTTACCTTGCTGGTCATGGTCATGGTGAGCAGGGTGCGGCCGTGATAGGCGTTATCGAACACCAGGATTGCCGGCCGGCCGGTGTAATAGCGCGCAATTTTCACCGCGTTTTCCACCGCCTCGGCCCCGCTGTTTAAAAACGCGGCTTTTTTGGGAAAGTCCCCGGGTGTTATCTGACAGAGTTTTTTGGCCAACCGCACGGCGGTCTCGTAGGGATTCACCATGAAGCAGGTGTGGGTCAGCTTCTCGGCCTGCGCCTTGATGGCAGCAACCACCCTGGGGTGGCTGTGGCCGATGTTCATGACGGCGATGCCGCCGGCAAAGTCAATGTATTCATTGCCGTCGACGTCGCACAGAATAGCGCCCCGGGCGGATTCGACAAATTGGGTCGTGACCGAGCCGACCCCGCCGGAAATAAAATCGGACCTTAGTTTAAGCAATTCCTCGTTTGATAAGTGGCCCATTGTTCCTCCCCTGATCGGCCTGGCGGCCGATTGCTATTAGTTATTGGTTATTTGAGAGCAGCCTACATCTGAAAGGTCAAATAACGCGAAACGAAAAACCAATAACGCGATTAAGCATTATTTCTTCTGTATTTTTTTAAACCCGGACTAAGCTTTTTGACAAAGCCGTTCCGCATCCTATCGAAATTCGGCTACTTTAAATTGGACATTCTAAAAATGATTACAAAATTTTAGATTTTGTTCGTGAGCAAGGCACGAAACGGTTAAAAAGCGGAGCGTACACGAAGTACGTGAGCAGTTTTAACCGTTTCGTAACGCCGCTCACGGACAAAAGATGAATTTTTGTAATCATTTTTTAGAAGCCTTCGATCTGGTGCGGAAAATAGTCCTCGCAGGTCCCCTCCCGGTAGACATCCGCCGTGGCGCAATGCAGGCCGCCGCCAAAGGGACTCACATCCGCAAACTCAACCGGTACAACTTCAAAGCCCAGCTTGTCAAACTGCTCCATCTGTTCTATTTCCTGTGCATCCACACAAATGGTTTTTGGATCCAGCACCAGCGTGTTCATGGACAACCACGGGCTGCAGAAGGACAAGGGTGGATAATCATCCAGGGCCGGTTTGGCGCATTCGACAACTTCCCAGTCGTTCTTTTTGAAGAAATCGAGCATGTGGGGTGTGAGCGGTTTGCGCTTGCGGTTGCTGAGCGCCAGCCCCGGGCGCAGCAAAACAAATGTGGCATCGATGTGAAAACCGTGCGCTTCATAAAACCAGATTGAATGAATGCGATGATTCGAAAAATGGCGCCGGAGCCAATCAATACCGGCCCTGTTGGTCACCGATGAATGATAGACAAAGAGATCCTTACCGGCCCGGCCGATATCAGCGGCGTCAAAACAGGGCTCCTTTTCCGTCAGAATCCAGTCGTGCGCATAGATCGCTTTTTCCTTTTCCTCCGGGCTCTTCTTTTCCCACTGCCGCCAGTAATCAGCTTTATAGGTTTCATCCGTCAGCCGCGGTTTGGGTGCAGCCTCCCATCTGAAAAAGGGGTCTTCTTTGAAATACTGCTCCAACAGCGGACGATAACAAAGATATTCAAACCAGCGGCTGCGCTGCGACATGGTGGCTTCTATAATTTCGTTACCGACGGTTAAAAGAAGATCCCTGGGCGGCATGCAGCCAAACATGGATTTTTGCTCCCAGTCGGGTGTCTGTACCGTCTGACTGAAATCCAACGGTGCCGGCCGGTCAACGCGGATGCCCCTGGCCTCCAGCAGGTTGGCAAAATTATCCAGCTGCTCGTTGGCCTTGGCTTCCATTTCCCGGGGCAACGGTCCATAGGTGCCCAGCGGAAAGCCGTGTTCCGGCCAGTCACGCTCGGTGGAAGGCTCCGGGGCCTGAACCATCGTTCCATCGGCGCGACCAACGATCACGTGTTTCAGCGGGTCCCACTCATTCCAGGAATTGACGACCGTTTTGGGTGACTTATTTTCTGTTGACATCATAACCTCCTTGACCAAACCGTAACGCGAGACCATGTCTAAACAGGGGGCCGCGTTGCGAAAATATGCAAAAAAAAGAGATAAATCAATAGATTAAATTACGCTTTGCCAGTGCAGGCATCATTGCCGGTGCCATCATAATTTTTATTGACTTTGGAATCAAGATAAATTAAATGAATATTCAATTAATTTCAATTTCCAATACCAGGTTTGGCCGACGATGACAACCCCAACCCAACATCAACGGCCAATGGCCAAAGCAGCGCTACGCAGCAGGCTTTCTCCGGCAACATTCAATGCAACAACAAAAAGTTATGAGATCTTATAAAAAAGCCGACATCCGCAAACCTGAAATTCTTGAAAATTTTTATCACGTGCTGATCGAGGAAGGGTTTGAAGGGGCCTCCATCAACAAAATTGCCAGGCGCATGAACATCCACCCCAGCCTGATCATCCATTATTTTAAAACCAAAGAGAACCTGACCATCGCACTGGCGGATTACCTCATCGAAAAATACGAGGCGCCGGGATTCCTGGAGCTCGACCATATCCAGGATCCGGAAGAGCGCTTTCAGGCGTTGATCGACACCATTTTTTCATTTGAATGGTCCCGCACGATCGATCCCGGCCTGCATTTCGGATTTTACTATCTTAGCTTCAGAAACGCCCAAATACGAAAAGCATACGAAAAGATGCTACGGCGCTTCAGAGACTACCTGGTGCGCGAACTGGAGTTTTATGGTCAAAAAGGCATCGTACGCGTCAATAACACCAGAATGGCCGCGGATACGGTTGTCACCCTGATGGAAGGTCTGGAGTTTCACGCCCATTTTCTATCGGGCGGCCAACCCTTCGCCAAGTATGCCGGTTATACCAAACGCCTTGTACTGTCCATGTTGACAGGTGAAGCGTTTTCGACTGACGATGAATGATGTAAGCAATTGAAAGCTTCTCCAAAAAATTGCATCGAGAACCAAAGGAGAAAATCGCATGATTGATTTTGAGGACGACTACACCAGCGATTATAAAGGCCGGGATCTGAAAACCGCGCTGGCAGAGGCCCAGCAGATGGTGGACACGATCCTCACCCCGCCGGATCAAACCCCCCTTGAAACGCGCGAGGAAATTGCCCGCCAAACGGTTCGCAACTTTCGCGATCACATCAACAAAGGGTTTTTGGAGTACCGCAAATCCGTAACGGAAGCCACCAATTTTGCCATGACGGAGTGGACCGGTCAGGGCTCGATCCTGGTGGATGCGCTCGACCGGGAGTTTCTGGATGTTCTTGGCGGATTTGGTCTTTACGCTTATGGTATCCGGCATCCGAAGATTGTTGCTGCGGTAAAGGCTCAGTTGGATCGCTCACCCCAATACAGCCAGGAAATGCT
>JAFDCJ010000549.1 GCA_019312835.1 Deltaproteobacteria bacterium
GTTCTCTTCTTTATTGCAAAATTTATAGTAATAACAATAGGATATAAAAAAGCCGGTTTTTGCCCTATTACAATATTTTCATATTATTGGGTAAATGATTACATAGGTTCTGGGTAAATTATTACCCAGGGACAGGTCCGGGAGAAGCTTTTTAACAACAATAATTCTCATGCAACCCATTTTTTTTAGACCTATCAACAAAAACAAGGCAGATATCATTTTATCCCCCTCAATCCCTCCCGCCAGGGGAGGGAGGCTAACCTCCTCCCCCTGGACGGGGGAGGACCGGGTGGGGTTGAACTAAAATAGGTGATTTCCTTATCCCTTAATTTTGTATAAAGGACCGTTTGTTTTTAGCCTGGCTTAGGCATACTCGGAGGAATTCGTTGATACAGATGGTACAGAGAAATAAAGCGGCGAGAATGATTCGGAGGAGCGGCTCCCACTACTACCTTCATGTAAGTGGGAGCAGGATCAGGAAGGCCTGGGGGCTTTTTTGTTCGCCCCCAGGCTGTTGGCAAACATGAACAGCATGCCCCGCAGCTTGGGCGAATCTTCTTCGAAGCGGATTCCCAGGGCCAGCGTCTTGCGGCCGTTGAAGTGGATCTCGTGATGCCACTTGATATTGCCCAGCACCTTGAGTTCCATGGTCTCCCCGGGAAAGCTGACCCGCACCCTGCCCTTGTCGGCGGTTTCAGGCAATGAGGCCAGCAGGTGGCCGATATGCTCGCTGTGGCCGTTTAACACCACGCAGATACCACCGATGGATATATCACTGGAATAGCCGTCAACGACCAGCGGGTTTTTAAATGAGCCTTTGGGGGCCAGCTCCAGGTTCATTTTGATGGGCAGTTGATACCGATCGGCCTTGCGCACCGTCTGCGGCTCGCTTGGCCCGGCGGGACCCGATCGGATTTTAAACAAATCAATCAGGGCCGGTTCCAGCCTGGGAAACTCCCTGGTGAGCCTCATCAATTTTTGCCGGGAAATCTTTACCAGCTCAACCTGGGTCACGGTTTTGATATCGGATTTGCAGGTGTGATCCTTCTTGAAGGGATAGATTCCCCCGAAAAAATCATCATCGGACAGATAAATGGTACGCTTGCGGTGAACCTTCTCTTTGGTTTCCAAAGATGGATAAATGGAATCCTTCATGGTTCCGGACACAACAAAATAAAGATCGGTTTCCCTATCTCCTGCGTTTTTAACTGTCTTGCCGGCAAATAGGCGAACCCTGACAAAACCCGATATGATCGCCAGAATCTCCGGGGGCGCCAGTTTGTCAAACAGCATCTTGAACGGCGTCGGTTTGAGGTTTGCCTGCTCGAGGGCGGCAAAAAGCAGGTGTATTTCCCTGTTGGAAGGCGGTTTAATGAGCCATTGCTGTTTTTTGGCGATCAGCGCCTGGAGCAGCTCGCCTGACACAATGTAAAGCCGGGCTGCCTCGCCATAGGATTTGGCTGCCAGATCGAGCAACTCCTGCCTGAAAAGCAAATCAGCGTATTTTTTAACCAGGGGGGGGTTGTCGGGGAACTGCTTCAGGATGCTGGCAAAGGCCTCGGCGGAATCAATCACGATCGATCCATCGATGATGTGTTCCGGGATGCTTTTCTCATGAACCGGCAGTTTGTCGCTGCTATGCGGCGTTTGGGGTTCAGACATATAGCTTAAGCTCAAACCTGATGCGGCTTCCGTTTTTCCATGATCCAACCGGGGCACAGCCCCACACTTGAACAGTTTTTGTAAAATTGGCGCTGGGAAATCTGATAACAGATATCGGCACTTTGGCGGCAATACTTTAGGCCGCCGTCAACAGCGCCCTTCGCCCCCGGCAGAAACGACAGGTGCCCGCCTTTTAATTGACTGAAGGCCGCTTCCGGTGATGCCGGTCTGACGTCGATCTTTTACCTAACTTGCTGATATATTATTTAATACTTGCATAACGGGAGCGGCTTCAATTATAATTAAAGCATATGAAAGATTCACAGAAATCGATCCTGATAAAGCTGATCCTGATTCTGGTCATGGCAGCGGTCGCCTATGCCGGTTTCGCCCTGCGCAGCCGGCAGATTTCCGAACGCGATTTTCCGGCAACAAGACCTGCGGGAAAAAACGGCTATATTTTTGACTACGCCCATATTCTGGAGGACATCAGGGCATCGACCGACCGACACCTGGCCCTGATTCAAGACGACTACGCCATCGAGACGCTGATTGTGACCCTGCCGTCCTTGCCGTCTTCTCATACCATCGAAACGCTGGCGGCTGAAATTTTCAGCAACTGGCAAATCGGCGCCACCACCGGCGGCCGCGGTCTGTTGGTGCTGCTGGCCGATGCAGAAAAGCTCATAAAAATAGAAGTTTCCTATGGGCTCGAGGATGTCTTTACCGACATTTTCTGCGGCTATATCGAGGACAAACAACTCAAAAACTATTTTTTGAGTGACCAGGTGGACATCGGCTTGGTGGCCGTGCTGGAGGAGATTGAAAAACGCAGCCGGATCAAGCACCAGCAGGCGTATACGGCGGCTCAAATCGATCAACTGGACACGGAATTGCTTTCCGGCGGTGCCGGCGCCAGGCGCCAACTAACCGAATACCGTGCGGAAAGGGTCGCCGCGAAGGGGCAGGATTATCCGCCCGGCCATA
>JAFDCJ010000550.1 GCA_019312835.1 Deltaproteobacteria bacterium
CGTTTTTTAGATGAAAAAGCTTTAATTTGGTCATGATCTCAATCTCCTGTGCCCTTTGAACGGCGGCCGGACTTCCATTTTACCACTTTTGAAAATCGTTTCGAAACAACCAGGGCGGGTATCAAAACGCTCAGAAAAAATGTTTACATAACTGCTTCTTTGGTTGCTAACCGCTATAGCAGGACCAAATGCAAACATCAACGCCTCAAATTTTTAGTATTGTATTAAGTCTGATTTGCTATATATTGTTGTTGATGCAACCCTCAGGAGGCATGGCGATGAAATTCAAAAGTGTTGAGCATGTGCGCACCGAGCTGGAAAGCGCCGACTATATCTGTTCCCGGACAATCGCAACCGTGGTCTTTTTGGCCCAGGCCACCCAGAAACCGGTCCTGGTGGAGGGGCCGGCCGGGGTAGGCAAAACGGAGCTTTCCAAAGCGGTGGCCCAAAGCCTGCAGCGCCCCTTGATTCGACTCCAATGTTACGAGGGTCTGGATGAAAGCAAAGCTTTGTATGAGTGGGAGTATGCCAAACAACTGCTCTATACGCAGATGGTAAAGGAGAAAATCGACGATGTCATTGCAGGGGCCGGCTCCCTGTCTGAAGCGGTTGACCGGATTGCATCCCAGGAGGATGCTTTTTTCTCGGAACGGTTCATTCAGCCGCGGCCGCTTCTGCAGGCTATCGCCGCGCCTGAGCCGGTGGTGCTGCTTATCGATGAAGTCGACAAATCCGATCCGGAGTTTGAAGCCTTTTTGCTGGAAGTATTGAGCGACTTCCAGATTTCTATCCCGGAACTGGGTACCCGCAAGGCCGTAAACATTCCCTTTGTGTTTCTAACTTCAAATGATTCCCGCGATATGAGTGATGCGCTCAAGCGAAGGTGTATCCACCTTTACATCGATTATCCGGAACGCGATCTCGAGCTTGCGATCATTAAGCTGAAAATACCCCAAATAAAACAGCGGCTGGCCGGCCAGCTGATAGATACCATCCATAAAATCCGTAACCTGGACCTGAAGAAGAAACCCTGCATATCGGAAACACTGGACTGGGCCCAGTCCCTGATCAGCTTGCAGGTTGAAGACCTGTCCGCCGAGAAGGTCAGGGACACCCTGAATGTCATCTGTAAATACAGGGCTGATCTGGAGCAGGTTAAGGAAAAGATGGAAAAGATTATCAACTGATTTTCAATGGCCTTCAGGCCTTCTGCGTTTTTGCACCTTATCTTCGGTTTAGTAAGAAATAAATTCCAAATCACAAATAACAAACAAATCACAATGACCGAAATTCGAAATTCCAAACATCGGAAGGCAGGGCTTGAAGTGCGCTGTTTTGGTCATTGAGCATTGGTGCTTGAGATTTGTTTGTAATTTGATGCTTGGAATTTGGGATTTAAGAAGTTGATGTGGCAGATTAGCAATATAAGCGAGTCGTTTATAACATCGATGATATGGTTAACCTGGTCTTAAAATTCGTCTCCAGCTCCCGGGCTGCGGGGCTCAGGATATCAACCTCTGAAGTGCTTGACTGCATTAATCAGCTGGCGTTGGTTGACTGTCTGGACGAGCCCCAGTTTGCAGCCGTACTGCGGGCCAATTTCGCCAAGAGCCGGCGGGAACAGTCCCATTTTAACAGAGTTTACGAGCTTTTTTTTCACGAGTTGCGCCAGGAGGCCAACATTGCGCATGCAGACCCGCTTGCCGAGCAGTTTCAAAAAACCCTTCAATCACTTTCAGCCCGGGTAGAAGACAATTTCGCATCCCAGGCCTTGCTTGACTTTCTGAGCGGAGATCCCCAGTCCTTTCTGGAACAAATGCGGTCGGGCTTTGGAGATGCGGGAGCAGGGGGGGGCGAACAGGGTGGTGGCATCGGTTCCAATCTGGGGCCCATGATCGAGCGCCTGGCACTGATGCTGCAGATAAGCGCCGTTGGCGATGCATTGGCGGATTATCTCATCGAGCAGCGCGACCATCTGTCCTGGGAAATTCGACGCGATTTAAAAGCGCTCTTCGATGCACGTTTGGAAAGTGCCCGCCGTTTGCTCACCAAGGGGCAGGTGCCCTACGATGAAAAAGCACCCACGGCAATATCTTACCGCCAGCACCTGGATCGGCTGGGAGAAATCCATTTTGCCTCCCTGACCCAGAAGGAAGTCGAGTCAATGCGCGAAGTGATCGAGCAGCTCGTGCGCAGGCTCAAGGATACCATCGGCCGACGGTATGCTGTTAAAAACCGGGGAGCACTGGATGTCAAAAAAACCCTGCGTCGGGCCGCCGCCTATCAGGGGATTCCTGTTGAGCTTTTCTTTCGCCATCGGCCGCCGCGGAAAGCCAAAATCGTTACACTGTGCGATGTTTCCGGATCGGTTTGGTCGGCCGCCAGGTTTATGCTGAACATGCTTTATTCGCTCCAGGAGTGCTTCACCCAGGTACGCAGTTTTGTCTTTGTGGCAGGGCTGGAGGAAGTGACCAGTATCTTCGAGGACCACGAAATCAACCAGGCGATTGAAAAGATTCTCAAAGAAGCCGATATCGACTACAACGCGGCTACCGATTACGGTCTGACGTTCCGACAATTCCAAAAAAAGTACCTGGACATTCTCAACAAGAAGACAACCCTCATCATTATCGGTGACGGCCGATCCAACTACAGCAACCCCGAAGAACAGATCCTGGACGAAATGCGGGAGAGGAGCCGTCGCGTTATCTGGCTGAATCCCGAAACCCCTTATTTCTGGTACACCGGTGATAGCGAAATGCGTACCTATCAGGCCTACTGCCATGAGGTTCGCCCCTGCCAGAACCTGAATCAGCTGCTCGATTTTATAAAATCGCTGGTATTGTAAAAATACTTGCTTTTAAATTGAAATAGGATATTATCTTATCAATCATTCAAGGACGGTCTTTGCCGGCTGTCCGGTTTCATTCTGAGGGAAAGATCCATTTGTCGGTGAGGCAGCCTGAAGTATGGGACCATGAGAATTTTTTTCAAGGAGGTTGCCACAATGGCAGATGGTATTGTTAAATGGTTCAATGACCGCAAAGGTTACGGCTTCATTGAGCAAGAGGACGGACCGGACGTATTCGTTCATCACACCGGTATCAATGGGGCGGGTTTTAAATCCTTGCAGGAAGGCGACAAGGTCACCTTCGACATCGAGGAGGGCAGCAAAGGCCCGTCAGCGGTAAACGTAACGGTTGTATAGCTGACCAACGACCTAAAAAAAAAGGCGCGCTTGAAAATGATCAGGCGCGCTTTTTTTTAGATGACAGAAGTCAGAAAACATTGAGTCGCTTGCGGAAATCAAAACTCAAATGACGGAAGCCTGCGGTCATCGATTTTAAGATCGATCTGGATTAAACCCGCAACGCGCAACCCGCCACAACCGCTCAGCCACAGGTATTTTGCATCGAATGGGCAGGGCGGTCCCCTGTGCCCGCCGGATTCAGTAAACCGTGTATTTCAGAACAGCGTCGGCACGGCGGCCGACCTTGCTGATTCGCGACCTTCCTGACACCTGAAATTATAAAAACCGCTACACGAATAGACTCAAATGGGAGTTTCATCAGGTGACCGGATTAGATAGTAAAGGCGGATGCTAGAGATGAAACTCATCTCCAAGATACGCCTGACAAACGGCTTCGCTGGCGGCAATTTGATCGGGGGGCCCCCATTCAAGGACCTGGCCGTCTACCAGGATATAGGCATTGTCACATGCACCGAGGGTCTCCCTGACATTATGATCAGAGATAAGGATACCGATGCCGCGTCTTTTGAGATGGTTGATAATATTTTTAATGTCATTGACCGCCAATGGGTCGATGCCGGCAAACGGCTCGTCGAGCAAAATAAATGAGGGATTGGTGGCCAGGGCACGTGAAATTTCAAGACGGCGCTTTTCACCCCCTGAAAGGACATTGGCTTTCTGTTTTGCCAGATGCTTTATACCCAGCTCTTCCAGAAGCATTTCTGCCCGGTGCTCCCGTTCGGATGCACTGAGGGGCAGTATTTCCAAAATGGCCATTATATTTTGCTTAACCGTCAATTTACGGAAGATCGAAGTTTCCTGCGGCAGGTAGCCGACGCCTTTACGGGCTCTCTGATACATTGGAAAATTGGTAATTTCCACCTCATCGAGGGTGATTTTACCTTCATCGGGTCGCACCAGGCCGATGGTCATATAGAAGGTGGTGGTTTTGCCGGCGCCGTTGGGTCCCAAGAGACCGACAACTTCACCGCTGTTAACCTGCAGGCTGACAGAATTGACAACCCGCCGACCGGAATACGATTTGACCAGATCCTTTAGCTTGAGCTCAGTCATTTGACTTGGATTTTCCTTTGAATTTTAGTCACGGCCGAATCCTATCACACTTGGCCATAATTTTCATGCAAGATTTCGGTAAGTACCATAATTGATTGAAAACACTCAATTGGGTATGATTCGTTATTGGTTAATCGTCATTAGAAACCGATGACCCCCCGAATTTATACTTAACTCAATTGGACTAATATATTGACGATAGTCCCGGTTTCAAGGGTAATTTGAAATTTATTGAATTTCAAATTATCAGCGAATTCTGCCCCCTATAGCATTTGAACTTTAAGTGGACCTGCAAGATTAAAATCCACCACTGCACCCCTGCCGGTTCGGGAAAGACAGCAATTTACCACCGGGGTGCGACCGATGTTGGCAACTCCGGGACGTTCATGGATATGGCCGCTACGGCATATATGCGCATCGATTTCGCACCCTGGCTTCGTTGGGTTGATTTGACACCTGTCTTTCAGTTGCATATAGTTTATTTTTCAAATCAAAGGAAAGCAAATGGAAACTTTTTCTGAGCCCCGGGATTTTACCCACCCCCTGCTTGGCAAGGAAGTGACCGCCATTGGCGGGCATTATGTCTTCGGCAAAGAAATCCGCCTGCCGTATCATAAGCGGGAAGTTCTGTATTTTGTCGGGTATGCGGTGCTGGATTCCACCTGCTGCGGGGTGGGCGGGGTTGCCTATGTGCTGGTGGCAGGCTTCATCCGGCAATGGAAATATAAGCAGAACCAGAAGGGAGGGTTTGTGTCACAGATCGAGCCGATTGGTGATCCGGCGGCTCAGAAAGCGCTTAGAAAAGCTATTCAGAAAAAGGAGATGGTTCATCAGGTAACCTTCACTTAGCTTACAGATGACAGAAGACAGATGTCAGAGGACAAATTGAGCGGCAGAAAACTAATGATGAAATTATCGTGTGCTGGATGCTTGTTGAACACCGGTTTGATTTTATAAAATTAGATGTGAAATCCCGCCGTTAGGCGGGGCCCTTGAGCCTAATCTAAGGCTCGGATACCACGTCTAAGTATCTTGTCCCAACAAACTTCAAAAATTACAAACCGGGGAATGCAATGATAGAGCGCAAGGCGAACGGTATTGCCTATATCGCCGGCGACTGGCCGCTGGCCCTGAGGAAATCAACCCTTATTTTCATTCACGGCGCCGGAGGGTCGGGCCTTTTCTGGCAGGCGCAGGTCGAGGGCCTGGCAGCAAGAGCGAACACGCTGGCCATCGATCTGCCCGGCCATGGCAACAGCGATGAAGGGGGCATGGATAGGGTTGAAGATTATGCCCGGATCGTGGCGAGATTCATCCGAGATGTCGATATGCCCAATCCCATCGCCTGCGGGCTGAGCATGGGCGGGGCCATCACCCAGCAGCTGATGATCGAATACCCGGACCTGCTGAAAGCCGGGATACTCATCGGTACGGGTTCAAGGCTCAAAGTTGCGCCGGTCATCTTCGAGATGATTGAAAAGGATTTTGCCAACTATGTAGATATGATCGGCAGGCTTGGGGCCTCGGAGAAGACGGATCCGAAATTGCTGGCGCCATTCAAGCAAGAGGCCGCCCGGTGTAATCCCGAGATCGTCCATGGCGATTTTCGCGCCTGCAACCGTTTTGATGTAGCCGACCGATTGGTTGCCATCGATGTTCCCGTGCTGGTGGTTAGCGCGGAAGACGACAAGCTCACACCGACCAAATACGGAATCGCACTGGCGCAGGGGATCAAAAATGCAACCCGGTCACATATCATGGACGCCGGGCATATCGTGCCGATGGAAAAACCGGATGATGTCAATCAGGCAATCCTGCAATTCCTTGATCAGACCGGGCTTTAAGTTAATCATCCGGCTCATTAAAATTTCCGTGGCGTCCGGCGCCTTTGGCAAATCGGATCGCCCCCTCGACCGATTCTTCCGCCAGCGATTTCAAACCGTGGTCGAACTCGTTGGCCATGGCCTTATCAAAGGGCAGATCGAATTGCTCGATGGCGGACTGCCGATCTCCCCGCATGCATGTCTGGGGGAAGGCGGCGATTTGATGGGCAAGTTGGATGGCGGCCTTTTTAGCCATTCCATTCGGGACAACCCGGTTCACCAGACCCATTTGCAGGGCTTCCTGGGCTTCAACCGGCCGGCCGGTCAATATCAAATCCATCGCGCGGCTGAGGCCGATCAGGCGTGGCAGCCTTACGGTGCCCCCATCAATTAGTGGAACCCCCCAGCGCCGGCAAAAGACGCCCAGGACGGCATCTTCTTCCATGACCCGCAAATCGCACCACAGGGCCAGTTCAAGCCCGCCGGCAACGGCGTAACCGGCAATTGCCGCAATGACCGGTTTGCTCAATTGCATCCGGGCCGGCCCCATGGGGCTGTTGCCATCGGTCTCCACCCGGTTGGGAGTTCCGTCGGCAATCTTTTTTAAATCCGCACCGGCACAAAAAAAACCATGATCGCCGCTAAATACCGCCACCCGGGCCGATGCATCCGAATCAAAGTTCCTGAAGGCAGTCGCCAGTTCCTCAGCCGTTTCCCGGTCAACGGCATTGCGAACCTCCGGACGGCTCAAGGTGACAATTGTCACCGGCCCGTCTTTATCGACATATACCGCCATGATCACCTCCTGACATCTTGAGACATATGAATGTCTTAAGCCGCTTCTAAGCCAGCATGCCGCCGTCACAGACCAGACAGGTCCCCGTCGTAAAGGAGGCGGCATCAGAGATCAGATACAGCACCGCCCCTGCCATTTCCGCCGGCTGGGCATGTCTGCCCAAGGGGATCTGCTGAATGGCATAGTTGTATATTTGTTCATTTTTAATGAGCGCTTCTGCAAAATGGGTGTCGGTCAAACCCGGAAGCAAGGCATTGACCCGGATATTTTTGGCGGCCAATTCCTTGGCAAAAGCCTTGGTCATGGCAATTATGCCGGCTTTGGTGATGGAATAAATCCCCTGGAGGGGAACGGGACGGACAGCATTGATGGAAGCCACGTTGACGATGGCGCCGCCGCCGGCATTTTCCATCAACCTGGCGGCGTGCTGGGTCATGAAGAAGGGGCCTTTGAGATTGACCGCGTTGGTTTTGTCCCAGGCCTTTTCATCGGCCTTGAGCATGTCCCCAAAATACGGGTTGGTGGCCGCATTGTTGACAAGGATATCAAGACGGCCGAAGCGGTTGTCGATTTGTGTAAACAGGTCGCTTATTTGATTCAAATTGCCGGTGTTGCAGGCAAATGCATCCGCCTGTCCGCCTTTTTGCTCGATTTTTGCCTTTACCTGCTCAAGTCCCTGGATTTTGCGGCTGACCAGGATACAGTGCGCGCCGTATTCCGACAGGGTCATTGCAATGGCTTCCCCGATTCCCCGGCTGGCGCCGGTTATCAGGGCTATCTTATCATTCAACGAAAAATCAACCATTTTGGCCTCCTTTTTCACTATTGTATACCCGGATAAACTCAGGGATAAAAGCATTTAGATCCTCTACGATGCCGATATCGGCCACCTGAAAAATTGCCGCGGAAGGATCCTTGTTAATGGCGACGATAAATTCCGAACCCTGCATTCCCATGACATGCTGCACGGCCCCGGATATACCGCAGGCAATATAAAGCTGCGGTGAAACCGTGGTGCCGGTGACTCCCACCTGGCACGGGTAACCCAGCCAGCCCAGGTCACACACAATGCGTGAACCGGCAACGGCCGATTTCGCAAACAGGGCAGCCAATTGGCGGATATTATCCAGGTTGTCTTCTTCGCCGATTCCCCGGCCGGCGGCCACAATTACGCTGGCATCACCGATGCGGGCCGTATCCGCATCGGCTTGCTTGATGCCCAGTGATCGTGACCGTCGGTTTTGGGCTGATGGCGTAAGAATGGTCACATTGCCCTTGGTATTCCCAGGTTTGGCCGCGGCGTTATGAATCCCGGGCTGGACCGTAATGACGGCAGTGGGTGACGTCGGCTGCAGATGCGCGATGACCTTTCCGCCATAGGTCGGTCTGGCAAAAGCCGTTTCCTTCCCCTGACCAATTAAGTCGCCGACGCCGGTGATGCAGGCGGCACTCAATTTTACTGCCAGCGCCGGCGCATAGTCCTGGCCCTGGGAAGTGTGTGCTGTGCACACAAAGGCCGGATGCATATCCGCCAGAAATTCTGCCAGCACCTGGACGTACAGCTCTCCATTATAGCTTTGCATTGCGGGGATACGCATGGCGGTGACATCCAAACCGCACCGGTCGGCAAGCTCTTGTGCCGGGTTTTCAACTTCATCGGCCAGCAGCAGTATGCTAATGGGGCTGGAAGAAGTGTGGCGCTGGAGTTTTCTTGCAAAAGCAATAACTTCGTAAGTCACCGGTTTGATCCGACCCTCGGCATGCTCGGCGACGATCACGATAGCGCTTGTCATTTTTTGCTTCTGGGTTGGTGATTTAGAGGTCATGATCATCTGGACACTTTTAAAACCAAATAGGCGTAATTCGTTTTTTCAGAAGAACGAATAACAAATAACCAATAACTCCTCAAATTTATTTGAGGTCAGAGAAAAGACTTTTCACGGAAAACCGTCAGCAGGTGGGCAGCCTTTTCAGCCCGCGATCCCGACAGTATCAGACCTGCGCGGCTTTTTTGTGGATACCCAACCGCGGCTGGATGCTCCATTGGCTGAATCTGAACCAGATCGCTCATATTTATAGTTTCCAGCTCCTGGGAATTGGCGCGCAACAGATTGGAAAGTGACGGCCACCGCGGTGTATTGATGCCCGATTGAATGGTTATCACTGCCGGCAGATTCAGTTCAAGGGTGTCCCGATGACCGCCTTCGATTTCGCGCTCAACATAAATGGTCTTTTCATCGGATGCGATTTTTTCAAAGATGACGGATGTCGCCCAGCCATAGTCAAGGCAGGCTGCCAGCATCGGACCGACCTGTCCCTGCATGGAATCTTCCGACATGGCTCCGGTCAGGATCAGGGAATAATTCTTGTCGCGTGCAAAGGCTGCCAGCGCGGCCGCAACCCCCCAGGGGCTCTGATAGCCGTCGGCGTCCAACCGGATGTGTACACCTGAATCCGCCCCCATACCGACTGCCCGCCTGACGACCGCATCACAGTGATCCGGCCCGACCGTGACGATATCGATGTGACCGTCTGGCAGAGACGCTTTGATCAGCAGCGCTTCTTCGACCGCATATTCATCGAGTCGATTCATTTTGAATTCAGTTATGGCGTCCATATCTATCCAGCTGCCGGTGTCATCGATTTGAATCGGAATTTCGGATTCAGGAACCTGTTTCACGCATACCAGTATTTTCATGGTGTTTACTCCAAAGTTGCAAAAGCCGGAGGGCTTCAGAGTTGTTTATGCAACCTTGGCGTTTACCATAGCGGGGCCTACTGCCAGTGTCAATAAAAAAACGAACGTTCGTTCTTTTTTTCTTGACTCTGCGTCTTCTAAATTGTATCAAAGACCATATCCGGTGATTGCGACACGCACATATTTTCCAGGACATCATTTATGAGTGAAATTTATTTTATCAGGCACGGCCAGGCCTCATTTGGTACCGACGATTATGATCGGCTTTCTGCTGTTGGCGTCCGGCAGGCTAAAATATTGGCTTGCCACCTGGCCCAAACAGGCAAAATCTTCGATGCGGTTTACTGCGGTGAGATGGAGCGTCAGCAGAAAACCGCCGAAGAATTTTTAAACCATTACGGCAAAAACGGACTGGCTGTTCCCCGGCCTCAAATTGACGAAAATTTCAACGAGTATGATTCATTATCCGTTTGGGACGCATTGATTCCGGAGATGACCTCCGAAATGCCATCCCTTGCCGGAGAGCTGGAAAAAGTGCCGGGAGATCCTAAAGCCTTCCAAAGGATTTTCTCTCAGGTGATGAACCGCTGGACCAAAGGCGACTACAAGGCATCCACCATCCCGCGCTGGGATGATTTTATCCGGCGCGTTGCCAGGGGGCTCGAAAACGTGACGACCCGGCATGGGGCCAAAAAGCGCCTGGCCGTTTTTACATCCGGTGGACCCATCTCGGTGGCGGTCAGATCGGCGCTCGGCCTGTCGGACCGGATGACCCTCGAGATTTCATGGCAGCTGATGAACGCGTCGATCACCCGTATCAAATATAACCGCCGGGGTATCATGCTGGCCGGCTTTAACGATGTAACGCATTTGGAACTTGAAGGAGATTCGAGGCTTTTAACTTACAGGTGATGCAAACCCTATAAAATACGCTATTCGTCGACACAAATTAGAAATTCGAAACCCGAAATTCGAAACAAATCCGAATTTCAAATGACCAAAATCCCAAACGACGAAATTTATCAACTTCTTATATTGGCATGAGGTTCAAAGTAAGAGCCTAATGTTTCGAACATTTAAGTTTTCGAATTTGGATTTTATTTCGTATTTCGGTATTCGATATTCGAATTTTAGCCGGTACCCATATTGATGCAAAAACTAAAATTATTAAATTAAGAACACCTATGAATTAAGCACATGAGGAGAAAACCATGGACTTTGCCGTATCTGAAAAAATGAAGACCATCCTGGGGATGATCGATGAATTTGTGGACAAGGAGCTCATTCCGCTGGAACCCCAATTTTTGACAACCCCGAGCAAAGACCTTTGGCCGGTTTTTGAAGAAAAGCGCAAATTGGTCAAGCAGATGGAGCTTTGGGCACCCAACCACCCCAAAGAATACGGCGGGATGGAACTCAACCTGATGGAGCATGCGCTGGTTTCAGAATCTTTGGGCCGCAGCCCGCTGGGACACTATATTTTCGGCTGTCAGGCACCGGATGCCGGTAACATCGAAATTTTGCACCAATTCGGCACCGAGGCCCAGAAAGAAAAATATCTGAAACCCCTGGTGGACGGTAAAATCCGCAGTTGTTTTTCGATGACCGAAGTTGAGCTGCCCGGCTCCAATCCGGTCATGATGGATACAACGGCGGTCAAAGACGGTGATGATTATGTCATCAACGGCCAGAAGTGGTATACGTCATCCGCCGATGGATCTGAATTTGCCATCGTCATGGCCGTCACCAATCCTGAGGCCGGACCCTACCTGCAGGCGAGTATGATTATCGTCCCGACGGACACCCCCGGATTTAATCTGGTGCGCAACATTCCGGTCATGGGCCATGCCGGAGAAGATTATTTCAGTCATGCTGAAATTTTATATCAGAACTGCCGGGTGCCCCAGGCGAACCTCCTGGGTCCTGAAGGTCATGGATTCGTGATTGCCCAGGAGCGGCTCGGTCCCGGCCGTATCCATCACTGTATGCGCTGGATCGGAATATGCAACCGGGCCTTTGATCTGATGGTGGCCCGGGCCCGTGACAGAATCATTGCGCCGGACCGGAAATTGGCTACCAAGCAAATCATTCAATCCTGGATTGCCGAATGCGCGGCCGACATCCAGGCTGCCCGCCTGATGGTGCTCCATGCCGCCTGGATGATTGAAAATGTGGGTAAAAAAGAGGCTCGCAAGGAGATTTCGCTGATTAAATTCGTCGTTGCCAATGTGATGCAGAAGGTCATCGATCGCGCATTGCAGGTCCACGGTGGGTTAGGCATGACCGATGATACCATCCTGGCCTTTTATTATCGCCATGAACGGGCGGCCCGCATTTATGACGGTGCCGATGAGGTGCATAAGATCTCTGTCGCGAAACGAATTCTCAAGGAATACGAAGGGAAACGGGTTAAATAAACCGAGTGGGGTTCAGGGTTCCTGGTTCAGAGGTTCATTCGCCTCCGGCGGTTTCAGCAGTTCGGAAATTCTGAAGTTCGAGATAACCCTGAACCCTGAACCCTGAACCCTGAACCTCTACCTATGAGTATCCACCAAGTACCAAATGCATGATTGTCTTTAAAACTTTACTGGCCGGTTAAACGATCGCATGACCTACGCTGAATTTCAAAGGCAGATAAAAATTTCCCGGCAGCAAATCTGCCGGGAAGTGTTTGTTGAAAACCGCGATTCCATTCGGGTAAAAAAAGAAAACACGGTGGTTAAAAACCTGGAACGGATCTTTAGCGCTACTTTGAAGATCAGCAACAAAAAAGGCTTTCAGGCCATGAGTATGAGAGATCTGGGCCGTGAGACCAAAATGAGCATGGGGGCCTTGTATTCCTACTTCTCCAGTAAAGAAGACCTGCTGGCCATGCTTCAGCACCAGCGGCGCACGATCACCCGGCGCATCCTTGAGGGCAGCATTGAAGATGAGTCGGATCCGGCCGCCAAACTGCGTGCTGCCATTTTGACCCATCTTTATTTAAGCGAGGTCATGCAACCCTGGTTTTATTTCTCCTACATGGAGGCCAAGAATCTCTCCAAAAGGGAGCAGGAACTGGCGGTGGCCAGCGAGCTTTATACTGAAAAACTGTTTGCCGACATCCTGAAGCAGGGGCAATCCCGTGGCTGCTTTTTGCCGCGCGATTCCCAGCTAACCGCCAGCATCATCAAGGCCATGTTGCAGGACTGGTACCTGAAACGCAGTAAATACCGCAAAAGAAATCTGTCCGTTGACCAGTACGCCAAATTTCTTTTGCAGTTTTTAGAAGCCTTCATCATTGGCCCAAAGGACTAATCTCGGTTGCAGCGGGGGCATCGGATACGAACAACCCGCAGTGAAAATTTGATCAAACCACAAAGAACGCAAAATGGATTATTCCGATCAAGCTCAAAAAATCCGCAGTGGTGAAGAAATTGATTCAGTGCGGATGAACATCGCCAGATCAAGCCTTTAGACTTAAACCGGCAAGTGCTGATACAACCTAACATGACAATAACCAATTTTGTCGAATTGAACCAATGACCCGAGGAGATGAATTGATGGAAAACATTTACGAAAGACTCAGAGCGCGGCTGGACGACCTGGCCAACGGGTTTCCGGAGACCGAAAGCAAGGTCGAAATCCGATTGCTGAAACGCCTGTTTACCGAAGAAGAAGCGGAGTTGTACCTGCAGATGTCACCCTTCCTGGAAAAGCCCGAGGACGTGGCCCAACGCTTGAATCGCCATGTTGAGGAGCTTGCGCCGGTTTTAGAGCACATGGCGCAAAAAGGGCATTTATTTAGAAAGCGCAACGGCGACCGGGTTCGCTATTCGGCCGTTCCTTATGTGGTGGGAATTTTCGAACACCAGTTGAAGCGGATGGATGAAGATTTTGCCCGGGACCATGAAGAATATTTTGAGACGGCCTTCGGCAAGACGATCCAGGCCTTTAAAACACCCGTGCTGCGAACCATCCCGATTAACCGGCAACTGGTGGCCAAAAATCCGGTGGCGCCCTTTGAAGATGTCCTGCAGATCCTTGAGAATCAGACAAAAATTGCCATCGCCCCGTGTGTCTGCCGGACCACAACCAAGCTGGCAGGCAAAGAATGTGACAAACCGATGGAAAATTGCTTTTCGTTCGGTTCCCATGCCGAATATTATGTGGAAAACATGATGGGGCGTTATATCACCATTGACGAGGCAAAAGAGATTGTTAAGAAAAACGAAGAAGCCGGCCTGGTAATGCAACCGTTTAATTCCCAGAAAATAGGGGGGATGTGCAGCTGCTGCGGCGACTGCTGCGGGGTGCTTCGGTCGTTGAAGATGCATCCCAGACCGGCGGAAATGGTCCAGAGCAACTATTTCGCGCAGGTCGACGAAGCGGAGTGCACCGGATGCGAAACCTGTCTCGAACGCTGCCAGATGGAGGCCATTGAGGTCGACGACGGTATTGCCGCCATCGATCTGATCCGCTGCATCGGTTGCGGCTTGTGCGTCACCACCTGCCCGGTTGACGCCATCGAGCTGGTCAAAAAGCGCGAGGATGAGCTTTATCAGCCGCCCAAAACGGGTGCCGAGACCTACATGAAGATCATGCAGGAGAGGGGGAAGCTCTAGTAGTTCATAGTTGATAGCTCGTGGCTCATAGGTTTGAAAGGGTTCAGGATTCAGGTTTTAGGGTTCAGGGTTGTTCCGTGCCGCCGAATATCTGAACTGCTGAAACCGCCGGAGGCGAATGAACCTTTGAACCCTGGACGCTGAACCATTCCAGGCATAAGGCCGTATACAGATCTGCAAAGGAAAGTTTATCCATGAAAGATGAGAGAGGGCTATACTACTATCCGTTCCCCCGGAATCAAAAGGTTCGCATGTATGTGCGTGCCAGAGACGGCGTCATCTGGTTCAGGCTGTGGAATGCCGATGACGCCGGGCTCTGGGACGAACACGGCTGGGTTCCTTTCGAAGCCGTTAAACAGGCTCAGGCGATCTATGATGGTGATGCCTTTGATCCTGCCCAGGCCTATGATCTGCAGGTGGCCAAAAGACTCATTGAGGAAAATGAATAGGATTTTTCTGGTCAAACCTCAGGCAGTAATAGGAAAATACATATCGGGGCAAAAAAAAACCACGAAAACACGAAAAATAGAAAGCACGAAAGATTACTTTTCTTTGCGTTTTTTCGTGATAAAACTTCTCAGCCAGACACTCTCAAAAACTAAATCCCTGTAAGTTGCAAATGACGCCTCTCACCATAACGATTTCCCATAATCTCCAGCTGGCCAATGTCC
>JAFDCJ010000551.1 GCA_019312835.1 Deltaproteobacteria bacterium
GGTTAGTTTGAAAAGTTAACCGATTAACAACTTAGCAGCATCCGCTGCATAATCAAAGAATAATACCACGCCGTGACATGTCAAGGGATAATGTTGAAAGGATCAATGGGACGGATTTCCGCCGATGAAAGGCTATTGTTTGGATTTTATAAACTTAACGCCAAAGCCTCGCAAATTGGTTCTGATCACCTGACCGGTGAGACGGGCAATTTTTCCTTTTCTTTTCAAGGGGATTTCCAATTTGACCATTTGGCCGATGGTAATGGGGGTGAGGCTGTTGACAAAGGCACCGCCGCTGCTCACATTTTCGGTAACGCCCTCATAGGTTTTGTTATCAACTTCAAATTTGACGGGGATGGCGGCATCTTTGCGGGGATATTCCCTGATTCCGGCATATTTGCGCGACTTGGAGGGCTCAGATGCCTCTTCAAGCAATTCAACGCCATAGCCATAATAGTAGGAGGAACGCTTGAGGGTTTTGCGCCATTTGATGATGGCTCGATAGCGTTCGTATTGGTCCGGTTCGGAAGCAAAGGGCGAATCGCTGATACCGACGTATACTTCTGATTCTGGCTGCAACCGGTAGTCCGACTCGAAATAGATACCAAAATCACTGAAATTATACATCCGGGCATCACGTTGGAAACCGATTTCGTTGCTTTCCAGGGTTACCTTGGATTCATGTGGAAAGCGTGTTTTTTCTCTGTTTTCGGAATTCGCATTCATTTAACTTCATAACCTCACCAGGATACCGGGACAACCAAGGGCTGGGAATCTTTGAGCTTGAAACAGATACGCTCTCGCAGTCGGACTAGGATTCAGCTCTTATTTCGTACTTTTTCAGAAGGTCCTGAATGGCCTCCTCCAGAAGGTCATTTTGCCTTTTTTCCAGCTGCGCCGCAAGAATCTTGATTTGTCTAATTAAATCAGCATCTAACGTTGTGTTATACATTTTTCTATTATTCATTTCAACCATTACCAGATAGAATTTGATTAATCAACAATGATGATTGTTTATTCAAATACGGATACAGTCGGGACTAACAACCGGAATCCTCGCCGGCAACTTTAAAGGTCTGCGGGTCTTCAAATGCAGCCATTGGCAGGAAACTGGTTCAAATTGAGGCACATTCATTCGCTACAGCGGTAAACCGCGCCGGACGACCCGATGTGATAGTTGTAGAGCCAGACCAAATGCGTGCCCCCCATATGATCGGCACGCTCCAGGACCTTCAATTCTCCATCGTAATATTTATAATATTTATAGCTTGTTACAGGTTTACCGGGATCAGAAGTTTCAGAGATGGTACCCAGATACGTGCAAGTTTCAACCATGCCCTCTTCCGCGATGACGAGATTTGGAAACCGATTCTGCGTGCAGGCGAAACAAAACGGAATCCCCAAAATAATTATCCATTTTAACAAATCAGGTCTCGACATCTTGGCGTGGTCTCTTCTAAAAGGCTTGTCCCGGTTTTGACGCTGGTTTTGGGCTATATGTATTTATTTTAATAAAAATAATCGATTATGTCAAAAAATCGAGCCACGAATCCCTCATAACCAGTCGGCCAAACTTAGCCTCGGGAAGGAACCATGCGGATGATTTGATCATTTTCAGAAAGCGGAAACGAGGGAAGTGAGGTTTTAAAATCGATTGATGAATTCACCGATGGCTTTGTGGACGCCTGCAGAGCCGTCGCCCAGAAGAATCCCGTGGCGATCAAAATTAAAAAGACGGTATTCTTTATCATCGGTTCCAAGAAGCTCGAAAATCTTGCGGGATCCTTTCGGGTCAACCACCGGATCTCTGCGGGACTGGACAATCAGAGACGGCACCTGTAAATTTGATAGTTTGGGTTCAAGATCATCCATCAGCCGCTCGATTTCCCTGACGCCGGATATGGGATTGCGCAGGTAATTAATGTGCGGATTTTCCGGCTTGTTTTCAACGAACTCCATCTTGGGCCCCACGCCGTATGCTTTATCCATTATCCGATTCCACGTATCCACGGCCGGTGCAAACCTTGAGGAAAAATCTTTCAGTGTCATGGGCGCAGCCACGGCAAATACCCCGGCTGCCGTTTTTACCCGGGCAGCCAGATCCAGTGCCAGTCCGGCACCGGTGGAAAATCCCCCCACAACGACCCGTTTGCAGAGGCTGCTGATAATGGCGTACCCGCGATCAACGGACATCACCCAATCCTGATAGGACCGGGTCGCAAGATCATCAGGGGAGGTTCCATGCCCCTTTAGCCGCGGCACATACACCCAGTATCCGATACTTCCCAGATAACGGGCCAATGTCTCAACCTCGCGGGGGGCAGCCATATAGCCGTGGGAAAGCAACACTCCGATATCTTTAGATTTTCCTTTCACGAGAAACGGCATTCCGACATCAATGGGTTTGGATTCTCCCTGGATGTAAAATTTGTGATAGTCGCTTTCGTATTCTTTGACGTCAAGGGAAATTAAGTAATCAGCGACTTTTTTTCTGATCCAGAAATCAGGCAAGATCGCCAGGCGACGCAGGGTGCGCTGTAAATCAGTGAGGGGCTCGACAGCATTGGCAATCACGTCGATGGGGTTGTCAATGCGGGCCCGGTGAAACTCGTAAGGAGATGTGAATTTAGATTTATTGATAATGAAGGTACCGTTATTTTGCTGCAAATTGCCCTTTTCTTCAGCAACCTTTATGAAGTTGTCCACCTTGCCGTATCTATCATCGGTTAGCAGGTGAACCTGATCCTGCTGAAGGCTATTGTTGATATACAATTCGGGATGTTCCTGGATCTGCGAGGCGGCCAGAAACACCCGACGGCACAAATCGAGCTTATCAATGGATTTGCGCCGCAGGAATCGCAGCAGCGAGGAAAAAAGATGATCGAGGTTGACGGTCGTCATACTGTAGATGGCTGCCATATAGCGCAGCATGAGCTTAAGCGCTTCTTTGCGCATCAGGGATTTGGATGCAATTTGATCGTCAAAATGGATTCTTCCGGTCGTTTCAATATCTTCTTGAATGGCCCTGTTCTGTAGATATTCGTTGACCAATATGGGGTCACCGAAACGAACATCGATCTGAACACCGGACAGCAACATCGAACCTTCTGTCATGAGCTCTTCAATTATTCGCTCCGGCAAGTCGCCCACCAGGCGCAAGGCCAGTTTGCTGAGAATATTCTCCCGGGCCCGGATGGGATAGTAGGTCAGGTTGACGGGAACGATATAGGTTCTTCGATCCAATACGGGCTCGAGGGATTCGAGCTGAAATTGATCCATCAGGTAGCGGGCTTCATCCGGTTTTACGACGGACAGTCGACGCAGGCGTTGGCGATAAAATTCCGTCCGCATGGCAAGGGTGCCGGCGCCGGTATGCGGCGGATGTTTGCCACCCGCCCAGGAGATCATAAACCGGCCTTTCTCAAGAATTTTACTGTTTTTTACCATCCGGCCCTCCGGGAAGATGATCCAGTTGGCCTCACCGGTAAGCAGGGTTTTTACGATGAGTTGATCCCGGTCGGGACTTTTGGTGGAGAGAGCACCAACTTTTTCAAGATAGTTACCGAAAGCACCCTGAAACAGTTCATAATCGGCTAAAGACCAGACGGGCACCTTGGTTAAGGTGAAAATCTGGTAGGGCATCAAAAATGTTTCCAGCCTGGTAAAGTGATTGATGACGAAAATAATGGATCCATCTGGAATGTTTTCTCGGCCATGAAGCGCAATATTAGCCTTTGAAAGATTGGAGATGGTTTTTATGGCCAATCCCGTTGTGCGGTAAGCAAAGCGGTTCATTTGTCATCGGCCTTTATGGTTGCAGATGAAATCTATGGTTTGCGGAAGCCCGCTGGATCACCCTTCCGGTCGGATACAATTGATTATACCATCATAAGCAAAAATTATTAAGGAATCAATAAGCTTCCGGTAGCAAGGTTCAAAGGTTCCGGGTTCAAGGGTTGAAAACAGCGAATATCGAATATCGAATCTTGAATGTAGAATATCGAAGGAATGTATTCTGTCTTATTATATAAAAGACTGAGCGAAGCGAAACCACCCTTCGAAATTCGATATTCAATATTCTGCGGTTCTACGGTTCGCTGTTTCCTTATTAAAACCTTTGAACCCTGAACGCTGAACCCTGAACCTTTGATATTGACACCATCCCGAATTACCATTAGATTGATAGGTTCGCAGAAAATTTATAGCACATTCTGGAGGCCCAGCGTGTATTCAAAAATACTCATACTTCGTTTTCCAAAAACTGAAGTGCATAAGCCGATTGTGTATCGTTTGATCAAAGATTACGACCTGGTGTTCAATATTCTCAATGCAGCCATTTTGCCCCGCAAAGAAGGCATAATGGCCCTCGAGCTGACCGGTACCAAGAAAAGAATCTCTGAGGGCGTCAGGTATCTCAAATCCCAGGGAGTCAAAGTCAAAAGCGCCTCACAGGAAATTAAGCGCAACAACAAAAAGTGCACGGATTGCGGTGCCTGCACGGCTGTGTGCCCCACCGGTGCCCTCGCAGTTCAACGCCCGGATATGACCGTGATGTTTGATCAAAAAAAATGCAGCTTATGTGAGTTGTGCGTACCGGCATGTCCCCCCAGAGCCATGGAGGTGCAACCAACCCACCAGACTTTTTTTGAATGAAGCCAAAAACAGCAGTTGCCATAAGCGGTGGCGTCGATTCCCTGATGACCGCCTGTTTACTCAAGGAACAGGGTCATCAGGTGGTTGGAATTCATTTTATCACCGGATTCGAAACGGATGCATGCTTTACCCAAAAGCGCAAAGTGCCCGATCAACACCCGATCCTTGAGATCGGAAAACAACTGGACATTCCGGTCGAGATCGTAGATATCCGCAGTGAATTTCAGGAAAAAATCGTCAACTATTTTACCCGGTCCTATCAGCGCGGCCAAACCCCGAATCCCTGCATGCGATGCAATCCCACCGTGAAGTTCGGCATCATCCTGTCTTTGGCCCGGAAACAGGGGGCGCAGAAATTAGCAACCGGGCACTATGCCGTTATTGGAAAAGATCAAACCGGTACCTATCATTTGTTCAAAGGCCTGGACCGCCACAAGGATCAATCCTATTTTCTGGCCCGGTTGACCGGGAATCAACTGGCACACGCTTTGTTTCCCCTGGGTACCATGCGAAAAGCACAAATTAAAAAAATGGCCGCTCAGCGGGGGTTGCATCCGGTCACCAGGGGTGAAAGCCAGGACGTTTGTTTTATCAAGGATAACTCCTACGGGAAATTTTTGATGACCCAGGAGGGCTTCCAGCCTCAACCCGGTTTGATCGAAGATATGAGCGGACAGGTCATCGGCCGGCACGAAGGGCTGCACCTTTTTACCATCGGACAGCGCCGCGGGATCAATTGCCCGGCCGCAGAGCCTTACTACGTAACTCGGCTGGACATCGAACGGAATTGTTTGGTGGTCGGAACCCGGAATGATCTGCTGTCATCCGAATGCAAGGTGACTCAGATAAACTGGATCGGAGATGCGCCCCGGTCACCGCTGGAACTGCACATCCGCGTGCGATACCGCAGTCAGGAAGTACCTGCAACCATCATTCCCGGCAAGGGTGATGCGGCCGTCATCCGCTTTAAAGAGCCGCAAGCAGCCGTAACGCCCGGTCAGGGGGCGGTTTTTTACCGGGGGGATGAGATATTGGGCGGTGGCTGGATCAGTGGTTCACGGTCCTAAATGGTTATTTTTCCGCTGTACGGCGTTCTCCGCGGATTTACTTCGTCGACGTACTGGTAGTACGCCTCCTCGTAAATCCTTGTGCGGCCTTGTACAGCGAAAAAATCACGCATTTATGACCGGAACCACAAAATTAAATTAAAGAAATACAAAAATGCCGAAGTTTTGTATCACAACACTGGGCTGCAAGGTCAACCAGGCCGAGTCGGAGGCCATTGCACAGGAATTGTTGGATTCTGAATGGTCGCCTGCCGCAAATTGCGATAAGGTCGACGTTTGTATTGTCAATACCTGCACGGTGACTCAAAAAGCCTCGATGCAGTCGAGACAGGCCATCCGCAGAGCCATTCGCAGCAACCCGAAGGCACGCATTATCGTAACCGGATGTTATGCTCAGACTGCGCCCCGGGAAATCAAGGATATCGAGGGGGTTGATCATATCGTCGGTCAGGACAAGAAACATGCTATCGGTCGGATGATCCGCTCGAACGGTGATCCGGACTCGGATATTGAGATATTCCCCCAAGGTGGCATCGATTCAGGAAGCCATTTCCAAATGATGCCCCTGGCTGCTTCAGCACCCCGCACACGGCCGTTTTTAAAAATTCAGGATGGCTGCAATGCGTTCTGCACTTACTGCATCGTGCCCTACGCGAGAGGCCGCAGCCGCAGTATGCCGGCGGATGATGTCCTCCAAAGCATCGACCGCTTTGCCGAGGCCGGCTTTCAGGAGGTCGTGCTGACAGGGATTCATCTGGGCGCCTATGGCCGTGATTTAGATACCGCAACGAGCCTTGCGGATCTGATGAAACGCATTGAGAACAGGAGATCAATTGCCAGGGTCCGTATCAGTTCCATTGAACCTTTCGAGCTGACCGAAAAAGTCATTGAGCAGGTGGCGGTATCTGAAATATTCTGCAAGCATTTTCACATCCCGCTGCAAAGCGGAGATGATGGCATCTTAAAAAAAATGGGGCGCCCCTATTCCCATCAGGATTTTATGGCTCTCATAGACCACATTCATGAACTGATGCCCGATGCCGCCATCGGTGTGGATACACTGATCGGTTTTCCAGGGGAAACGGAAGCTGCCTTCGAAAATACCTACGAGTTGATCGCCGGACTTCCGGTCGGGTACCTGCATGTCTTCCCGTTTTCGGAAAGGCCCGGAACCCCGGCCGCCAAATTACCCAACAAACTCGACTCCCGGGTAATCAAGGCAAGAGCTGAGCGCATGCGTGACTTAGGCCATCAAAAACGCATGGCATTCTATCGGCGCTTTGAAGGGGTGTCATTACCGGTGCTGATTGAAGGCAAAAGAGATACAGCTACCGGCCTGCTAAAAGGGCTGTCATCCAACTACCTGCCGGTACTGGTGGAAGGCACTGATGATCTGCAGAACAAAATCGTAGAGGTTAAAATAGAAAAACTGGAAGGAGACAGACTGTACGGACAGCTGGGCAACTAGATGAATGGATTCGATCTTTAAAAATAATTTAGACAGGATTTACAGGATTTTGAAGATATTTTTTATTTCTTAGTTTCCGGAAGAAACTAAGAAAACACCATCCGCCTGCGGCGGAAAAAGGCCTATTTTAATCCAGATTGTTGATAGGTACAATTTTTGCCAAATACTGCTAATTCGGAACGAAATATCTCGCCGAAGGCGATTGCTTTTGGCCATTCTCTTCTGGAGAATGGCCAACAAAAAAATCCTAATAATCCTGTAAATCCTGTCTAAGAAGTTTTTAATATAAATCGAATCCATTCCTTATTTCTAAATTGAAAGGAGACACCAATGACTACGAAAAGCGATTACAAAGAGGACATCGAGCGGGTAACCGCGGTTTTTGAAACCAATCAGGGCACATTTGAGGCCGAGCTGTACGCCAGGGAATGTCCCGAGACCGTGTGGAATTTTATCAATCTGGCCGAAGGTCGCCAGGAGACGGACAGGGGGGGCAATTTCTATGACGGTCTTATCTTCCACCGGGTCATCGCCGGCTTCGTCATCCAGGGCGGCTGTCCTTCGGCAACCGGCACCGGCGGTCCGGGGTATCGATTTGGCGATGAGTTTGATCCTTCCCTCAGACATGACAGCGCAGGCGTTTTGTCCATGGCCAATGCCGGGCCCGGCACCAATGGGAGCCAGTTTTTCATCACCCTCGGTCCCACGCCTCATCTCAACGACAACCATTCAGTGTTCGGCAAAGTGACGGAGGGTATGGATGTGGTCAAAAAAATCGGTTCCACCCAGACCGGCCCTGGCGACCGTCCGGTGGAGGATGTTGTGATGGAAAGGGTAACCATTAAAAGGTAAACGTGGCGCCTAACGGCGCCACAGGTTTCAGGTGTCTGGAAATTGGCTCAAGGTTCAGGGTTCACCGTTCAGGGTTGCGGGTCTGAGATGCTCAGCAATGCTATTTTTTGACCTCTGAACTTTGAACCCTGAACCCCGAACCTCCTGTCCTGA
>JAFDCJ010000552.1 GCA_019312835.1 Deltaproteobacteria bacterium
ACGATGTCAAGGTCACCTTCGATCAGTCTATTCAATCCGGATCAAATTTTTATCAAGGAATCCGCCCACCTGTATCCGGCGGAGATCAACCTGCAGCACACCTTCAAGGGCGATGTGAATGTGAGATTCCGGGCCATCAAGCCGTCGGACGAAGAAGAAATGCGTCGTCTGTTTTACCGATTTTCCGATCAGTCCGTTTACTACCGTTATTTTGCGCCCATAAAAACCATGCCCCATTCCAAGATGCAGGGCTATGTCAATATTGATTTCAGTCGGGTGATGTCGATCGTCGGCCTGGTGGGAGAAGCCGGTCAAGGGCATGTCATTGCCGAGGCTAGATTTATCCGGGATGAAAAAAGCCCCTGTGCTGATATGGCCTTTGTGGTGGACGAAAAATACCAGGGCATCGGCATAGCAACCTATCTTTACAAACTGCTGATCCGCCTGGCCAAGGATCGTGGCATCCAGTACCTGACGGCCGATGTGCTGGCCACCAACAAGGGCATGATGAAGGTTTTTGAAACAGAGGGCGCACCGGTGACGGCCAAACTGGATCACGGCGTTTACCATTTAACGATTCCGCTTTTTAATTAAGCGGTCAGCACCTATCCATCAGGGTTCTGGTGGAGATAAGGCCATGCTATGAACCCCGAAAATTCGTTTGTAAAATTGACCCCGCCGATCCGAAAACTACTGCACCAGGTCCAGATAAACATTCCGTTTAAGATGCTGTACGACACCTATTTGGACCGCTTTCTGGAATACCGGCTCAATCCTGAAATCGGAATCGATGCCGAGGCCCTGGAGCGCTTCGATCTTTCAGATTATCGGCGCATCGCTGAAAAAATTCATGACCGCCGCCTGTCAATCACCCTGCACGGTCCTTTCATTGACCTGGCCGCCGGATCCACCGACCCGGCTGTAAAAGCCGTAACCCGCAGCCGTTTTGAACAGCTGCTGGAACTGGTTCCCATCTTCAGACCCACGGCGGTTGTCTGCCATGCAGGCTATGACTGGAGACGCTACAGTTATTTTAGGGATGAATGGATCGAAAACAGTCTGGAGACCTGGGCATGGCTGGCCGGCTGCCTGCGGGCACAAGGCTCCCGATTGATGCTGGAAAACGTTTATGAAAGCGACTCCCGGGACATGGCTGTTATTCTCAAGGGCCTTAACCGTCAGCATGTCGGTTTTTGCCTGGATGCGGGCCACCTCATCGCTTTCGGCCAGGGCAACCTGAAACAATGGCTGGAAGACCTGGGTCCCTATATCGGACAGCTGCATTTGCATGACAACCATGGCAGCGACGACGAGCATCTGTCCCTGGGAACGGGCAAGATCGATTTTAACCTGCTGTTCGCCTATCTAATCTCCCACAACCGCCCCCGGCCGATCATCACCCTGGAGCCTCACCAGGAAGCCGACCTCTGGCCAAGTTTGGCTTACCTGGAAAGCCTGTGGCCATGGTAAGTGCAGGCGGCTTCCAATTATAATCCTTTAATTAAATATAATATCAAATAGTTACAATATATTTGGCACGAATTCGAAGCGGGGCTGGCTATTATTATTGATAATAATTATCACCACTGGCTATCCATCTCGGAACCGAAGGCCACAAATTGAAAAATTCGGGCAAAATTTGCGCTTTCTTATTAAAGCATGGCGCAAAATTGCCGATATAAACTTTGTATCGCCATATAGGTTGTTTACGATAACCACCCGTCTCCAGGAAAATCATGACAGAAATATTTCAGGAAGAAAAAAAATCGGCTAACGCAACTGCGGGCGTCCCTCTTGAGGCCAAAACGATGGTCATCACCCAGACGAAAAACAAGGACAAGGCCCTCGGACCGCGTCTGATCTGTACATCGGTTTCAGGTCAGAGCAAGGTCATTCCTCTCAAAGAATCAAAACTTGTCATCGGGCGGTCTGTAGAAGCGGATCTGAACCTTGCGGATCCGCTGGTATCGCGTAAACATGGTGTGATTGAAAAACGCAAAGATGAATACATCGTCAGAAACGTCAGTACGACCAATCCGTTGTTATTGAACGATGTGGCTATAGCCGAAAAGCGCCTCTACACCGGCGACCAGTTGAAGATCGGAAATACGACCCTGGCCTTTGTGTCCGACCGGGCCAAAGACAATCGCGCGGCTGATATGAAGGCCGGTGCCAGGGAGTCCAGATCCGGGTGGGGATGGTGGTTGGCCGTGTTTTTTTTGCTTATTTTTGCAGGTTATTTCGGCTATTTCCAGGCTTACACCCCCTTGAAGGTCAAGTGGGCCCTTAAATCGGTCGCCAGGCAGATTAAGGCGGAAAACTATGCTTCGGCCCAGCATACCCTCGAGAACCTGTTAATGTCGGATCTGCCACCGGAATACAACCGTCAGGTCATGGAACATTTGGCCGAAACCGCTCTGGCCGTAACCGAGCACAAAACGAAAACTGAAGATCTGGATTCTGCTATGGCCTACCTGAAGTCATACCTGTCTGAATACGGGGCCGGCAAGGAGGCCGAAGTCCTGTGGGATCGGCTGGACTATTTCCGCTTGACCCTGGGTCACCGACTGGAAACGGCCAACAAGCTCCAGCAGGCGCTGAGACAGTATTCCGCCATAAAAGAGGACAGCATTTATTATGAGGAGGCCCACAAGGCCATCAGAAGAATATGGCTTGCACACCAGCAGCATTCACGCCAGGATCAGACCCTGGTGCAGCTGTTGAAAGAAGCCGATGCTCATTTCCAGGCCCAGCAGTACCTCAAGCCGGTCAATCAAAATGCCTTTGTTCTCTACAGCGCGGTTCTGACACTGGAGCCCGGAAACGCGCTGGCCCTCCAGCGCATCGACCAAATGGAGGATTTTTACCGGGAGAACGGTGAAAAATACTTCTCGGGAAAAAACTGGGTCAAAGCACTTTCCTTTTTCGAACGCTACTATCTGATTGACACCGACAACAAGGAAGTAAATGCCAAAATCAAGATTTGTCGTGAAAAATTGTCCCAGGCCGGCAAATCCAAAATTTCCAAAAGTTCGTTAAAAAGAAAATCCAGACGCAAAACCAGGGAAGAGCTCAAACGGGAACAGGCCGAGAAAAAGGAAGAAATCAAGCGTATGCTCGAAGAGTCGGGGGCTGAAAGCTCCTGGATCATGAAATATTTATTTGAAGAGGAAAATAACACAACCAGTTCCGACAAGCCCTGGTGATCCGGGTTTGATCCGACGGGTTCATCTTGATTTGATACCGCAAAGGGGAAAAATGAAAAACCTGACAGTTGCAATCGCATTGAGTCTATTTGTCGTTTTGGGTAGCACCTCCTGTGCCCTTCGCGTTCTGGAAAAAGCGCCCGCCCCCACGGTTCATGAAGAAGAACGGCTACCCTATAAAGTCGCCATTCTGCCCTTTGCCAATAAAACGTCCAACCCGGAAGCCGGCACGATTGTGCGCAAAATGTTCTACAATTTTTTCAGTTCGCTGAACTACCAGGATCTGGAACCCTATGTCATTGACGAGAACCTCAAGGCCAATCAGCTGTACGCGGACATCACCGGTGGCAAGACGGTCTCTCCCCAGAAACTGGGGCAGCTCCTGGGCGTCGATGCCGTCATTTTTGGTGATGTCATCAGCCTGGGGAAAATCTACGCCCTGGTTTATTCCGATAGCCAGGCCGGACTGAAGGCCAGAATGGTGCGCTGTTCAAATGCCAAACCGGTCTGGGAACTGGAGCACACCATTCATATCGAGGAGGGCGATGTTCCGATGAGCCCGATCGGATTGGCGGCAACCGTCTTCAAAACGGCCCTCAACCACAGACAGGCCACTCATCTAAAAGCTGCGTCCGAACTGTGCATGCAAATGATAGCCACCATGCCCAACCCGCCCGGCCGGAGCGAACCGCCGCCTAAAATTCAGGTTCTGGTGCACAACGGTGCCGGAAAGCTGCTCCAACCGGGAGATACGATCAAGGTCGTCATGATCGGTGAGAAAAACCGGATCGCCACCTGGAGCCTTCCGCCCCTGATTTCAAACCGTCCGATGAAAGAAAAGCAGCCTGGTGTATATATCGGCGCCTACCGTATCAAGGCCAAGGATAGACTGGCCCACGGCCGGATGGTGGGAATTCTCAGGACCAAGAAAGGCGTCGGCAGTCAGTGGATGGATACCCTGGGTCCCGTCATCGTCGGCGAACCGACCGTTCTGCCGGCGGTGATTGCCAAGGATTATGTGTTGAGTATTGATAAAAGCCCCTATCTGGTCAAAGATGCCCTGGTGGTCAAGCCCGGTGTCAAGCTTACCATGAATGCCGGCACGGTGGTCTGGTTTCGCAGCCTGGGCATGATCGTCAAAGGACAGCTGGAAATACTGGGTACCCGGGACGACCCGGTCCGTTTGTCCAGTCTGGGGGAGGCCAGCTGGAAAGGCATTTTCCTGGATGGCAGCCAGGACGACAATCAAATTACCTACTGCAACGTATCCGGTGCCGAGTTTGGGTTCAGAGCCTCAAAGTCCAGGATCGCGATTAAAAACTGCCAGTTCCAGAACAATGTCTGGGGCATCGTGATGGAGGACAGCCGCGGGGAGATCGTCGGCAGTCTTATTCGGACTTCCGCAAAATCAGGGATTGCCGCCCGCAAGGCCAACCTTCTGGTAAAAGACTCGGTTATCACCGAGAACAGCACCGGCGGTTTTCTGCTCGAAAGCAGCAAGGCCCGAATCGAACAGAACAACATTTTAAATAACGGCGAGTGGGAAATCAAAGTGCTGGACAAAAAAGGCCGTGTGAAAGCCGCTAAAAACTGGTGGGGGGACAAAGATCCGGCCAAAAACGAAATTATCGGCCCGGTGGCATATCAACCGGCCTTGCAATCACCGATAAATTTCAGCGTCGTGGAATAAGGAATGTCGATTGTCGAATGAAGAATGACGAATGGTGGCGTCGCTCGCGCTCCACCATTTTTTATTTTAAAATCGACAGCATGCCTTCATTCGTCATTCCAAAGTCATGCGACCTTCGACATTCTTTCCAACAGCCACCCCTCCAGATCATTCAACACGCGTTTTCTTTCCTCCTGCGGTGCGTTATAGATCTCATGATACATGCCGTCATAAACCTGCAGGGTTTTGTCCTCGACGGTCAGCTTATCAAAAAATAGCCCGGAAGATTCGGCATTCACCAGAAAATCCTCACCGGCCACCTGCATCAATATCGGCACCTTCAGGGCGGAAGCCTGCTGGTTCACCGTTTCCATGGCTTGCATTAATTCGGTGAAAAAGCGTGCGCTGACGCGGTCGTGTACCAGCGGGTCGCTTTCATAGGCTCTGACAACCGCCGGATCGCGACTGATGCGCGCGGCATCCAGCTCATTGCTCATCGTCAATCCCGGCCATACACGGGACATAAAAGACCCTAAAACCTTTTTAAGCGGCGGAACCTCAATCACCATCCCCAGGCAAGGAGACGAAGCTACCACGCCGTCAATCAGGTCCGAATGGCGCTGGGCGAAGTAAAGGGCAATTAAACCGCCCAGGCTGTGGCCCAGCATAAAACAGGGCATTTCGGCCGGCATGTCATTTCTTGCCAGATCGACGGTTTGTCGAAGATCCGTCAGATATTGCACAAAATTCAAAACGTGACCACGGCGACCGCCGCTGCAACCGTGTCCCCGGTGATCGGGTACCCACACACCGATGCCTTTGGGAAGCAGGCGTTCAACGACATTGCCGTACCGTCCGGAATGTTCCCCCAGCCCATGGGAGATAACCATGCGTGCCCGCTCCGATTCCGCCTGGTAGTGTCGATAAAAAAGTTTCAGTCCGTCTGTTGCTGCCAGTTCGCCGGTTGATTCAACTAAAGCTGTCATTGGTCACCTCTTAATCAGTAAATATCGTTATTCAAGCCCAACAAATATAAATCCCAAATCACAAGCACCAAATCTCAAATAAATCTCGCTCTCCAAATCTCAATGACCCAAACAGTTGATGTTACCTATCTTGGCTGACACACCGAAACGCCGGATGTTTGTAATTTCGAATTTCGGTTATTGTTATTTGTTTGGAATTTGTGATTTGTTATTTGGAATTTCTATTTACAAATGACATCTTTTCATACTTTTTATGCATAATCTCCGCTTTTTTTTCATCGCCCAGCGAGCGGTAGCACAGGGCAGCGAAACGGACGGCATCTTTTTCATCCTGAAAATTGAGAAAAAAGGAAAGCGCCCGATTCCATTGCGCCAGATTCATCAGGCAGACCCCCATACAGATGTTTAGCCTGGCATCGTCGGGGAAATGGGTCAATCCCCGGGACAGAATGTCGGCGGCTTCCCGGTTGGCGCCCCCTTTCTGAAATAGAATGCCAAGCCCCAGAAAAGCTTCGGCGTTGGGATGATATTTCAATGCCTGCTCATACAAAGTTGCCGCTATCCTTGGTTTGTTTTCGATTTCCCCGACAAGGGCATAATCACCGTAATTGAAGGTCATGGCCAGGCGGGAACAAAAACTGGAATGCTGCGGGTACAGCGCTTCGTCGTCGATTAAATCCAGCGCTTCGACGAACCGGGGCAAATTTTGATAAAAATAGGCGCGCAGTTTTTTCCCGAACGCCAGGATTTGATCCTGGGTCAAATCCGGATCGGTTTCAAAATACATGACGTCTTCAATACGGTTTAACCAGATGTCCTCGCTTTGTCCATGCCGGTTCTTGAAATCCTCGTAGAGCCGGGTGCCGGGGAATATGTCCAGGATATAAAAAACCGTGCTCAACGGTTTGATCCGATCGATCAGGTCGATGGTCGCCTGAATCGTCTGCCGGTTTTCTCCCGGGCAGCCATAGATGAAATAGGCCCGGGCCATGATCCCGTATCGCTGGGTCAGGACAAAGGCCCTTTCAATGGCCTCGGTGGAGATTTTTTTTTGCAGAAAATTGCGTATCTTTTCCGATCCGCTTTCAACCCCGTAGCTGATCTGGACGCAACCGGCTTTGCGCATCCAGAAAAGAAGGTCGGCATTGATGTAATCCACCCGGGATATGGCGTTCCAGGTGATATCTAATTTTTTATCGATGATTTTTTGGCAGATTTCAATGACCCGGTCTTTATTAACCGTAAAGGTGTCATCTGAAAAATAAAAAAAACGAACCCCCTGTTGGTATAAGCGTTGAATCTGCCCAACGAAATAGTCACTCGAATGAAACCGGACATGGCGGCCCCAGAACCGGGGCGATCCGCAAAAATTGCAGTTTCCGGCGCAGCCGCGGGTCAGGGATAGATGCTGGTAGGTAAAATAGCGGGCTGGATCAGGCAAATCGTCCAGCGGAGTGATGGCAGGCGCATCAGCGGTGCGGACCGCCCGGCCGTCTTTTCTATACGCCAGGCCGTCAAGGGATTCGAGCGCCTCGGGATTCCCGGCCTCAAGGTGTTCGACCAGTTTTAAAAAGGTGTGCTCGCCTTCGCCGATAACGACCAGATCAACATCACTGAAATGGGTCAGGAAATGCTCCCACAAAAAGCTTGCCCCAACACCGCCGAGCACAATGGTTACCCGCGGGTCAATTTGCTTGGCGATCCGGGCAATGTCCAGCGCGCCCCACCGATTGCCGTTGACGATGGAAAAGCCGATGACATCCGGCTTTTTCTCCGCCAGAACCGTCCTGATTTTCTCGGGGGTGTCACGGATGTCATGCCAGTTTAAAATCTCCACGTCATAGTTGTGGGCCCTTAAAGCAGCCGCCACATAATAAACCCCCAGGGGTACCGCCCCCACATCTTCACTGGTTAACACGCGGGCCTCAAGAAAATAGGGATATATCAGCAATATTTTCATGTGGACAAGGTTTGACATTTGAACGGGTTTCTGTCAAGGATTCTGGTGTCAACCGTAGCCAGGGATTCAACTGAAACGTTAAAGGCCTAACCGAATTATGCGCATCAAAGCCGTCATTCTGCATTTGGAAAGCACCCTGATTCAAACCGAATTAGGCGACACCGGGGCTATCAGAGCCGAGATCGGATGCCCGGCTGACATGTCCACGTTGGATTATATCCGGGGGCTGTCCAATGGCGCGGACAAAGACCGCGCATTAGCCGCCCTGGATGATTGCGAGCGCAAAGCCGCCGCAAATGCCGAACCGGCGGCCGGTGCCGAGGCCGTGGCCCGTTATTTTGAAAAAAAGAAGCTCCCCGTGGCCATCATCAGCGGCGGCAGTCCGGCCTTTGTTCAGAAAATGCTGGCTAAACTCGCTTTTATCAATCAGCCCCAACTCGGACCCGTATTGGGCCGGGAGGATCTCCTGGTCCGGCCGCAGGCCGCAGACCCGGTTGGGCTGGCAGCTGCAAGGATGGCGGTTTCGCTCCAGCACGTGCTGGCCGTGGCCGGCGATGCGATGTTACTGGAGGGTGCCCGGAACAAAGGGGCAACCACCGTGCTGATCGATCCGTCGGCACCCGCTGGAAACGATGCAGTTGACGGGCATATTCGGATTTCGCATTTAGAAAAATTGATTCCGCTTGCACGGCTGGGCATACCGTTGCCTGCCGGCAAACTGCCCAACGACCTGTTACGGGAGTTTTTAAACCAGTTTATGTTTGATGACCCCTCGATTATCATCAATCCGGGCGTCGGGGAGGACACCGCCGCGGTGGATGTCGAACCCGAAGAAGTTCTCGTACTCAAATCAGACCCCATTACCTTTGCCACGGACTCCATCGGCCAATATGCTGTGTTGATCAACGCCAATGATATTGCGACATCGGGGGCCAAACCCAGATGGCTGCTGACAACCCTGCTGTTTCCATCAGGGGTCACCCCCTCAGAAATAAGCCAGGTCATCGAGGAACTCAAGGTTTTCTGCGGCAAATGGGATATTACCCTGTGCGGCGGCCACACCGAAATAACGGATGCCGTCACGCGGCCGGTGTTAACCGGAATGATGGCGGGAACCGTCAGGCGCAGCCGTCTCATCGACAAGCGCAACATGGCTCCCGGCGATCGGGTGCTGCTGACCAAGGGCGTTGCGGTCGAGGGCACGGCCATTATTGCCAGGGAATTTGGAAATCGCCTGAGAAGACTGGGTATAAAGCCCTCGGAAATCGATAGCGGCCGCCGGTTTCTGGATGACATCAGCATTATAACCGAGGCCAGGATTGCAGCTGCATCCAAAACCACCAGTGCCATGCACGACGTTACCGAGGGCGGGCTGGCCACCGCTCTGGAAGAGCTCAGCATCGCCGGCGGTCACCGCATCAAAATAAATATGGATACAATTCCGGTCTATGCCCAGACCGCTAAAATTTGTCAGCTGCTGGATATTGACCCGCTCGGGCTGATCGGCTCCGGCAGCCTGCTGGTCTGCTGCCGCAAGGAAGGGTGTAATGAGCTTATGTCAATGATTGGCAAGGCAGGTGTCGAAGTCACCTGCATCGGCGAGGTGCTGGCACCCGGCCGGGGCATCACGGCGGAAAAAAACAATCAGCCGGCCCCCTGGCCCCAATTTGAAACGGATGAAATCACACGGTTGTTTTAGAGCCCCACTGTGTTCTTTTCAGCAATGTATTTCAATCAAATAGCAATGCCATCATCCTATACTTACTTATCGGTGTCAGGTTTCAGGTGTCGGCGTTCAAAAAACAGAGGACAGAAGTCAGATGCCGGAGCAAGGATTTGGCAACCGGTGTTGAACGGTCTGCTCCCGCATCTGTTTTCTGGCATCCATGTACCGACACCTGAAACCTGACACCTGAAACCTTTAATTAACAATCTATGGAGTTAGATTTTTACGATAACAAATTGGAAATTGGGAAAGTGGGGACCGGAGCAAACGGGCGGCTTTTGACCATAACACATAACAATCAACCAATAACGAATGGCTCAATCGATTTTCTTTATCCCCCGAGCGAATATCTCGAAAGCGAGTTCGAGGGTTTGTTTTAGATAGTCTTTTTGCTCATCGATGAGTTTTTTGCTGGTCAACCAGAGAACGACACCGGAAAACAAGGCCCAAAAGGTGTCTGCCAGGGCAATCGGATGTCGATCATAAAACAGGCCCTGTTTGACCCCTGTTTCGAATATTTTGGCGATCGAACCTAACGACTTGCGGGATAATTCCTTTATTTCCTCCATCAGCTGAGGTGACAGGTTCCTCAGGGTTTCACTGGATTGGAGGTGAAACATGTTGATGATGATCAGGGGATCGAATTCATAGACATCGTACATCGCATCCATGAGCGCTTTTAATTTTTCTTCGGGATCGGACTCTTTGTCTTCGTTGACATGCTCAACGCGGATAAGCAGGTACTGCAAAATGCGCAGCGAAAGGGAAGCGTAAAGTTCCTCCTTATTTTTAAAATACAGGTACAGGGTGCCGGGACTGAGTTCGGCTTCCTGGGCGATATCCTCCATCGTCGCCTTATTGAAGCCTTTTTCTGAGAACACCCTTTTGGCGGCTACCATTATCTGCTGCCGCCGCCGCTCTTTTTCCCGTTCCTTGCGCTCTTGGATTCCCATATCCCGATGCTCCCTGAATAAGATTTATTTATCGTATTACCTTGTAATTTATTTTTAATATTTTTTCAAGAGAAATATTCAGTTTCTGATTAAAACTAGAATTAAATTATGACAATCGGCCGGGACATAATATATTTTCGAAAATTTACGTGTCAAGGGGGTTCCCTTTTAAGGTGATCACAGCAGGCAGGTGCCGTCGATCTGTGAAACCCTGAAATTATGGCCCGGAGAAAATATCTTGTCCAAAAAGCGGTTGCCGACCGGCCAGCGCAGCGGTCGCATGACCGGTGATCAGCCAGTATCAACAGGAAAGAGGAACGTTAAAATGGCACAAAATTTAAGTTCAAGCGCCCAAAAAGTGCAGGACGCTCTCAACGCTTTTGGATTAACCTGTCGGGTCGTGGAAATGCCGCAAACCACCCGAACCGCCGATGACGCTGCCAGGGCTGTCGGCTGCACGGTGGGTCAAATCGTCAAATCTCTGATATTCATAGGAAAACAGTCCGGAAGGCCGGTTTTGGTAGCGACCAGCGGCGCCAACCGGGTGGATAAGAAGAAACTCGCCGACTTAATCGGTGAATCACCGGGAAGGGCTGATGCTGATTTTGTACGTAAAACAACCGGTTATGCCATCGGTGGCGTGCCGCCCACGGGACACGTTCAAAACATCACGGTTTTCATAGACGAGGATCTTATACAGTATGAAGAGATATGGGCCGCGGCCGGCACCCCCAGAGCTGTCTTCAAACTCACCCCCCGGGACCTCCTGAAGATCACCGGCGGTAAGGTCGTTGCGGTGAAATGACGGAAGAAAGGGGTTGAGGTGTCAAGCTAAACCGCAAAGAGGTAAAAAACAGAAAACAGATTGATCATACCGCATCTGTCATCTGTCATCTGTCGTCTGTCATCCGTTAACCGATTGCGACTTGCAGCAAATCCTTCCTGGCACTGACGTTTTGAATCGTCACCTGGATAAGATCCTCGGGCTTGAGCACAAAACCGCTGGATACGGGCAGGTTGCACTCGATCATGTAGGCGGACAGTAGAATCTGATAATCATTGCGGCGTTTGGTCAGAACGATGGCTTCTTCTTTACGGCCGATGTGTTGTTCAAGGTATTTCAAGAGCCAGTAGCGGTGCCGGGCGAACTGAATCCGGATAACATTGGCCATGGGCAGTTCAAGCAGTTGAATTATTTGCTCGATTTCATCTGACGTGTAGGGTTGCTCCAGTCCCAGGAGCGCCCTTATCTGCCGCTGGGTGGCGAGATCAAAATATTTGCGGATGGGCGAGGTGGCCGTTACGTAAGCATCTAACCCGAGGCCGGAGTGTTTTTCAGGTCCTGTATTCAGCACGAAGCGACTCAAAAACCTTCGCTGCATCCAGTTTTGAAACACGGTCCCGCCATCACCCCTGTAAAGGCGTTCTCGCGGTCCCGGCTGGGATCTGAAAACCGCCGGCATCTGGTGTTCAGCCAGATATTTGGCCATCAGCCAATTGGCCATAATCATTATTTCCGAAACCAGCATCCGGCCGGGGCTTTCCCGATTGATCCGGTTTACCGTGATAGTTCGATCATCAGCCAGCCAGACATTGATTTCCGGTACGGTAATCTGAACAGCCCCGGCATCCAATCTTTGCTGGTGAAATTTATCCGCAATCCCCCGCAGCAGCAATATACTCTGGCTCTGATCCGCCTCCTGGTTAACATCGTAATAGGTGAGCTGCTGCTTTACCTTTATCAGGCTGGGCAGGATCTCATAATCGATAACGTCCAGCGACGGGCTCAGGTTGACCATGGTGGTGATGGCCGGACGAATTTCACCGGCCTTCAAGCTGCAAAGACCCTCGGCAAGATTTGCGGGCAGCATGGAGATTTTCTGGTCGGGCATGTAAATGGAACTACCTCTGGCCAGGGCTTCCTGATCGATCAGATCTCCCCGGCGCACGAAATGGCCGACATCGACAATATGGATGCCGAGACGATAGTTCGCTCCGATTTTTTCGATGCTCAGGGCGTCATCGAAATCGAGGGTGGCCTGCCCGTCGATGGTCATCAGGGGCAGATCGGTCAAATCACGGCGGGATCCGTCATTTGAGAACCCTTTAGGACTGTCGGCCAGAAGCGCAGCCCGGGATTCTATCTCCGCGGAAAATTCGGTGGCGATACCAAATCGCAGCAAATCGATATTCTCATGCTCATCAAAAACACCCAGCTTGACCAGCAGCGGATACAGTTCGGTGGGCGCGTCCAGCTTGGCCCTGGTGATCATGGCCCTGGCGAGCGCCTGGTCTTTGCTCTCCTTTCCAAAAAGATAATACGATTTTAAAATGTCTTTAAATTCATCCGCTTCCCCCCCGCTTATCTGATCCGGAACCGGAGCGCCATTCTTGAAACTTGCCAGCCAGTCTCCGCCGGTATCGATAATCCTGTCGCGGCGGGCCTCCTCCTCGCGTTGGGAAATTAGACGGGCGACCTGTTCTTCGGAATTGGGGAAAAATCGATCCAGATTGAACTTAAAGTAAAGGCGGTCATCGAAAAACGCCCTCAGCACGGCTGATTCATGATCGCCGCAGGGACTTTCCGGGAAACAAAACTCGGTCATGGTCGGCAGATCAATCCAGACCTGCTCTGAATTTAAAACCTCCCACAGATCCTTTATATCGACCTGACGGATGAGTTCTTTGCGCTTGCTGGCGACCCCCTTGAGGGTATCGACCATTTTATCCCGGCCCATGGCAAGGTCAAGACGCACCGTATCCTTATGCAGCAGCCTGCTGGCCGAAAGATTAACCTCGCGGTTGTTTTCGGTCAGCAGCCTTAAACGGGAATTTTTGACCTCCAGAATAACCGCACACATGATTTTCTGGCGGTCGATAAATTCAACGATGCTTCCTGATTCCATAACGATTACAATAACAACCGGCCTATATAAAGTCAATGGCGCTATTTGGCGCGTTACGCGCTGCGGGGTGCGGGTTACGGGGTGAGCAGCCGACAATTCAAAATCCGGGATCGTCCAATTCCATCCATTACTTTTAATTTGCTTGCAGTAACTCCCGACTGCCCTTATATTTACTACTTACGATTGCAGGCTAACTTGTGGAAACCCGGAACGTTCTGTATTTCACCGCGCAACCCGTAACACGCAACCCGCAACAAAAGACCAATGCCTGGGATGAACTGATAGGCACCGGGTGCCGGAAACCGGAAACCAGACCAATGAGCGCATCTGAACTAATCAAACCCTATTTTATCGAAAATCGCCGCCGGATCCTGATCGGGCTCGTTTGCCTGATCACGGTTGATATCCTGCAGCTGTTCATCCCGCGCATCATCAAGCAGGCGGTGGATGATTTGACCGGGTTTCAAATCGAAGGTCGACAGTTGCTGGTGTATGCGCTTTACATGGTCGCCATCGCCGTTTGTATCGGCATTTTTCGCTATATCTGGCGCCGATGCCTTTTGGGGACTTCCCGGCGAGTGGAAGAGGGTTTGAGAAACAGGCTCTTTGCGCATCTTCAGAGCCTGTCAGCCGCCTATTTCGATAAGGTCAAGACCGGTGACTTGATGGCCCACGCCACCAACGATATCCAGCAAATCCGGATGGCCACCGGAATGGGGATGGTGGCGCTCAACGACGCGGTGGTTCTCGGGTTGGCGGCCATTGGTTTTATGGCCTATATCAATGTCACCTTGACCGCCTTTGTCCTCATCCCCATGCCGCTGATCGTCATCAGTACCCGCTTTTTCAGCCGAAAAATGCACCGCAGCTACCAGGCCGTGCAGGCGTCTTTTTCAGATCTGACCGAAGTCATCCGGGAACGCTTTGCCGGCATTCGCCTCATCAAGGCGCACAACCAAAAGAAAGAAGCTGCCGCTGCGGTGGAAGCCGCCTCGAGACACTATGTCGACCAGAACATCCGTCTGGTCAGAATAATCGGATCCTTTTTCCCCATGATGCTGCTCTTTACCAATTTGAGCCTGGCCATAGTCCTGTATCTCGGCGGACGGCAAACCATCATGCAAACCATTACGCCCGGTGATTTCGTGGCCTTTATCAGCTATCTGGGATTGCTTACCTGGCCGATGATGGCGCTGGGATGGGTCACCAATCTCATCCAGCGCGGCCGGGCGTCGCTGGATCGCATCCATACGATCCTGAAGACAGCCCCCGAAATCAAAGACAGGCCAAATGCCGCTGCGCTTGATAACGTCCGGGGCCATATCCAGTTTGAAAACGTGACCTTTCGCTATGGATCGAACCGGGACAACAACGGCACCCCGACCCTTTCCCGGGTTGACTTTTCCCTTGAACCAGGCCAGGTGCTGGGGATCGTCGGCCCGCCGGGATGCGGCAAATCAACCCTTTTAAGCCTCATACCGAGACTCTATGACATCCAGGAAGGACGGATTCTACTGGATGGGCAGGATATTCGAACGCTGAGATTGCAGGATTTAAGATCGCACATCGCCTTTATCCCCCAGGAACCGTTCATGTTTGACGGGACGATCCGGGAAAACATGACGTTCGACAGCCGGGCGATCACCGTCGCGCAGCTCGAAGAGGCCGCCCGG
>JAFDCJ010000553.1 GCA_019312835.1 Deltaproteobacteria bacterium
CTTTGGCGATGGCCTCTTCGAGCGTCACGGCATGCGCAACCGTCATCATCGGAGCCGCCATTAAAGCCGCCAGAACACTGCAGATAACGACAATTGTTATATTGTGGTGATTCATACCTCCTCCTTTCGTGATGATTTTAGCAAAGCGGTCATTATTGGGAGTGCCGTAAATCCGCCACTTCCGGGATGCGGTGGCGTGATATCCTGAAAGAACCTGCCAAATTTTCGTCGGAAAGGGACAAGGTATCACTCTTTCGGTGATCGATAGGCTATAAAGGAACAGAGCTTGCAGATATCGAACCCCGGATAGGTTTCGCCAGTCCTCGGGAAAGACACCCCGCCGTCCCGGACGGTTCTTTCCAGCATCCACCGAACCGTCGGTTTCAGGTGGTCTCCCGGCATGATCCAGTTGATCTCGCCCTGCTCGGTCTTTCCCGCGGTATAGCTGCTGCTGCACATCGGGGTAATGTTCGGCTGCTTGGTGACATAGGATTGGACAAGGCCGTGGCAAACCGATGAATTCATGGTCATGGCCATTTCAAATGGATGGGTGTCAAACGCCGCACACCAATCATTTCCCAAGTGGTAGGCCTGCAGGACGTCGGACATGCCGTGGATGACATCCGGATCAAACGTCGCTTTGTGAAGCGCTGCAGTGGCATAGGCCAGCAGGCCTTCGGGCATTCTCTTTTTGGTCCGGATGAAGCGTTCCGCCTGATCGCGGTCTTTGGTGTATTTCAGATGGCTCTTGATCTCCGAGTCATCGAGATCCTTCCAGTTGAAGACATATTTGGCATTGGTACAGCCGGTCTTTTCCGGTGTCACCAGAATCGTATCCCCCCGCTGCCTCGAGGCGGCAACGGCATGGCAGACGGTATAGGGATGCAATCCGACTTTGTATTCCGTATGGCTTTTAAAATCTTCCAGTTCATCGTTTGAGTAAAAAAATTTAACCGCCACCGGGTAATATTTCATTCTCAGAAGATTGCGCAGCGAAAACAAGACATCCGCATTGCTCAGGTCTTTTTTTGCGAGCATCGCCCCGGCAAAGGCCACATCGTCCAGCAATTTATCTGTTTCAATCATGATATCCTCCCTTCTTGAAGCCTGTATTCTGTGTGCCCCTATGGCTGATAAATGCTCGTGGGGTGGCTGGCCGTGAAAGATGTGCTTCCCTGGCCGTTGTGCAGAATACCATATGAATGACCACCGACGCCGGCACCCGTCACAAGCGTATCGTCAGCAACAGGTATTGCAAATTTCAGCCTTACTCTCTAAATTACTGCCAATCGGTATCCATCAATATGGATGACGGGGATTTAAGCGATAGAGGATCTAGCGGCTTGCCAATCGATTGATTCGGGCAATCACTTCCTTCATCATGCGATTGAGTCGGCTGGCCTGCTGCTTAAGATCTTCCATTTCCTGGTCCCTGGATCGCATGCTGCTATCATTTCTTTGTGAAGCTTTCGAACCTGACCCCGGCGGAGCAGACCGGCCACCTGTGCCGCCTGCCATACCCCGCCCCATACCTCCGCCGCGCCCCGAGCCAGTTTCGATCCCGAAATGGCTGTCAACAGTGGCGCGGTTCGTCGGTTTGAGATGTCCTTTCTTAAATCTTGCAACGACCTCTCTGACGGTCCCTGCCTGGCAGGTGAACAATTCAATTCCAGCCGTCGAAAGGGTTTGCACGGCATTCGGGCCGCAATTGCCGGTGATAACGGCGTCCACCCCTGCGGATGAAAGCAATTGCCCCGACTGGATACCGGCCCCACCTCCTTGCAATGCGCCGCGATTTTGGAAAGCTTCAAAGCTCATATCATCCGGATCGATAACCAAAAAAAAGGCACATCTGCCAAAACGGGGGTCGAGCTGCGCGTCTAGATCGTTCCCGCTGGCACTCACTGCTAGCTTCATTTTTTTCAACTCCTTTCATCGTTGCGGCTTGTAAACCTGACGATTATGGCAAAAATCTTAACGGTCTCATTCGACCTGGTCGATTTCTTTCAGCCGGCGCAATATATCCCGGGGCGAACCCGAAATCGCTATTTTGAGCAACTCATCCATCTTTTCTTCTTCGATTTTTCTCCGATTCATGACCTTCTTCTTAAAGGCCTCTTTAAGGGCCTCCAGCAGCTCATTTAAGTCACAGGGCTTTTGTAAATATGAGAAGGCACCGCTTCGGGTACATTCCACGGCCGAGTCAATCGTGCCGTGGCCGGTCAGAATAACGACCTCCATCCAGCTGTGTTCGGCTTTCAGCGCCTTTAACGTTTCTTCACCATTTATTCCGGGCATTTTTAAATCCACGAGGGCAACGTCTATCGGATTCTTTTTGGCAGCTTCGATTGCTTTTTCTCCCCGGTCTACGGCGATGACGTTGAAGTCCCGGGCTTCCAGGCTTTTGCGAATTGAATCCAAAAAGGTCACTTCATCATCCACGATCAGCAGGTTGATTTTATTATTTTGCATGCTGATTGCTCCTATTGGCTTTATTCGTGCTAATGACGAACATCTTAACGTATGACTAGACCGTCATCCATTTCCAGTAGCCGAAAAATACCCAGACCCATAAAACCGCAAGGCTTAATATAAAGATGGCAAACCCATGTATAAAAAAGTCCTTCATCGTCAACAGCTGCTCCCCGGTTTCCGGGTCTTTGGCTAAGCTGAAAACAATCGCATTGTTCGGCGTGCCGATGATCAGCATATGGGCAAAAGATGATGCAAACGCGGTGGCCAATCCCACCAGCAGTGGCGAGGTGCCGGAGAGAGTGGCCATTGGAACCGTTATTGGCCCGACGGCCGCCACCGTGGCCCCGTCACTCATAAAGTTGGTCAGGATTCCGGTGATAAAGCTCGTGGAAATGCAAAGCCCGGTTCCGGCTTTTAAAGCGTCAGGCAGCACGGCCACAAAGCTGCTCGCCAGCCACAGAGCCGCACCGGTAGCTGCCAGACCGTATCCCATGGCACTGGCCGCTGCATACAATGCCACCACATCCCAGTGAATGCTGTTGATGTCTTTCCAGCGCAATACGCCCAGGACATTTAGGAGCACCAGGCACAGAATCACGGGGCCGCCCATGCCAAACCGATCTGATAAAGTTGTCCACAGGATGATGACGAGCACGAGGACGCCGGCTGCTTTGAATTCATCGGCCGTCATTTTGCCGATTTTTTCAGACTCACGCCTGACTTCGGCAGAAATATTCACCGATTTTACGATAATTTTGTTTCTAAACACCGCTATGAAATAGACGCCAATCACCAGCGCCATCACCGGCACAAACGGCAGCCCCATCTTTATCCACTGCCCGAAGGAGATGCTGACCCCGTAGTCTGCAAATATCCCCAGCATGACGGCATTGCGCCCCCCGGCAGCCGGCGAACCGGGCCCGCCAATGTTGGCACAGTAGGTCAGCATCAGCAGCAGCATGACAACAAGACCCTTGTCATTTTTCAGCCGGGCGGTTTTGATGGCCCCCATGTAGGTCAACATCAGGATAGGCGCAATGAAGGCCACCAGGGCATGTTCGGAAAGAAATGAGGCCGTAATGGCCAGCAGAGGTCCAAACATTAGGGCAAAACGCTTTAATGAAGTGCTGGTGCCCAGCAACAAAATCCCGATGCGGCGATCCAGACCGGTTTTACCGATGGCCGCAGCCAGCGCCAGAACACCGAAGATGAATATAACCGAATCCTTGGCGTAGGCTTTGGCCACCTGATCGGCTGGCAACACCCCGAAAAAATACATCAGAACACCGACCAGCAGGGCCGTGATACCAATGGGAACGGCGCCGGTGGCCCAGAAAAGCGCCGCCACCGTGAGCACCCCCACCATGGCTTTGGCACGCAGGACGACCTTGGCGATACGCAAGGGTTTAGTACTCACCCGACCGCTGTCGTCGATGGTTTTCTCGTACAGTTTGGCCTTCAGGGCGTAGTATTCGGCAATACTCTGACCGGTTTTCATCTGGCGATAGTCGGAATAGCCGGCGATGGCTTCAGCGGCATTGCCGGTTTTTTTTGTTACCAGAAAAGTGTGCAGTTGCTGAGGAGCGGGCATCATTAGGATGCCTATGAAAATCATCACCCCAAGAAAAATGATCCCCGGTCGGGCATTGGGCACACCGACCAGCCAGTCTTTGAGACCCCTTTTTTGAATAACCGGTATCTCGTGACGGGCGAGGGCATGGATGCGTTCTTCGGCAGCATCTTCGATAACCTGTATCAGATCATCCAGCGCGCTGGGCTTTTCAAGATAACAGAAGACGTCATGCTTGCCGGTCAGTCGGGCCGATTCCATGCTGCCGTGCCCGGTATGCATGATCACCTGAACTTCCGGCCGGATCTTTTTTATCTCTTTTAGCGTCTGAATGCCGTCCATACCCGGCATCTTTTGATCCAGGATGACAACTTCGGGATTTTGATGACGGACCAGCTTAATGGCATCTTCTCCGTTGTTCGCATCCAATACGTTGAAATCCCTGACGGCCAGCTGCCGGGCCAGGGTCTGTCGGTACCGGTCTTCGTCGTCAATCAGCAGGATCGTCGGCTTATCATGGCCGTTGGGCGGGGTTATGCGGTCCAGCATCCTTTACTCCTTGTGTTATATTGATGGGTAGCGAGATGGTAAATGCACTCCCGGCACCGGGCATGCTTTGAACATCAATGGTGCCACCCATGGACTTGATGATACTCAACGAGACGCTCAATCCAAGACCGGTACCCTTACCTTCCTGCTTGGTGGTAAAAAAAGGATCAAATATTTTTTTTATCTGATCGAATGTCATCCCGCACCCGGTATCGGTGACGGTAACATGAATTTGTCTTTCACCACTTGAGGTTGATATGCTTATGGTTCCAGACCCATCGATGGCAGCACCGGCATTGTTGATCAGGTTTAAAAATACCTGCCTGATTTGATCGGGATCCACCAGGGTTTTGGGCAGATCGGGGGCGTAGTCGCGAATTATCTCTATGTTGGCGACCTTCAATTCCCGCTCCTTAAAACCGCTCATGACCTCATCTAGAAGTTGATTGAGATCGCAGAGCACCGGTTGAGGGGGGGTTTTGCGCCCGTAATCGAGCAGTTGGCGGGTGATCCCTCGCGCTCGCAGAACAGCCGCATCCACGTTGTCCAGTTCTTTGCGGATATGTTCAGGGCTGCCGTCGAGCTTTAACTCGGGGTCCATCATATCCCTGATAACCCCGCTGGAGGCCATGATAATGGCCAGGGGATTGTTGATTTCATGGGCAACTCCGGTCGCCAGCTCTCCGACAGAGGCCAGCTTGGCGGCATGCAGGAGTTGAAGCTGAAGTTCTTGATGCTTTTCAGCCCCGGCCTGGGCTTTGCCGATCAGTTTGCTCGTCGTGGACCAGATGGCCGCAGCGGTCAGAACGATGATGAGCACGCTGCCGCTAATGATGATTTTTCTAGTCCGGTAGATCTGAGCATGGGCGATGTTGAGCGGTTCCCTGACAATCAGCGCCCAGGGGGCCTCTTTTAGCCAGGCATAGGCTGTCAGGATTGAGTGCCCGTTTGGGTTTACCTCCTGAACACCGGATCCCTTGATCCCCGGAGGGATGAAATCGCTTAGCGCGAACAGTTTCCCGCGGTCGGGATCCACCAACTGGTAGGCACCCGCTTTATTGATCAAAGCGGAATCAACGCCTTTGCCGCGGTTGATGGTCCGCAAAAACATGTAGAATTTGTCCGGATCAAGGGTTGAGCGCATGACATAAGGATTGCCGTCTATCATTTGCCGAACGGCAATGGTGAAATGCGGTTTGTTTCTGAAACCCAGGTATATGTCGCTGATATAGTGGTTCCGGTCTTGGCGCATCAGGTCGCTAAACCATTCTTCATTGGCGTAGTTTTTGTTTTGCAGGTAGGGGAAAGGCCCGGCGTAGCCTATCTGTAACCCGTCGGCATCTAAAAACCCGACATCAATGAACGCATCGCTGACGCGCCTTAAATTTTGCAGATAGCTTTGCATGTTACGAATAGAGGGCGCCAGGCTGAATTCCACACTGTGAAAAAGGCTGAAAATATTAACAACCCTTTCCTGCAAAAATAAATCGATGGTATTGCGTTGGCTCTCTGAGATCACGTTCAGATTCAGTTTGGCCGTCTCTTTCAGCGTGAAGTTGAACTGAAAGTGAAAATAGACCGATAAAGCCGCCAGCGGCACAATAAAGGACATCAGCAGGCCGATCCTGATACGCAATCGAAGTTGTTTGAAATAGGCCCCCGTATTCGTGGCTTTATCCGTGACACCGTCCCGATATAAATGGGAGTACTTATGTTTCGTGTTTCTTATTAGCGCTGTATCCATACCGAATTGACCTGCCCCAAGTGGTGTCAGTGACCAGCCCGGCCCCTGACTCAGCAATTCAGTCTGCACGTAATGTGCCATGACTGTCAGTATTTATAAGCAGTATAAATTCAGCTGGTTATAAAGTTATTAATTCAAAAAAGATTGGGCTGAGGGGGAGAAAATAGAAAAATTTAGACATCTGTATTCGTAAAATTTCGAAATCAGCAAATGCGCCACCCGTCCGAAGCGGACAAAAAGTCTACCCGCAAATGAAAAGCAGGCAAATTGCACGGATTAAAGCGGCGTTCAGATGGGGCGCATTTCCGGGCGATTATACCAGGGACAAGGGCTTTAGACCGATCCGGGGAACGGGTCCTTCCGACACCCATCCGGCATCCGATCATATGGCCTATTCGGCTTGGTATATGGCTTGCATGCGA
>JAFDCJ010000554.1 GCA_019312835.1 Deltaproteobacteria bacterium
GAGATCGTGCGAGAAAAGGTTGGCGGCCGTCAAAGAACGCCGATTCTCCGATATAATCCAAAACCGTTGAGTCATTCGACGCTTTGCCGACCGATGATAACAACGCCTGCGGTTTTGTATTTTCAAAATCCACTTCATTTACGCTTTCCATAAATTCGTGGCCGAATACAAACAGCCGGGGACGGCAATTTTTAAGAAAATATTCGAGCTCCGGTGGGGCAGACCTAAAATTAAGCGGCACAAAAATGGCCCCCAGCCGGGCGCATGCCAGGAAAAGTTCAATAAACTCAGGGCAGTTGTTGAGCATCACCGCCACGCGATCACCCTTTTCGATTCCCAGCGACTGAAGCCAGCAACTGACTTTATTTGCGCGTTGATTCAGCTCCTTATAGGTAATTTGTTCTTCCTCAAAAATGACAGCCGGTTTATCCGGATGTAATTCACTCCAGCGTTGCACCCACCAGGCGATGTTCATGGACCGGATCATTCTAAACCCCTTATATTGTTTAATCTTGATACTTAATGCTGCATGTAAAATTTCGTTAAAATTTTATTTTTCCGATATATGAAAAAGGCAATGCGTATCCCCTTTGGCCAGGCACCGGGTCTCGGACCCCTTACAATTCCGCCTGAAAAGAACCGTTGCAAGACCGCTGAGCACGCCGTTGATTAAATGACACACGCCTTCGGTAGCATCACCGTACGCTTCGGCAAAAGCAGAATGATTAACCCGAATTTGCAAATTGTGGCTTTCAAAATCATATTCGATCAGTTCAAAATGCCCCCATCCGATTTCAGCCCCCATGGTCATCATAAAATTGATGGTTTGCGTGTCTGAAAGGTTCTGCATTTCTTTGAATTTCTGAGCTGACAGGTACCCTCCCTGATAACCGCCCTGAAACAGGGCATCTCGGGCGCTCTTGCGGCTGTGCTGTTCAATGGCTTTTTGAAACCCAACAATGGTTTCAGGACGAATAATCACATAACGAATATCTCTGTAAGTCAATTTGCCGTCGGCAGGATCGTACACCAGTTGGTCCAAAATTGTATTTTCATTCATCACAATACCCGCGGGGAAAATTAAAAATAAACGGTTAACATTTACTTTTCCAAATAATTGCTTTCAATCGACTTGACCAGATTGGTCATTGCCAAATAAAACGGGGTCGATACCTCCCTGGCACGAGCGTATTCAACAATTTTGGCCCCTAAAAAGTCAATTTCGGTAGGCTGTTGGTTGGCGACATCCACGCACATCGAATCTTTGTGGATGCCGACCTTTTGCAAATAGTCAAGCGCCTGTTCAAGAAAACCTTCCCCGAGATCATATCCCATTGCTTGGGCTACCGCCAGAGCTTCCTGAAAGCAGGCATCAGCGATTTCCCTTGTGGGCGGATGTTGCAGGGCGTCTTTGATGGTCTTATCCGTCACCGCACATATGGAGGCCATGGTACATTTCATGATCATTTTTTTCCAGATCGACAATCGAATATTATCGACATATTCAGTTCCCAAACCACAATCACTGAACATGTTTGCGATCTGTGCGCCGAGCTCCCGATTTTTTTGGGTGAATCCACCCAGATGATTCGGGGGGTTAAAAAAGGCTGTATTGGCCTGTCCGGGGCCTTTTAAAGCAGCACCAAAATTCAGCGACATGCGTAAAACCGCATCCGGACCGAATTTATCGATTATCAAATCTTCTATTCCCAGACCATTTTGGGTGGCAATTATCTTTGTTCCGGGAACATAGACCCGCTCCAGCTCCTGCAAGATGTCTGCAAGGTGAAATGTTTTGGTGCAAAGAAAAATAAGGCCTGGGTCGGCATTCTGCAGCTTTCCAATTTGAGATAAATAATTCTTTACCGGGACCGCATAGGAGATTGCCCCCGAAATCGTAATGCCTTTGTCACCAACATCATCTATCCAGCCGGGGCTGCGTCCGATAATAATGGTGTCCGGATACTTGCTGAGGAGCGCCGCAGCCAAAACCGAACCCGTGGCCCCTACCCCGATAAGTGCCATTTGATGTGTCTTCATCAGATATTCTCCGTTTTTTCACAAATATTCATTTTGACCGAATCCTGTTGAGCTTATGATGTATCAGTTTGCCCGGAAGTGACCTCCCTATCTAATTATATACGAAAACATGGGTCAATAAATTTTATGCTGCCGGCCGATGCCATCCACCCTGTGGCAGGTATTCGCGCCGCGTCACCTTATCGTTCGCCATCCTTTCTGAAAATAAAATTTCTTTAATCAAATTCATATGGAACTAAACTTTTAGCTGAATAATTTTATAACATACTGAATTATATTTATAAAATAATATTTATGGTATCAAAATATTTTGTTGACATTCAGTTCTGAACAAAATACAAGGAAAACCTGTGTATAATGGAAGAATCATTACATAATTATCCTTGCTAAATTTACCACCGATCAAAAACTACCTTATCAGACACAAAACGAATATCACCTTATTTTGACTTTCAGCCGTTAACTTCTAAAAAGTGCCTGCCCCCGCTTCGATGGGGGCAGGATCCACAGTTCAAAGACGCCTGGATTCCCGCCTGCGTGGGAATGACGGCTGGATACCCTGCCCTTGGCACTTCCTGGTAATATCTTGGCCGTTTTTCACCACGAATCCGATTTCAGATCCGCGCATTACGATAATGAGGTGATGGCATAATGAAAGCAAGATTTGTTGGACAAGGCGCCAGTCGATATGTGGTCGGCGATGTGACTCCGTTTGATCAGAAAAACGAGATGTTTTGCCGGCCGTTCTGGGATGAAGCTCAGTTGGACCTGGGAAAAAAATTCTACATGACTGAAGTCCCGCCCAAAAACAAGCCGGGATACGAGTTAAAAGGCCAGGCCCTGGTAAATGCATCCTGGCACCTGGAAAATATCTTTGCCCAGGGTGTCGCGGGTGGACGCATGGGAATGTATGCCTGGGAATGGGAGCAAATATATGAATACCCCCTGGTTCCACCCGGGTTGAAAATTGAAACGGATAACCCTGCCGAACTGACGCGCGGTATAAAAAAAGTTGCCAGTTTCTTCGGCGCCTCACTGGTCGGTGTTTGCAAACTGGACCGGCGTTGGGTTTATTCTGCTGCTTACCCGCTGCGGGATCAAAAATCGACGCCCAATGAGGTGCCCGACACCTGCCAATATGCCATCGTCGTGGCGATCGAGATGGATTACAAAGCCATCGGCTGCTCCCCGACGAACCCTTCTTCAGGCGCCACCGGTCTGGGGTATTCGAAAATGGCGTTTACCGCCGGCCTGCTGGCGCATTATATCAGGGGACTGGGATATCAGGCGGTTGCCTGCGGCAATGACACCGCCTGCAGCATTCCGCTGGCAATTGATGCCGGACTGGGAGAGCTGGCGCGCAGCGGTTTGCTGATTACCCCGGCCTTCGGCCCCCGGGTCCGATTGGCCAAAGTGCTCACCGATCTGCCGCTGGTTGCGGACCGGCCGATTGAATTCGGCGTATGGGATTTTTGCCTGAAATGTGAGAAGTGCGCTCTAAAATGCCCCAGCCAGTCGATCCGCTACGGTGAACCCACCAACAAACCCAACAATATATCCAACCGGGAGGGATTGCTGCGCTGGCCGATCAACGCGGAAACCTGCCTGGCCTTCTGGGCGACAAACGGTACGGACTGCTCGAACTGTATCCGATCCTGTCCGTTCAACAAACCGCCCGGGTGGCTGCACGACGCAGTCAGGTGGGGGGTGCGTACCCTGCCCCGGCTAAATCCGTTCTTCGTGTGGATGGATGATGTCTGCGGCTACGGCAAACAAAGAAACCCGGATCGTTTCTGGTCAAGCTAGCAGAGACAGAGAATCTCGATCCGTAAGGAGATCTGATGGAAGAAGCCATAAATTCGGAAGTAAGGCGCGCCCTTTGTTTCGGCTGCTGGCTTCAGGCCGGTGTGCTGGCTAGCGTTGAAAACGGCAAAGTCGTTAAATTAAGGGGCGAACC
>JAFDCJ010000555.1 GCA_019312835.1 Deltaproteobacteria bacterium
ACCACGGCCGCTAAAGCGCCTGTCAATCTTGTTCACATCATTTGGGACAATGAGCAGTATCAAATTACTGGCGGGCAGTTGACACACACCAGCGGGGAGGCAGATATCGAAACGATTGCCAGAGGAGCCGGCTTAAAACAGGCTTTAACAGTTGACACTTTTGTCGCCTTTAAAAAGGCACTTTCCCAAATTCTTATCCAGCCAGGCCCCTGGGTCCTGGTAATCAAGACAGATTCATCCAAAGCCCCCGGTCGCCCACCGAAAAGCCCTGTCTATATCAAGAATCAGTTTATAAAAGAGTTGAGGAAAGTTGTATGATATCACTAATGTCACGCCTCCATGGGAAACCGCCATATGTAGATTTTCATTTGAAAATTTTCCCATCAAAGCAAAATTTGTTTTGGTAATTGTTGATTAGAAAATGAAAAATATGGCCCAATGGCCACTTATTAACATCAGGTTTTTGCCGGAATAAGTTAAGGACGGACTGGTCAAAGACGGATGCAGCGGTTTTTATTTTTAATGAATTGCCAAAACTTTTTTACACTGCTGGCAATAATAAGGATCAACCTCGTAACCAGTTACTCCACCTGCCCTTAGTCCATTGGTGATTTCTAACTTCAGGTGGGACTGATCGGCAGGTGCATAAATTTCGAGTACGTATTGATGGTATCCCTGGTTTGATAAAATTCTGGAAAACCCGTATTAATTCATCGGCAGCAAAGCATACCCCTTATTCTGATAGGCAACAATGCTTATGTAGCTGTTCTGGACAACAGCGATCTGTGGAAGAACATCGCCATATGACACTTTCTGGGCTCGGGCTGCAGGGTCAATTTTAAATTGAACCTGTGAAAGATTAGATTTGAATCGACTCATCATTTGAGGTGATATGAAACAGATCACATTCGCGACCCTCTTCCTTTTCGTTTTGCTAACTGCCGTCTCATCATTCGGCCAGGGCATTCGCGTCGGACCGAACGGTGAATTTTCCGCCCAAACTCTCAGCCTGCCCTATGCCTTTTACAACGACAGTTTCGGCTTCGCGGTGGGATATGTCCATGGGGTTGTCGGCCGCCCCCAGAAGCAGGCAACATTGCTGGCAACGGCCATGGCTGGCACCAAGGGATCGGCCATGGGCTTTCTGGTAGGCCGTGATCTGCAAATGCCCAGGGTCGAGCGCCTCTTTCTGGACCCGGTCGTCTCGGTGGGTTACTTTAAAGATAATGATGCTTACATCAATGGTAATCCGGATTTTCCCGATGAACGCGCCGGCAGCAACGATTCGGACAAGGACAATTTCGTTGAAGGCGACGGCTGGGATAACTTCTTCCGCCTCAAATTCAAATATCTGCTACCAATGGGCACCGGTCGAGATCGGATCATCGCTTCGTACAAAATCAAAGAGGGGCTTTTGGAAAGCGGGGCCACCGGTGGAACCTCTTTGAGTCCGTTAAAAAGCGGCCTGAGTTATTTAGAAATGCGTCCTTTCTATCGCTCCCAGCAAATCGACGGCGACGACGTGGATGAGACGACCAAAACCAACGGCCTGGATTTTTCCGTATTCTGGGACAACCGCGACTTTTACGCCAATCCTTCAAAAGGGTTCGGTCTAAGGGGAAAGGCGTCGCGGGATTTCGGCTGGTTTAACAGCTCGGAATCCTGGACGAATGTCGAGGGTGAATTCGATTGCTACATTCCCTTTGAGTGGGGAGACTGGCTGCGGCAGGGTGTGATCGCCCTGGATTACTGGACCTCGTATTCGCCGACCTGGGACGAACAGCCCGGCGGGAAGATCGACAACCGCCCGCCGGCCTACACAGGATCGACCCTGGGCGGCCTGTGGCGGATGCGCGGCTACCCCTCGCAGCGCTTCAATGATAAGGCGGCCGTCTATTATTCGGCCGAACTGCGCGTGATTCCTCGCTGGAATCCGTTTGAGCGCTGGGATTGGATTCAGAAATATGTCGGCATCCGGTGGCTGCAATTCGTCCCCTTCGCGGAGATCGGGCGGGTGGCGCCCTACTGGAACATCGAAACGCTGCATTCCCATATGAAATGGTGCCTGGGTTTTGGAGTCAGGGCATGGGCAAAAGGTATTGTGGCTCGCATTGATTCCGCCGTTTCGGAAGAGGACTTCAAGATCCAGATGATGATAGCGCAGCCGTTTCAGTTTTAAATCGAAGCCATAAACTCGAGGATCGGGCTGCCCGGCCCGCATCAAAATCAAAGAGGAGTTCAAGAGATGATATTTTTAGTTTGGAAATCTCGTCATGCCGGTGGTTCTGAGCGAAAAAATTCGCTGCTGCGGACACCCGTCTTGCTTTTTGCGGCATTTGCTGCACTGATCTTACTGCAGACTGGAGCAAGGGCGACTGAATCGTTGTTGAGTTATGAAAAGCCATGGGCCGGCGATTTGGACGGTATGCTGGAAAGACGCAAGATCCGCGTCCTCGTCCCTTACAGCAAAACTTTCTACTTTTTGGACGGCGCCACTCAGCGTGGTATTGCCTACGAGGGGATGCAAATCTTTGGAAAATGGCTGAACAAGCAATTGGGCACGGGGCACCTCAAAGTTCGTGTGATCATGATCCCCACGGCACGAGATGAACTCTTCTCCGGCCTCGTTGCCGGCCGGGGCGACATCGCCTTAGGAAACATCACCATTACACCGGAGCGCCTCAAAATCGTCGATTTCTCAGATCCCTTTGCCAAAGGTGTCAAAGAGATC
>JAFDCJ010000556.1 GCA_019312835.1 Deltaproteobacteria bacterium
CTCCTTGACCGGTACCGGCGGGCTTTCCAGCAGGGGGACATCCAGTATCGTAACAACCGATGAAACAGAATTGATTTGCATCAATTCCTTTTTCAACTGTGCCAGATCGTCCAGGGCCTCATCTGAGAACAGGTCAGACCGGGGGGTATAGGTCATCAACAAATAATCATAGCCGCCGTAGCGGGATTTGATAATGCGTGAATACCGCAGGTCTTCATCAGATTCAAGCAGCAGCGTCTCGGCGGAGGCGTCCAGCTTGAAATCCCTGGCCTTGTAACCCAGGAAGGCGATAGCTGCCAGAATGCAAATAATTACGATTCCAGGGTACTGGAGAATCAGGTGATTATAAAACAGTGTCAGAAAAGAATGACGTTCGGTCATAGGGTCAGTATAAAATCGGGGACTTGGATTTTCATTGGCGCACTAATTATCAGAAGGCTTTTCCATCTTACGCAGCAGATCATCGATCGTCCCGCTTTGCAGGATCGCATCGAATTGAGATCTATAGCTTCGAATTATGCTGACACCCTGGATTTCAAGGTCGTAGACCTTCCAGCCGTCAGCCGGTTTATACAGCTTATAGAGTATGGAGGTTCTGCGGTCTTTTGAGACTAATTCAGTGGGAATGTGAACTTTTTTGTTGGCCTCGACGGGGGGCTCAAAAATGACCTTTTCATCTGTATAGAGCGCCAGCTTGTCCAGATAGGACGTTTTTAAAAGTTCGATGTAACGCTCGGTGAACTTCTCTCTCTTCTCCCGGGGCAGATCGGGCCAGTACTTTTTGCCCAGCGTCAGTTTGGCCATCAGTTCAAAGTCAAACATCGGCGTAACGATTTGATCAATCGCACGTTTTTTTGCTTGCTGGTCGAGGTCTTTATTTTCCAGAACCGTGAACACAGCATCCAGCTTGCCTTTGACGACTTCTTCGGCCTCGCCTTTATCGTCGGCCCATACCGGCTGGTTTAAGAAAAACAGGCATAAGCAGATGTACAGAATTCGGATCATAAGATTTAGCCACTCTGAAGATTGTGCCTTGTTAGGCCGTCCCTGGAATTTTTTACTTTATATCATAGAAATAAATACTTGTTAAGTCAATGGGCAAAAAAACACCTCCGGCTTTAAGAAGGGGCTTGTGAGCGGATAGCCCCTCCGGATTCATGCCAATCTGATCGCGATTTTCATTTAAGTTTTGTCCCGATTTACCGATAAGAATAGCACCTATCTTCAGAAAGGTATCCGTTTGAAATTGTATTGTTCAAACATCCCCCTGACGACTTCTAATTTGTTTAGGTAGATTTACTTATCGATAACTTAAAGGTCGCATTTGGCAACGTCATTGGTATCTGAACGTTAATATGGATATTGCAACTATCATAGGTCTGGTGGGTGGAACTATCCTGGTTGGCCTGGCAATCGTTACCGGTGGCAGTGTCGGCATTTTCCTCAACATCCCCGGTTTGCTCATCGTTGTCGGCGGTACCATCGCGACCTGTTTTATCAAATTTTCCATGGCCGATGTCATCAATTCGGTCAGCGTGGCCATGAAAGCCTTTATGGTAAAAATCAATCCGCCCGAAGAGATCATGGAAAATATGGTTTCCATTGCCAAGGTTGCCAAGGAACGCGGCCTGATGGCCCTTGAAAATGAAGCCCCTGATGATGCGTTTGCGGCCAAAGCGTTTCAATTTCTGGCCGACGGTTTCGATGAAGCCCAGATTAAAGAGCTGCTGAAAAAAGACATCAACCTTACGGTGCAGCGTCATTCGACCGGACAAAAAGTGTTCAAAGGCATGGGGGCGTCGGCGCCGGCTTTCGGCATGATCGGAACGCTCATCGGGCTGGTGCAAATGCTGGCCAATATGGCCAACCCCCAGGACATCGGACCGGCCATGGCGGTGGCCCTTTTGACGACCCTTTATGGCGCGCTGCTGGCCAACCTGGTTTTCCTGCCGCTCGCAGATAAACTTGCGTTGAGGAGTCAGCAGGAACTGACCTCCAAAAACCTGATCCTCGACGGCGCACTGGGCATTGCCCGCGGCCTGTCGGGAATGGTGTTCCAGGAAACGCTTAAAATCCACCTGTCGCCCAAAGACCGCCTGAGAGTCATACCCAAAGCCAAAGGGGCGGGAGGTACCTGATGAGCGACGACATCGCCCCCATCGAAGATGAAGAAGAAGGTGCGCCGGCGTGGGTGGTAACCTTCGGCGATTTGATGAGCCTGCTGCTGTGTTTTTTCGTGCTGTTGCTGTCGTTTTCCGAAATGGACCGCAACAAGTACCGGGTGGTTTCCGGTTCCGTGAGAAACGCTTTTGGAATCCAACGCAAAAAGCCTGTTTTTGAATCCCCCAGAGGCTCCAAAATGATTGCCAGAGAATTTGATCAGGCCATCGTTTTGACCAAGATCGAGGAGGTCATTAAGTCGATCATCAATGAACTGGATGATGAATTTGAAGAATTCAAAGGTTTTGTCGAGGTGGAGCCAACTGAAAATCAGGTCACCATTCGCATGATGGGTGAGGCCACCTTTGACACCGGCAAAGCCGATTTGAGATCCAATTTTATTCCCCTGCTGCAAAATATCGGAGCGGTTCTGGCAAAAACCAGGGGGGAAATCATCGTTGCCGGCCACACGGACAATGTGCCCCTGGTCGGCGGTCCCTTTGGCTCCAACCTGGGATTGTCCATGGCCCGGGCCGGGGCCGTAGCGGAGTTTTTGCTCCGCTCAAGTGCGATTGACCCGCAGCGGCTATCTACCATGGGCTTTGGCGAATACCGCCCCCTGGCATCCAACGACACGGCCGCGGGCCGGCAAAAAAATCGTCGCGTCGAGATAGTTGTGACAATGTAGTCGCATCGCAAGCTCAATTAAAAAGGCGAAATGTGGTTCTGCAAAACCTTAGTACTAAAAAAGTCGCCCAAACTAAGAATGACCCCCAGCAAATACGTTCTATTCAGCCTTATGTTAAGCCTGGCACTATTATCAACTTTCGCCCGGGCCGACGTGTTGGTTTTAACAACCGGCAAAACATTTGAAGTTGAAAAGGTATGGCGTGAAAATGATCAAATTTGGATTATATTTCACGGAATGCGGGCAAAAATTCCGAAAACCGAGGTTGAGCGCATCGAAACGAAATCCCAAGCTAATTCAGGCATACCACCGGCCCAAAATAACGAAAGCCGCAGTTTAAAAACAAAGACCGCCCCAATGCCTCCCAAGGTGCCCCGCCGACAAACAAAATCTGCCGTCCAAACAGCCGGGGCGCCCAGTGCCGTGCGAACGAATACGGATAAAGACCTAATTTTCCCCGACACGAGCCTTGGTCATCTGAAATGGGGAATCAGACGATACGCGCTGAAAGGGCTGGAAAAAATCCACGACACCGAAGGGCAGGACAGTGTGGTAGAATATCGGCAAGAAAACAAGAAGTTGAAACTGGGTCAGGCCGCGCTGTCATCGATCGGCTATGCCTTCTGGAGGGACCGGCTCTATATGCTGACCATCCGCACCCAGGGCCGTTCCAATTATATCGCTCTGCGCAGCGAAGTGTTCCGGCAATTCGGTCAGGGGCAGCGCCCGGACCAGCCCGATGAGCGCTACCTGTGGACGGAGGCGCCCAACGACATGATGCTGCAGTATCTAAAGGATGGGGAACAGGGTCTGTTGTGGCTCAGATCCAGTGAAATCGACCGCCAATACAAATTGTCGCGTATGAGCGGGTACGCCTCCTATCTGCAGTGGTTGAAATCCCGAAATTAACGTCAGGCCCAGCGGACAATGACGCTATTATTGGTTCGCATATTCCCTCCCTTCCTGAAACCGTCAATTTGCATTCCGATTTTTCCTGCTTAATATTAGTGATAATATTGGAAACCGCTGCATACGGGAGACTTGAAAAAACGATGCATATTCACCGCCTGCACCGCTGGGAGCACAGCCACCGGTTTAACATCGAAGACGGCCGGGCCGAACGCAATACCAGAAGGGTCATCCTGTTGACCCTTTCAATGATGATTATCGAGATAACAGCCGGTTACATTTTCGGCTCCATGGCCCTGCTGGCCGACGGCTGGCACATGGGAACCCACGCTGCCGCATTGGGCATCACCGCCTTTGCCTATTATTATGCCCGCAAACATTCGGATAACCCCAACTACAGCTTCGGCACCGGTAAGGTGGGTGTCCTCGGCGGGTTCGGCAGCGCGGTGGTGCTGGCCGTCATCGCGCTGCTGATGGGCGTCGAGTCCGTCCAACGACTCGTCTCCCCGGTTACCATCCGCTTTGACGAAGCCATCGCGGTGGCGGTAATCGGATTGGCGGTTAATTTGCTCAGTGCCTATTTGCTGCGGGGCCAGCATCACCACGCCCACGACCACCGCTCCGGTCACAACCACCATCACGACCACAATTTGAGGGCTGCCTACCTGCACGTGCTGGCGGATGCCCTCACGTCTTTGCTGGCAATTGTCGCGCTGATCACCGGCAAGGCCCTGGGTTGGGTTTGGATGGATCCGATCATGGGTATTGTCGGTGCCCTGATTATCAGCCGCTGGTCTTACGGGTTGCTGGTCGACACCGGGAAGGTGTTGCTGGACCGGGATGTGAATACCGAAGCCGTGGAAAAAATCCGCTCTATTGTCGAGGCTGATTCGGATAACCGGGTAGCGGATCTGCACGTATGGCGGGTGGGCTCGCATCACCTGGCGGCCATTGTCTCCATCGTCACCCATTATCCCAAATCACCCGATCATTACAAACGACTGCTGTCAGAGTTCCATGAAATGGCCCACCTGACTGTGGAAGTTAATCCCTGTGAAGGCCGCCCGTGTCTAGCTGAACAAAAACCGACCAGATAAAAAAATACCCAGACGCCAGGGGGCTTTTTTATCTGATCATTTCTTGAAAAGGAGAAAATACCCATGAAAGTTCTCATCGTTTATTATTCTACATATGGACATGTCTATAAAATGGCAGAAGCGGTGGCCGAGGGAGCCAAATCCGTTGCCGGCGCGGAGGTAGAAATTCGGCGGGTACCGGAAACCTTGCCACCGGAAGTTCTCGAAAAAATGGGGGCGGTTGAGGCTCAAAAAGCATTCTCCCATGTTCCGGTTTGCAGCATTGAAGAACTGGCCCAGGCAGATGCCCTTATCTTTGGGACCCCCACGCGTTTTGGCAATATGTGCGGTCAGATGCGCCAGTTTCTGGATGCCACCGGCTCCCTGTGGGCCGAGGGTGCATTGGTGGGCAAAGTCGGCAGTGTATTTACCAGCAGCGCCACCCAGCACGGCGGACAGGAGTCGACCATCCTGACGTTTCATGTGACCCTGCTTCATCACGGCTTGGTGGTGGTGGGCCTTCCCTACGCCTTCCAGGGTCAGATGCGGATCGACGAAATTACCGGCGGCTCTCCTTACGGCGCCTCGACCATCGCGGGTGGTGACGGTTCCCGTATGCCCAGTGAAAATGAACTGGCAGGCGCCCAATTTCAGGGCAAGCATGTGGCTGAAATTGCCGCTAAGCTGGTTGCATAATGCTTTAATTAGAAATATTGGATTGTGGGTAAACAGTACAATATTCGTGAAGTGGCAACTTTAAAAATCACAAATTACAAGCACCAAATTCCAAATAAATCCCAAATTCTAATATTCAATGACCAAAACAAGTTTGGAATTTAGGATTTTGGTCATTGGAATTTGTTTGATATTTGTGTTTTGTGATTTAGGATTTGCATTATTTGGCTCAACCACAGATATCGCATCTTTGCTTATTAAACTGCTATTGAAACAATTAATTTAAAGGCAACAATTATGAGTGCTCAACCCAGAGAAGTGCTAAAAATCATCAAGCCCCAGACAGTGATGGAAGGCGCCGGAGTCAGGCTCAGGCGCAGCATTGCCACGGCCGCCCTGGATCACCTCGACCCCTTTTTACTGTTC
>JAFDCJ010000557.1 GCA_019312835.1 Deltaproteobacteria bacterium
GAGCCTGGACGCCTGGGCAAAATGATCATTACCGCCCTGGATCGCCAGGCCCAGCCCTGTATGCGCTTTGACTCCAAAGATGTGATCGAATGGGCCGCGGAACCCTGTGCCTGCGGGCGAACCGCCCGGTTGATCAAAGGCGGCGTTGTCGGACGGGCCGATGATATCACCAAGGTCAAAGGGGTTTTGCTGGCCCCCTCCGCCATTGAAGAGGTCGTTCGGGGTGTCGACGGACTGGGCGACGAGTACGAGGTTATCGTGGACAAAGTCGGCGACAGCGAGCGTATCCAGCTGAAAGTGGAAGCCCTGGACGAAGAACCCGACCAGGACCAGTGCCGGCTGATTGAAGCCGAACTGGCCGACCAGCTGCGCTTAAAGACCAACTTGCGCTATGACATTGAGATCTTTGGCTGCGAAACCCTTCCCCGATACGAGGTCAAGGCCAAACGTTTCAAGGACTTGAGAAAGACAAAAGACAACCAATAAGAGGCTGCCATGAATTCCGGGATAGATCTTGTTAAGATAAACGAAAAAATACAGCTGATGAAACAGACCGCTGAAGAGCTGAACCGGGCAGGGGAGTGCTTTCCCGCGCTAGCCCGCAACACGGTCCGCATTCTGGCCAGTGTTAAAATGCTTGAGATTAATATTTCGGATCTTGTGGAATTGGATGTCTGAATTTTAATGTGAGGAACACCTGATATTGTTTTTCAGGAACAAAGTTGTAAATTCCTTATTGACGCAGTTTCTGGCGCTTACCATCTTTCCCTGCCAGTTCCGCCAGGCCCCCCGATCCGAATTTTTTAATTTTCACACCGCCGGATAATTTGGGGAAATCTTCCATAAGGCATAGTTCATCGGGAAGCTTGTGAGGGGCGACCCGACCTTTCATGACTTCACGGATCTCATCTAAAGTCACGACGTCATCCCCCGCAGGAATCACACAGGCACAAATCGATTCGCCGAGAACCGGATTGGGGGTTGCAACGATACAGACCTGTTCGATTTTGGGGTGGTCTACCAGTATACATTCGAGTTCATAGGGATTTATTTTGTAGCCCCCGCGATTGATCAGGTCCTTGGTGCGCCCGTATATTTTGAGGTAGCCGTCTTTTTCCCTGGAAGCCAGATCGCCCATGAACAACCACCCATCGATGATTTGCCGGCGGGTCTCCTCCGGGTTTTTCCAGTAGCCCTTCATGACGTGCCAACCGGACAGGGTCAATTCACCGATTTTTCCGTCGGCGACCTCTTCATGGGTATTCGGGTCGACCACCCGTATCCGGGTATCGCCCACAGGCCGACCGATATACTGCTCCCTGATTTCCAGCGGCGTTTGGTAGGGGATCATGGTCCCGACACCCGGGCCGACTTCCGAGGCGCCCCAGAAAGATGTCAGATAGACCTTCATTTCTTTTTCCACCCGGGCGATCAAGCCCTCCGGGGCGACCATTCCAGCGATCAGACCGGCCCTCAGAGAGCTGAGATCGTAATTTGACCGGTTGGGGTTGTTGAGCTCCAGAATGTAATGGGGCGGTGCACCCAACTGGAGGGTAATCTTTTCGCGCTCTATGAGTTCAAAGGCCTTTTCAACTTCGAATTTTTCCATCAGGACAACGGTCGATCGGAGCAAAATGGGCTGAATCAGGATTGCCCCGCACCCGTAAGAATGGCTCATGGGTAAAAAGCCGATGAAAATATCATCTTCGCCGGCGTTGGTGCCCAAGGAATACTCCCGGCCGGCCCTGACCGCGGCATGGTGACTGATCATGGCGCCCTTTGGTTTGCCTGTTGTACCGGAGGTATACAGCAGCATGGCGAGATCTTCACGGGGGTTGATTTCAACGGCGGGAGGCGCTTTCGTCATACCCGTCTCAACTAAATCGTCGAAGGCATAAACGCCCGGGCCATTGCCCTGTCCCGCAATTACAACGGTTTCAAGATGGGGCAGCCTGCCTTTAAGGCTCAGGATGTCATCGGGATACTGGTTGTCCTCCCATTGATCGAAAATAAAAACCCCTTTGACTTCTGAATTTTCAAGAATGAATCCGGCTTCACCGGCACGGTACAGGGCGTTTACCCATACCGTGATCACCCCGAGTTTTTGCAAAGCGTAGAATGCGATCTCGAGCTCAAGGGAATTTTTCATGTAAATCGCGGCCCGATCCCCTTTTTTAAAACCAATTCCAGACAGACTGGCTGCCAGGGCGTCAGCCATGGCGTTAAGTTCCTGATAAGTCTTGCGTTGCTCTCCGTCCACGACCGCGATTTTGTCAGGGACCCGAGCGGCACTTTGCTCCAGTACCTTTCCCAAAGATAAGGATTCGAAATCGTTCATTAAAAACCTCTAAAGCAATCACGTTTAGATTTACTGGGCCAGGTATCCGCCATCAGCCACTGTGACCGTTCCCGTCATATAGCTGCCGGCCTGGGAGGCCAGCATCAGGACTGCGCCAACTATCTCAGACGGTTTACCGAATCGTCCCATGGGGATCTGTTTGAGCAGGCTATGATAGACTTTTCCAGAAGCCCGCAGTTCCTCTGTCAAAGGCGTTTCCAAATAGTGCGGTGCGACCGCATTGACTCGAATTTGATGCCGGGCCCATTCAAGGGCCAGGCTTTTGGTCAGCAGGATGACCCCGGCCTTGGAAGCACAATAAGCTGGTGCCCGTGGGACGCCCGTGATACCTGCCGTCGTAGCAATGTTGATGATGCTTCCGCCGCCGCCTGTGATCATGGCTTTGCCCACATGCTTGCACGCCAGGAAAGTTCCGGTCAGGTTGGTACCGATAATCGTATCCCATTCTTTTTGGGACAGATCTTCAGTGGCCGTGTAGCTCAATTGGGACACACCGGCATTATTGATCAGAATATCTATCCTGCCGTATTGCGCAACTGAGTAAAATCATGGGAACCATTACGCTTTTCGAATCCGGCACTGAAGCGATTTTTGATCCGGGTATCCCATGATGGGCTCCCGGCAGGCCACGTCCGTGAGCAGATTGGCGTTGGCCTGACCCCCCCAGCCATGGGGTACCAGTACGATGCCTTCAGCCACCCGATCATCCACCCGGGCCTTCATGGTAACCTGGCCCCGGTTGGTTTCAACCACGACCGGATCACCGTCCGCCAGGCCGTACGTTTGAGCTGTTTCAGACCCGATCTCGGCCAGGGGGTCGGGGAATAGTTTCTGAAGGGCCTCGACCTGGTGGTGTTGGCTGTGGGTATAATACAGGTTGCGGTTGCCGACGGACAGGATCAACGGGTATTTTTCCAGAAAGGATCTATCCCCCCGTTCAGGACCCCGTTCCGGCTCCAGGTAGGAGGGCAGGGGATCGAACCCGACCTGTTCCAGGGCATCGCTGTAGATCTCGATCTTTTTGGAAGGGGTGCGGAAGAACCCTTCGGGATTCGTGTATTTCTTTTCGGCATAAAAATCCCCTTCCGGTTTCTGGTTCAAAAGATAATCAAAGGACAATCCGCTTGGCTCAATCATGAATGATACGAAATCTTTCTCCGTCTTCCAGGGAAAGCTGTCGCTCATCCCCAGGCGATGGCCGAGCTCGGTCAAAAAGCGCCATTCGGACCAGCTTGCATGCAGCGGCTCGATACATTGCTTACGAAGCATCAAAAAGGGCAGGCAGTGGCACACGTTGTACGTATAGGCGATGCCCCACTTTTCCAGATGGGAGCAGGCCGGCAGCACGTAATGGGCGGCCTGGGCTGTTGCGGTCATAAAAAGATCGTGAACCACCAGCAGGTCCAGTTTTTCGAAGGCCGCTTTGAAGGCCTTGCTGTCCGGCATGGATATCAGGGGATTTCCGCCGATGACCAGAAAAGCCTTTAGCTTTTCGGGGATGCTTTCCGGAACGAGCGTTACCACACCGTATGGCGCCTTGCGGCCCCAGAGGTCGTAAAAAAGCGGATATTGGTCACCGCCCAGGGGCATGCCTTCCACACTGTAGCCCGGGTGCCCGAACCGCGGCGGCGGGCTCGTCACCCAGCCGCCGGGCACGTTGATGTTGCCCGTGATGGTCTGCAGAACTGCAAAAGCGCGGCTGTTCTGGGTGCCATTGGCGGTCTGATCCTGGGTGCAGGTGCCTTGAAAGATGCTGGCGCCTTTGGTGCTGGCGAAGAGTTTCGCCAGTGCGCGGATGTCGTCGGCCGGGATCCAGGTCAGTTCCTGGGCCCATTCAGGCGTGAACGGCTTCACGTGCGGGACCAATTTGTCGAATCCGGTGGTGTGCTTTTCCACAAATTCGCGGTCATAGAGGTTCTGCTCAATGATCACGTTCAGCATGGCCAGGGCCAGGGCGCCGTCCGTGCCGGGCCGAATACGCAGGTACATATCGGCCTGGTCGGCCATGGGGATGCGCTTGGGATCGATCACCACCAGTTTGGCGCCTTTTTTCAAATTTTTTTTCATAAAAAATTTGAGCGGAAAATCGGACTGGTCCGGGTTGTGGCCCCAGAGGATGTATAGGTTGGAATCCGGTTCTTCGGTGGGATACCGCCCAAACGTCATTTGCCTTGTTCGAATGCGCATGCGGTAGCAGATGCTCTCCACCGAGAAGAAATTCGGGGTTCCGTATCCCGAACGCAGCAGGTGGACCAGGGTGGACATCTCCAGGTTTTCCACCCCGATAGAGCCACAAAAAAATCCGAAAACCTGCGGGCCATATTCTCTTTTAAGTCGGGTTAATTTTTCGGCGATCTCGTCCAGAGCCTGATCCCAGGCTATTTCTTCGAATTCCCCATCGATGCGCTTTAGCGGCTGCCTCAAACGGTCGGGGCTATATACCACATCGAGAGCGCGGGCCCCTTTGGGGCAAAGACGGCCTTTGTTCAAAGGGTGGGATTCCAGCCCCCTGATCTTTACGGCCTTTCCATCTTCCACCGTCACCTTCGTCCCGCAGCTGTGATAACACAGCGTGCAATCCGTAAAGATCTCTTTGCGAGTAACCATAAAAAATCCTTTCGTTAATAGACTAATATGCTCTGGCTTTTACACACCGAAAGCCAAGCCAGTGCGCGCCGTTTACGGGATCCTCCGGCGTCCAGCGGCAGGTAACCCGTACAAAGGTTGCCGAACCCAAAAAACATCCGCCACGCATCGGCAAACTGTCATCCAGCCACCGGCCTTCACACATCTCCCACACATTGCCGCACATGTCATAACATCCATAGGGGCTGACACCTTTATCAAAGGTGCCGATCTGCGATGTGTGTTCAAGTCCGTATTCTCTGGAATTGCATCTGTCGGGCGAAAACTCGTCGCCCCAGGCCCACCAGCGGCCGTCGGTGCCGCGGGCGGCCTTTTCCCAATGTGCCTCTCCGGGCAGGGTTTTTCCGGCCCATTTGGCGTAGGCTCTGGCATCATCCCAGCCAACAAACACCACCGGTTGCAGGGGCTGGCCCCAATCCGGGTGGTCGAGGAGCATGGGGGCTCTGTGCCCGGTGGCCTCCATAAATTTGCGGTACTGGAAATTGGTCACCGGGTAACGGTCGATATAGTAGGCATCCAGATTGATTCGGGTTGCAGGGACTTCGGTGGCGAAAACCGGATTCTCCCGATCGTCGAGAATGAAGAGCTGGTAAAGTTCCTCTTGATCGATTCCCATGGTAAATTCGCCGCCTGGTACCAGAACCATCTCCGCGCCGTCGACAGGCGATACGATCGTTTGCGGCAGGGCGCCAGCATCAGTCCCTGCGTCTATTTCCCAGCTTTTTCCCAATCCTGAATACCCTTTCGTCCGGACAGCGTAAAGAATCATTCGGTGGCCACTAAAAAAGGCTTGACAACCATCGCGTGAACCCTTAGATTAGTTATGAGCATATACTCATAATATGCCTAGGGTTACGTTGGGGGAATTCAACTCCATTTAACAGATAACCACTCATTTTTAAATAAAAAAAATGGAGGAAGTCATGCGAATCGCCATCTCATCGACCGGCAGGGATCTGGACGCTAATCTTGATCCGCGTTTCGGCCGGGCCGACTACTACATCATCCTGGATTCGGAAACGATGGATTTTTATGCCGTGGAAAATTCCCAAAATTTCAACTCGCCCCAGGGGGCCGGGATTCAGGCCGCCAGAATCATCGCCGATCAAGATATCGATACCCTGATCACCGGACACTGCGGGCCCAAAGCTTTCAAAGTGCTGCAAAATGCCGGCGTCAAGGTCATCACGGGGGCTGGGGGGAGGGTGGCGGACGCCGTCGATCAATTAAAAAAAGGAAAGCTGGGGATAGCCGCCGGAGCGGATGTGGAAGGGCACTGGGTATAGAAGTGGTTTCAAAACCCCTCAATAATCTTAATGGCTTAAGCGCACAATCATAATGGAGGAAAAATATGCCCTTGTATGATTATCACTGTGAGGCTTGTGGGAAGGTCACCGAAATCCTGGTCAGTGGCTCTTCGGGACCGCCAAATTGTTCTTACTGCGGAAGTTCCAACGTGAATAAGCTTATGTCAGCCCATTCTTCTTTGTCCGGAGCCCCATCAACCGGGCTGCCCGGAGCGGGTGATACCGGCTGTTGTGGTTCCCGGCCGCACCAGGCTGACTGCCAGGGGACCGGGAGTTGCTGCGGAACAGGGCATTAAAACACAATTAAACGTATGCAGGGGTAACCATCAGGAGAGAAAACATGGAACTTACCGACATTATGCCCCTTGATAAATGGGTGGAGATTGAAAAAGAAATTAACCGGCGATCCGGATTCAATGCGGCGGTCTACGATGCGCAGGGCATGAGGATCACCGATTTTAAGAAATGGGCCAACAGGCTATGTCCGTCTATTCGCAAGACGCAGCAAGGCTTGCAATCAATATGTTCGGTTGCCCATCAAAATGTGGCTGCGCGGGTTCTGAAAACACGCGCTACCGTTACTGACGAGTGCGATGCCGGTCTGATGAAATTTGCCGTCCCCATCTTTGTGGATGGTAAGTTTCTGGGGGTGGCAGGCGGCTGCGGCAAGCTGAGGGGGGAAGGCAAGGTGGATGCTTATCTGGTGCACCGCACTGCCGAGCTGGATGAAAAATCTGTTGAGGACCTGGCTCGTGATATCCAGACCATCGACGAGGATAGGTTGGCATCCGTGATTGACTACGTGGAAAGAGAAGTGGAAGCAGTTATCGCTCAATACAGGGTCATGGCCACTGATGGAGTCTGCCAATGATCATCAGCGTTGCCAGCGGCAAAGGCGGAACCGGCAAAACAATGGTGGCGACCAATCTGGCCTCATCCATCGCAACAGAGGTTCAGTTGCTGGACTGCGATGTTGAACAGCCGAACGCGCATTTGTTTATCCGGCCTGTTTTGGATGCTACCGCAACGGTTACCACCCCGGTGCCTGAAATCGGTCTGGACCTGTGCGACCGATGCGGAAAATGCGCCGATCTGTGTGAGTTTAACGCCATTGCGGTGGCCGGAGAAACCGTGATGGTTTTTGAAGAGCTCTGTCACAGCTGCGGCGGCTGCATGGCGGTTTGTCCGGCCAAAACCATTTCTGAAAAAGGCCGGGAGTTGGGCGTTCTGCAAAAAGGTCATCGCAACGGTATCGAGTTCATTCATGGGAAATTAAGAGTTGGAGAGGCCATGTCGCCGCCGTTGATCAAAAGGGTGCTGGCATCTGCGGATCCGACCAAGCTAACCATTGTGGATGCCCCTCCGGGAACTTCGTGCCCGGTCATTGAGACAATGAAGCCGGCTGATTTCCTTTTGCTGGTGACCGAGCCCACTCCATTTGGGCTTTATGATCTGAAGCTGGCCGTCGAGGCCGCCAGAATCATGAGCACCCCCTGCGGCCTTGTTATTAATCGATCTGATGCAGGCGACCAGAGCGTCAAGGAATACGCTGCGGCAGAAGATATTCCGGTTTTGATGGAGATCCCGTTTGATCGCCGAATTGCCGAGGCCTATGCCAGAGGCGATCTGCTGGTGGAAGTTGACCCGGAGTGGAAAAGCCAATTTTTGGACCTTTACAAAAGGATCGAAAACCTGGCCGGACAATAATTCTTAATCATCACACAGCGCTTTAACCCACCTTAGCGGCGGTCCGAAAATTGGCTAGGGTTTAGTTTTTAGTGTTAAATTGCAGCTCTGCAGATATGCCATTGCCAAATACCAAACACTAAATACCAAACACCCATTTGTGAAGATATACTATGGAGAATTATTAGCTCAACCATATCATTATAGAAAAAAAGATGGATACCCAACAGATTAAAGAACTCGTCATAATCAGCGGCAAAGGTGGAACCGGTAAAACCAGTTTAATGGCGGCCTTTTCTTCGTTGGCTGAAAATAAGGTGCTCTGTGATGCCGATGTGGATGCAGCCGACCTGCACTTGATCCTGGATCCCGAGGTAATTCGCCGCAGTGATTTTAAATCCGGAAAGACCGCCGTGATAAACAACGACCTGTGCACCGAATGCGGCTTATGCCGGGAGATGTGCCGCTGGGATGCCATCGGTGCTGCCTATGAGGTCAATGCCATAGATTGCGAAGGCTGTGGGGTTTGTGTCCACTTCTGTCCGGAAGCGGCCATCGAATTTCCGGAAAACACCTGCGGCGAGTGGTTTGTTTCGAGCACCCGCTATGGGCCCATGGTGCACGCGCGTCTTGGTATCGCCGAAGAAAATTCCGGCAAACTGGTCGCGCTGGTGCGCCAGGAGGCACGCAAACTTGCCGCCGATCGCCAGCATGCCCTGATCCTAACGGATGGTCCCCCGGGAGTGGGTTGCCCGGTCATCGCTTCTATCGGCGGCGCCACGGCCGTTCTCATTGTCACAGAACCGACCGTGTCCGGTCAACATGACATGGAGCGTGTGGCGCAGCTTGCCGCCCACTTTAAAATACCGGCGATGGTTTGTGTGAACAAATTTGACCTGAATTCAGGGCTGACCCGGGAAATTGAAAAATATGCCGCAGAAAAGAACATTGCCTGTTTGGGCCGCATTCCCTTTGATCCCATTTTTACCAAAGCGATGATCAAGGCCCAAACCATTTTCGAATACAACACCGGTTCAGAGGCGGAAAAGGCGGTCGCGAATATCTGGCAACGTTTGTCCGCCGAGATCGGTTTGAATTAACGTTTAACCATATTTCAAAGGAGGTTTTTACGATGAAGTTTGCCATTCCGTTAGCCGAAGGAAAACTGACCGCCCATTTCGGGCATTGTCAGGAATTTGCGCTTGTCGACGTCGAGGATAATAAAATCAAGAATAAGCGGACCATGGTGCCACCGCCCCACGAGCCCGGCGTGCTGCCACGTTGGCTGCATCAACAGGGGGCCGATGTCATCATTGCCGGCGGCATGGGTGCCAGAGCGATGGATCTGTGTGCCCAAAACGGGATAAAGGTGTTGACCGGCGCGCCATCCTTAGCTCCGGAAGAGTTGGTTCAGCAGTATCTGGAAAATACACTAAAAACGGGCACGAATGTCTGCGATCACTAGAAATTGTCTTAAAAATGCATCTTACATCCAATGGCGGTCTTGCCAAGCATAGCCGGATAACCCATCTATCTTATAGTTCAAAGGCCGGCCCGATCCGGTTTTAAATGTTCACCTACACTAAGGGTTGGCCGGTTAAGCCCGTTTCCCGTTAGCCGGCTAGAATCAGATAATATCCGTTTTCTATCGGGCTGACCGGCAAACCGGAAAACCGGCTAACCGACTATGATCAGACATGACATCCCGCTTTGCGGGGCCCTACATCTGGCGATAATCAATTGGCAGGAACTCCGGCGCCATCCCTGGAAGAAATCCTATCGGGGACAGTGATCTTTCACTGAAAGGAGGGGCCAATGATAAACCTCGATAAAATTATGGTGGCCTTTGATTTATCCGAGGATGCGGTCAAGGCATTTAAATATGCTTGCGATCTGGCCGAACAGATGAAGTCCGACCTGATTATCGCCTCCCGTAAATTCGTTATGCTCCCCTAGCGCGGCCTCGGCCTTTTCCCTGACCGCTGCCGTCACTTTTGCCGGTTCCCTGTCCCTGCCTGCGGCCGGCACTTCTGCCGCCCCGGCCTTGCTGCGAGGTTTTTCTGCCTCTGGGGCTGCCTCTGCCAGCGTTTTTTCCCGATCTTGGGCCCTGGTCCTGGGGACCTGTTCCATCTCCTTGGGGCATTGTCATTCACCTCCTTTCAAATAGTTAGTTGTTGGTCGTGCCGTGGTATTTGTCCCAATCCCGGCCTCTCATTTCACGCCATCGATTGATCCCCGGTGCGTTCGAAAGTTGATATCATGCCGGTTATCGTTATGAGTATTTGCTCATAATATAGGTCCGATCATCCCGGCTGTCAATTGCAATTTCAGTCTCAATGATTGTGATAGGATTGAAAGCGGTCGCAAATAAAGGCCAAATGACGGCTGAGGGGTCTCAAACAACGGGGAGTGGCGGCCTGGGCACTTATATTCTTTTATGCTGCCAAGAAGCTGGCCGCGGCGCTTGCTGAGGAAAATGATCGACTCGATATTCAGAGAGGTACGGTAATGGTTTCGCCAAACAGCAATTTGGCTTCAGCTTCCAGATAGGGTGCGTAAAGCCCCCGGGGCCATGGGGTTGAAAACAAAAACCGGTCAGGATGTCTGCAGCACCACCAGGGCGTCTACGGCCACCGGTTTGCCGTCGGAAATAATGAGCGGATTGATGTCGATTTCCTTGATGTGATCATTTTCCATCCCGATTTTTCCCACCGCCATTAGAATTTCGGCCAGCATATCTTTGTCCACCGCCGCCATGCCGCGGGTTCCTTCAAGAATTTTGCTGGCTCTGATTTCCTGCATCATATCCAGGGCATCTTGTTTTGCCAGCGGTGCCACGCGAAACACCGTGTCCCTCAAGACTTCGGTGAATATGCCGCCCAGGCCAAACATCACGCAGGGTCCGAACTGGGGATCGCGAACCAATCCCACCACCAGTTCGCGCTGGCCCCTGACCATCTGTTGTACCAGAACAGCTCCGTCGCCGGCAGCATTCATGGCGGCGGTGATTTCCTTATAGGCTGCGGACGCCTCCTGGTCGTTTCTCACATCCAGACGGATCAAACCGGCTTCGGTTTTGTGAGCGAATTCCGCCGAGCTGCCCTTGAGAACCAGCGGGTAACCGATCCTTGCCGCGGCCCTGAGCAGATCTTCCGGATTGCTTACCAGTTCTTCGCGGGTAACCGGCAGGCCGCAGGATGCCAGAACCTGTTTGGACTCATGCTCGGTTAATATCGTTCGATCTTCCTTCAGCGCTTTGTCAATGATATTCATTAATTCCTCCGTTTTTGCTTCTCTGATCTCCGCTTGCCGTGACAGCACAACTTGGAACCGTATTGTGACGCCAACGGTTTTCTGGACATTCTTTATAAAGCAAATTGGACTTTTTGGAAACCTTATCTTTATAAAGATGTCATTCATATTTATGGATGCGGTTAATTGTGCTATAAAGTGATAGTCCACCCGCTTTCCGGGTGGACTATCACGTGAAATCAAAGGGATAAAATTGCTCAAATCGATGAACATCGCCTGGTGGGTGAAGCGATGGAGTGTGCTGCATCCGCATAAAACCGCCATCATCTATGAAGGCGAGAAAACTAGCTATCGTGACCTGCACCAAAAAGTCAACCAGGCATGTTGCTGGCTGCAGTCTCTGGGCATCGAAAAAGGGGACCGGGTTGCCGTCATGCTGGCAAATTGTCCCGAGTTCCTTGAGATCTACCTGGCCTGTTCAAGATTGGGGGCCATTTTTGTACCCGTAAATTACCGGTTGGCAGCACCTGAATTGGAATACACTCTTACCAATTCCCGTCCGCGCCTGTTTGTATTCGGAAGCGAATATACCGAGACCGTTTCCAACCTCACGCCCAAAGACCGCCGGCCACTGATGTTGCTGGCCGGTATCCCTGAGTGCTTGAATTTAGAGGGCGTTCTCGATTACCATGCCGGGATGAAAGACTGTGAGGGACAGCGCCCGTTTCTGACCGAGTCCATGGCGCCGGCCGCCGCTGAGGAGCCCCATGTCATCATGTACACATCCGGTACGACCGGTCACCCCAAAGGTGCGGTGCTCTCCCACCGCAAGACGTTTTTCAACTGCCTGAACGCGGACATTTTCTTTAAACTCCACTTCGATGACATCATGCTGATTGTACTGCCCCTGTTTCATTCCGGCGGGCTCTTCATCCAGGCCTCACCGGTTTTTTACAAGGGGGGCACACTGATCATTCATCCAAAATTTGATCCCCACCGAACCCATGAGGATATCCGTAAATACCGGGTCACTAAGTTTCTGGGGGTCCCGACGGTCTATAAATCCCTGGTCAAGGAAAACGCTAAAGAACAGGTTGCCAATTCTACGTTGCAGGTTGCCGCCATCGGCGGTGAAAAATTGACCCCGGAGCTCATTTCCCAGTTTCAGGAAGCCGGATTCTCTCTGCGCCAGATTATGGGGCAAACGGAAACATCTATTCTTCTATGGGCCCACGAGGAAGATGCCGTTCGCAAGCCCGGATCGGTAGGCCGGCCGGTTTTTCATGCCGATGTTAAGATTGTCGATCGTCAGGGGCGCCCCTGCGAAGTCGGTCAGGTAGGTGAAATCGTCGTCAGGGGATCCATTATGATGACGGAATACTGGCAGGATCCCGCAAAAACGGAGGATACCATCAGAGGGGGTTGGCTGCACACCGGAGACCTGGCCCGTATGGATGAAGACGGCTATTTTTATCTGGTTGACCGCAAGGGGGACATCTATATATCGGGTGGCGAAAATGTATATCCGGCCGAGGTCGAACGGGTGCTGCGCAGTCACCCGGACATAGAAGATGTCGCGGTTGTCGGCGTTGCCGATGAAAACTGGGGGGAAGTCGGTTGTGCCTTTGTGATGCTGAAACAACGCGCGGCGCTCACGGCCGAAGACGTGATTGAATTCTGCGAGGGGAAGCTGGCGCGCTACAAATGGCCTCAGAAGGTCGTTTTTAAGACGGACTTTCCCCGTACCGCCCTTGGCAAGGTGCGCAAGGCCGCCCTTAAACAGGAGCATCTGGAATTCCTGCAATGAATGCTTATTTGCTAATCGATGAATATCACCGCCCGCAGGATCTTGCAAAGGCTGTTGAAATCCTTTCAAAATTCGGCCGAAAGGCCAGGGTGATTGCAGGCGGGACCGATATTCTTCCCCGGCGTCCCGGCGTTGGAAAGACCCATTATATTGCTCATCTGGTGGATATCAGCGACCTGGATTTGAATTATATTAAAAGCGAGAACCGCCGCATTCGAATCGGTGCGGCAACCCCCATCAACACCCTCGGCGCCATCGCTGAATTCTCATCGGCACCCTATCAGGCGCTATCAGAGGCTGCCGATGCCCATTCCAGCCCAACCATTAAAAACAGGGCCACGGTGGGAGGCAATCTATGCAATGCATCCGCATGTGCGGATCTGACGCTGCCCTTGCTGGCAATGGATGCCACCCTCCTGGCGGCAGGCCCCGACGGGCAAAGAGAAATTCCCATAACAGACTTTTTCCGGGGCGCCAACTATATGGCCCTGGACGACAATGAGATACTGCTGGAAATTTGCATTCCCCGCCAGCCGGAAAATACCGGCAGCGCTTTTATCAAGCTCAGGCGGCAGCAAACCGCCATTGACATGGCCGTCGTGAATGTCGCCACCCTGCTTACCGGCTCCCGGGGACACTGTGAGGTGGCCCGAATAGCGCTGGGAGCCGTCGCGCCGATTGCCTTACGAGCACCGGGGGCGGAATCCGTGCTTGCCGGTAAAAAACTCACCGGGAAGGCCATCAGCGAAGCGGCTGCAACAGTCGTTGAAGAGATCAGCCCGATCGGTGACATTCGCGCAACCGCCGCCTATCGCCGGGAAATGGTCGGGGTATTGGTGCGAAGAGCATTGGAAACCAGTCGGCAAAGGTGTGAAGGATGAACACGATCAACATTCGAATTCAGGTCAACGGTTCCTGGCAGGAACTCGCGGTTAAGCCGGATGACCGGCTGATCGATGTCCTCAGGGATCAACTCGACCTGACCGGCACCAAAGAAGGCTGCGGGCAAGGGGAATGCGGCACCTGCACGGTGAACCTCAACGGCCACGCGGTCCTGTCCTGCCTGATTCTGGCAGCACAGGCCGATAACTGCGCCATTGTGACCATCGAAGGGCTTCATAAAGGTTCTGAGCTTCACCCGCTGCAACGGGCATTTGTCAGTGAGGCTGCCGTTCAGTGCGGGTACTGCACCCCCGGCATGATCATGGCCGCCAAACCCCTGATCGACATGGACGCGGAAGCCAGCGAGGGCAAAATCCGCCAACACCTGTCCAACAACCTGTGCCGTTGCACCGGGTATGACCAGCCTGTAAGAGCCGTTCTAAAGGCTGCCAAAGAGATCAAGGAGGATACCAATGCCTGATGTTCCCATGGCAGTTGGAAAATCCCTGCAGCGCATCGACGGCATCGACAAGGTCACCGGGTCCGCCAAATACGCAGCCGACATAAAGCTTGACAACATGCTGCATGCCAGATTGCTGCGCAGCCCCCATGCCCACGCCAGGGTTCAGCATATCGACACCTCGGCGGCGGTAAAATTGCCCGGCGTCAGGGCGGTGGCCACTATCCTGGAGGTTCCCCGGGTGGTCGAGTACTGGTTTTATCTGCGGACCGAAGAAAAAAAACAGCAGATGTTTTTGCGCGACAATGTGGTGCGGTTTATCGGGGACCCCGTGCTGGCCCTGGCGGCCGACGATGAGGCGACGGCAGACAATGCCCTGGCATTGATCAAAGTAGACTACGAACCCCTGCCGGCCCTGCTGGACCCTTTCCAGGCCATGGACGCAACCGGGATTAAAATACACGCGCGCGGCAACATCGCCTTTGAATTTGAAAAGTTGTACGGTGACGTCCATGCAGGCTTCAAACAGGCGGATATCATCATTGAAAATACCTACCGGACCTCCAAGCAGAAACATGCGGCCCTGGAGCCTTTCGGTACCTGTGTGGCGCACTTTCAGCCCAGCGGCAAACTGCTCGTCTATTCCTCCACCCAGTTGCCGCACTGGAGCCGGCACTATCTTGCCGGGGCACTGGACTTACCGCTGAATAAGGTCCGGGTCATCAAACCCCATACCGGCGGGTCTTTCGGCGGCCGCTGCGGCCTGATCCACGGTCTCGAGGTGATGTGCAGCTGGCTTTCGCGCCAGGCGGGTCGGCCGGTCCGCATGTCTTTTAGCAGAGAAGAAGATTTTATGGCCACCGAAACCCGGCATCCCATGACCATCAAGATAAAGACCGGTGTGACCAAAGACGGCACCCTCACGGCCAATGACGTCGACATCGTCTCCGATGTCGGCGGTTACGGCACCCATTACATCGGGGTGTTGGCCGACTGTTTGTCCACCGGGGTCGGTTTATATAAAATTCCGAATTACAGCTTTAAGGCCAAGGCTGTGTTTACCAACAAATCCCTGTGCGGCGCTTTAAGGGGCTACGGCAATCCCCAGA
>JAFDCJ010000558.1 GCA_019312835.1 Deltaproteobacteria bacterium
ATTCCCATGGTGATCTCCGGCGGCGCCACACTTTTCAGATAAAACAGCGCGTAGCCGAAAGGCGGACTCAAAAAGGACATCTGCATGTTCACCATGTAGACCACTCCGAACCATAACGATACCTCGCCTGCGGGTACTCCCGCAAAACCAAACACGCCATCCCAGGGCAAAGAACGCATGATCGGAGCAAAAATCGGAACCGCCAGCAAAAGAATACCCACCCAGTCCAGAAACATGCCGAGCAGGATCAGCAGGACCATCATGATCAGCAGAATGCCGTAAGGACCCAGGCCGGTGCCCAGCAGGGACGCGGTCACAAACTGCTGTCCGCCGTTGACGATGTAGAAGCCGACGAATATACTGGCGCCGAACATAATCCACAGCACCATGGTGGAGGCCTTGAGGGTGGTGATGGCGGCGGTGGCAATATTGGTCCAGGACAGCTTGCGCGACAGGGCGGCAACCACCAGGGCGCCGAAGGTACCGATACCGGCCGCTTCCACCGGGGTGGCCACACCGGTAAAAATGACCCCCAAAACCAGGCAAACCAGCAGGATCGGTGCGATAATACCCTTGAGTAATATGATTTTTTCTTTGACACTGATCCGCTCTTCTTTCGGCAGGGCCGGTCCGTAGCCATCTTTGATGTAGCTAAGGCCGGTGACGTAAAGGATGTACATGCCCGAAAGCAAAAAGCCCGGAAAAAATGCGCCGATAAACAGCTCGCCCACCGATTGCTGGGCGACCACCGCAAAAATAATGGCCAGAATCGACGGCGGGATCAGGATGCCCAGCGTCCCCCCGGCCAGGATGGACCCGCAGGCCATCACCGGGTTGTATTTGCGCTTGAGCATGGCCGGCAATGCAACAATGCCCATGGTAACTTCGGCGGCGCCGATCACGCCCACCATGGCGGCCAGAATGGTCGCAGCGATAATGGTGGCGGTGGCCAATCCACCCTTCAAGCCGCCCAGAATCTGGTAGACCACGTCAAACAGCTCTTCGATCAACCCGGCCGCAGCCAGCACCGATGCCATGAAAATAAACAGCGGGATGGCCGATAGCTGATAGTCGGTCATAAACGGAAAGATACGCGACGGCAAGATGTGAAGCATCTGCGCATCCCCGAATAGAAATAAGAACACCACTCCCAGGCCGCCGGTGACAAAGGCCAGCGGCAGACCCAGCAGGAGCAGGAAAATCAACGTACTAAACATCCAAAATGTAAGCCAGCCAATCGTTATTTCCAAACCCATAGTTTATACCCTCTTTCCAAAAAGGACGACCAGATCCTTGATCAATTTGACAATTCCGTCGAGCATCAGAAGCAGCGCACCGGCGGCCAATGTACATTTTACCGGCCAGTACTGAATGGCCCATTCGGTAAATGACACCTCCCACACGCTGATGGAGTCCGCTGCAAACACCCAGCCGGTCCAGAATAAGACAATACAGAAAATAAAAAAGAAGATCGACGTAAACACGTTGATGGCAGCCTTCGCGCGGACCGGGAAGTACTGGTAGATGACATCCACGTGGACATGGGCGTGCTCACGGTGGGTAAATCCGGCTGCCATCACATACTGCATGCCGAACATCAGAAACATGCTTTCATGAGCCCAGTTGGTAGGGGAATTGAAGAGATAGCGGGCCAGCACTTCGTAGTAATAGACAAATACGGCGATGATCGACCAGAAGCTGACATACTCGCCGACATAGCCATTGATCTTGTCGATCCAGTGAAAAAACGGATTTTGAACTTCAACCTCAATGGTTGCTTCGGCTTTGCCAAGCCTCTCGAACTCCTCCTTTTTGGCCCTGGCTCTGGCAATCTCCTCTTCGGTGGGTTTTTCCCGTTCCGCGCATTTTCTCACCAGACCCGGCAGCAAAAAGGCATCGATCAGCAGCAAGATCCCGATAACGATGGCTGCGATACTGGTGTAGCGGAACCAACTGTCGTAAACAGCCTGCTCTTTAGCCAAACCTTGCTGGGCGGTGGCCATTTCCTGTTTGGCAATATCCAGCTTTTGCTGGGCACCGTCCTGGCCGTTCTCCACCGCCTTTTGAGCTCTCTCGAGATTAAACTCGGCGATGCTGACTTCATTTTTGGCACCGGAAATCTGATCTACCGCACTGCGCACCTGGACGTTAAACAGCAGGAGGGCGATAAAAATCGGTATATAGACGAAGCCCAGGACATTTCTGACGTAGAAACGATGGAGTCCGATAAATCCGCCGCAAAACCAAAGCAGGTAGGCAATGCGTTTTGATAAGGTGCCGTCGACTTCCTTGCCTCTCTGCTTGCGAACGATGTACATTGCGATAAAGGGCACGAAAATCAAACCGCCCCAGTAAAGCCAGTGAGGTAGTACAAAAGTCATGTGTGGCATAAATCTATCCTAACTTGAAAAGTATTATTTAGACTAAACGGCCGCGTGATATAACCGGCCGCCTCCGAACAGTTTCATCCCCCGACAATCGCAGCCAGGTTTCGGCCAATATATGAAAATAGGAACCGCCACGGAGGCGGTTCCTTATTCGTCGTTGTCAGATCAACGGCGGAAGTCATGAACTTGAATTTACACAAACTTCAGCTGCTGGCCCTTGATCATTTCGGGGGTGACGTAGCCGAGGCTGCCCGACATCATGTAGTCGAGCTGCATCTTGAACACCTTGGCCGCGTATTTGTCGCGGTTGGCCCACTTGTACCACAGCGGCACGGCCAGTTTGGTGAAGGCCGCGACATCGTCTTCTTTCAACCGGGTTACAATCGTACCGGCTTCTTCAAATTTGACCCACGCATCCTGGTCGGCTTTTTGGATCTTGGCATGATGAATGTCGGAATAGCTGTGTACTTCCATTTCCACAAAGGTCTTCAGGTGTTGGGGCAGTTCGTTCCATACTTTCATCCCAACGGTGAGATCCATCAAGTCGACGGGCTGGTAGATGGACATAAAGCCGGCCGGGCCCATGGAGATGTACTTGGTGACCTGGTGAAAGCCCAGGGCATAGTTAACTGCCGGACCCACGTAGTCGGCCACGTCAATGGTGCCTTTTTCCAGGGCCGGGAAGATTTCACTGCCGGGCAGCAGGGTGGTTTTGGCGCCGGCCGCGGTGAACAGCTCGGCAACCATTCCGCCCGGAACCCGCATTTTGCGGCCGCGGAAGTCTTCGATAGAGCGGATGGGCACCTTGGAGTGGATGATGTTGGGGCCGTGGTGGATCGGGCCCACATAATACATGTCGAATTGCGCAAAAAGGTCGCGGGTGATTTCGATGCCACCGAGACCGTAGTAGAAGACATCCCATTCATGGGGATTGCGCATGCCCATGGGGTAGGAGGTTAAAAAAACCGACGCCGGCATACGGCCGGCCCAGTAAATCGTAAACGGGTTCATGCCTTCCAGAACGCCGTTTTTAACCGCGTCAAACAACTGGAAGTCACCGACGACATCCTTGGCGGTAAACGGTTTGAAGATCAATTCGCCGCCGCTTTTTTCCTGGATGCCGTTACACCATTCTCTGAAAATATCCAGGCCGATGCCGCCGGGCCATGAGGTCTGGATGCGCCAGGTGATCGGTGCTGATTTAGCGGTTCGGATATTAAATAGAGTGGGTGCCACTGCTGCTGCCCCGGCTACCGCAACGCCCTTTTTCAGGTAGTTTCGTCGAGTGGTTTTTTTCGGGGCCTTTTCCGTCTTATCCTTCTTCATAATCTCTACCTCCTCTGAGAAAGTTATGATGGACTGCTTCGCCCGTTCTGGCCGGGTGCTGTAAAACAGCGCTCGCCAAATCCGGTGCGAATCCATCCACCGAGAAATCCCCGGCAACAATTTCTACCGGACTACACTTGGATATTTCCCTTCCTGTCATCATATATTGCGGTTTGCTGAAAACCGGCTCGGGCTTTTTCAGCCCGAAGGAGAGAAGGGATTGCACTGGCGTTTCGCATTATAGAACACGTTTCTGTAATGCGGTACCAGACTTTCTTACAAAGATAATACTTACGTGTCAAGAAAACATTCTTTGCCGGTAATCGTTTGCCACGCGGTCCCCACATACCGGCAAAGGGCGGGAGAATGAAAGAAATGATTGGTTGTTTACAAATCCGCCTGAGGCGGATTACAACCGCAACGATTAAAGCACTTACGTGCTTTTGTCTTTCCCCGCCCCAAGGGCGGGAAAATCCAAGCCACCCGCTTTGCGGGTGGTCGTTGACTCCCCTATCCTTGAGCCGGAAAATCAACCGAAGATTTCCCGGCGCATCGGCCTTGATCCATCCGGGCTACAAACTTTTTAGCAAGAAAAGCCGTACGCTTATGTTACGGATGGTAAGACCAGCTTTCCATTAAACACAATAAAATAGACCTGTCAAGTTTTTTTTCCACCCGGGAGATTAGGGTTGACAAAGCTATCCGGCAATTATATTTTACGATTTCTTCTGGTTAGCAGAATGGCTACAGTCGCTGTTTCTGTTGACCCTGAGCATTCCGTGATTCGAAACCACCCGTTTTACCGGTAAACTAAGGCGGTATGATGGTCAGTCCAAAATCATGATGGCGCTGGCGTGGGATATCCCCGCAGGATGTAAATAGTGACGAAATCCTTAACTATACCAAAACACTATGTTTATCAATCACCCGTCCTTTTCGTGGGGGTCTTTTTTGGGATTTTAATCGCCTGGACCGTCATTTGTCTTTTGCTGATCGGGTCGATCGGGTTCTCCTGGGGATGGCCCCTGGCCCGCAGCCTCATGATCACCTTTCTCATGGTCTACGCCTGGTATTTTGCCCTGGCCATATCTTATAAGGTCAGCATCACCGCCGACGGCGACATGGAACTGACCAGCTTCCGGCGGACTATTCAGGTTAAGGCAGTGGCAATCGGGATGGTGGAAGGGCCGAAATGGGCCCTGATTAAATACGGGTTTATCCGCTTCCGGCTGGAACGTGAAAAGGCCTATCTGTATGCCTGCACTTCCGATGAAACTATTCAGAAAATTCTGAAAATCATGCGGGAGGTTAACGAGGATATCGTGTTTAAGGCGCTTTGAAATGGAAAAGATGAATTCTCAGTTGGACGCCCCATCGTTAGCGGAAAATTCCTTTACCCTGGACTCCACATAATCGAGATGATCGCGCATCCGACTGCTTGCCAGTTCCGCGTCGCGATTTTTGATTGCGTCTACCACCAGGCGATGTTGCTGATATACGTTCTGCATATCGATGAGCTCATAGTACCCACCCAGAGATTCTTTCAGCAGGTCATAGATCGAGAACATCAAATGGGTCTGTATTTTATTGTGGGTGGCCTCCGCGATTGCCAGGTGAAAATCCGCGTCGTCTTCAACCACGCTGATGTGCTGCGCCAATTTGGTTTCCATTGATTCGAGGGCTTTTTCAAGACGGGTGATATCGTCCGCTTTGGCCCTTTGGGCGGCGTGAAACGCATTCCAGGTTTCGATGGCCTTGCGGACCTCAATCAGCTCAAAAACCGTTTGGATGTCGTCCTTTATCAGAAGGTGAAGCGGTTCGGTCATTCTGCCCGACGCCAGGGATTTAACGATCGTGCGCTGCTTTTGGGACATTTCCACAAATCCCATGCCGGCCAGCGAATTCAGGGCTTCGCGCAGAGAAGCGCGGCTGACGTTAAAGACTTTGACAAGCTCTCTTTCGGGTGGCAGGGCGTCGCCCGGTTTCAATTCCCCCTCTTTGATAAGGGATTTGATTTGCTCCACTATTTTGGTTGAGATTTTTTCCTGCTTGATCGGTTTGAATTTTGGCCTGACCATCATACCTTGGGAAATTTTGGGGGCAAAAGGTTAAGATTTTATCCGGCCAAAGCGGTTATGCCGGCGGGCTGCCGAAATCGCTCAACCCGAACCAAATCATAGTGAAGATACTATATTATCACCAAATATCGTTGTCAACCCCAATTTTTTGATACGGATAAACCCCTTGACAGGTGTTTACATTTATGGTTTATGGTTAGTTGGTCTTACCACTGTAACATTCCGGATTAAACATAGATCTTTAAACCGTGTCCATCCTGAAAAGGTGGATTTGGCGTCCAGGCCCGGCGAAAGGCAAACTTAAACCGAAGGAATGCTTTTGGTATTCCGGGGATTTAAGTCGACCGATAACGTCCCCGGTGGAAAAAGACGCCGTTTACGGATGGACACCATCATGGTGATGGAGGCAGTATGGCTAAGTTTTTTGAGTATCAGGGTAAAGAAATTTTCAGCAAATCGGGTATCCCGATTCCAGAAGGGGTGGTCGCGAATTCCCCTCAAGAGGCCAGAGCGGCGGCCGAGAGGCTGGGCCGGCCCGTGGTGGTGAAGGCTCAGGTCTGGGCGGGAGGCCGGGGCAAGTCAGGTGCCGTAAAATTTGCCGACACCCCGGATGAGGCTGAAAAAGCGGCGGCGGAAATCCTGGGGATGGCGGTTAAAGGACTCGAGGTCAAGCAGGTCCTGGTTGAGGAAAAGCTAGATATCACTCAGGAATTTTACGCCGGTGTGATTATTAACTCCGCCCAGGAGGTGCGCGGCCCGGTGCTGATGTTCAGTCCCGAAGGTGGGGTGGATATCGAGTCGGTTCCCGAGGACAAGATTGCGATCATGAACGTGGATGTTATCAAGGGGCTGATGCCGTACGACACCCTCAACATGGTGTCCTCGATGGGGGTCAAAGGCAAGGTCCTGCGCCAGGTAGCCGATATTGTCTTCAAGCTTTTTAAGGCCTTTCAGAAGATGGACTGCCGCACCCTGGAGATAAATCCACTGGTGTTGACTGCGGACAATAAAGTCCTGGCAGCCGACTGCCGGATGGCCATCGATGACCAGGCACTTTTTCGGCACCCCGAGCTGGGAATCAAAATCGGGCGTGAGTTTCTCAAAGAGCCCTCCGAGTTCGACCTGATCGCCTGGTCCTTTGAGGAAAGCGATTTTCGCGGTACCAGCTATGTGGCCCAGATGGCAGAGCCCGAAGAGGTGGCCAAAGGCGGATACGTCGGCTACCACGGGATCGGCGGCGGCGCGGCTATGCTCGGCATGGATGCCCTCAACAAGGTGGACCTGAAGGTGGCCGATTATGCCGATACCAGCGGCAACCCGACGGCCTCCAAAGTCTACCGGGTGATAAAGCTGATCATGTCCATCCCCGGGATTGAAGGTTATTTCCTGGCCGGCTTTATGATGGCCAACCAGGAGCAATGGCATCATGCCCACGCCATCGTAAAGGCCCTGAGGGAGGAACTGCCCAAAAGACCGGGATTTCCCGTGGTGCTGCTGCTGTGCGGCAACAAAGAAGAAAGATCCCAGGAGATATTGAAAGAAGGCCTGGCGGATCTCGATGCCAGAATAGAAATTTATGACCGCGAGCATGTCTACGATGCCAAATTCATCGGTGGCCGCGTCAGGGCCCTGGTCGATGAATACCGCAAGGATAAATGACTATTGAATATTGATGATTTCGTAAAAAGGTAAGAAAGAGACCTTTTTACGAAAGTTTTTAGTATTTGGTGTTGAGTGTTTGGTGATCTAACAGTTGCATGTGACACACAATATTTCATACCAAACACCAAATACGAAACACCAAACACATGATGAATCCGGCTTTTTACGAATTCATCAGCAATCAATTAAAAATATGCAATCATCTGAAGATGGGGGAATACGATGGAATTTAACGAAAGAACGATAAAGGTCATCATCGATGAGGAAAAATGTGAAGGCTGTCAAACCCATGCCTGTGTCGAAGCCTGCAAGACCTATAGC